>NZ_JBEXSX010000025.1:0-121913 GCF_040613835.1 Streptomyces sp. NPDC006207 | reverse complement strand
GTCCCGCGGTGCGGGACCGTACCGGCGCGCCGCCGGACGTCCTGGTTACGCGACCGGGCGGGGGCGTCCCCGTCCACGGGTGAGGCTGTAACCGGCGATGCCCGCGAGCGCGCCCAGCACGCCCCCTGCCGCGGTCCAGATCCAGCGGTCGGACCACCAGCCGCCGCCCCAGCCGTCCTCGGGCTGGGCCAGCCCGGCCGGCACCGGCGAGGCGCTCGGGTCGGCCTCGTCGTCCGCCGCCTCGTCGGACTCCTCCGTGGCGGAGGCGGACGGCACGGCGTTGGGGTCGAGGGTGGCCCCGGCCTTGGCGACCGGGGTGAGCGGGGCGGCGAGTTCGCCGTCGACGGCCTTGGAGCCGCCCGCGTCCGTCGAGGTGGTGCCGACCTGTGCCTGGACCGGCAGGCCGAGGTCCTCGTCCGGGAGCCGCAGCACGGTCAGGCGGATGTAGTACGCGCCCGGGAGCGGGTCGTCGGCCCATGCCTCGGACCATGCACGCACGGTGCGCAGCCGGCAGCTCAGCTCCAGCTGGGTGTCCTGCGCGGACGCCGTCCTGGCCGGCTTGCCCGCGGTGCACGCCTGACGGCGGCGCAGGCCGTCGTAGACGTCGAGCTGCCAGGTCTGGTCGCCGTGCCGGCTCGCGGACTCCGGCAGGCTGACCGTCGCGGAGACCGTGGGCACCTCGCCCACCGCGGCCGGGAACACCCAGTACAGGTAGTCGCCGGTGGAGGCGCCGGCCGGGACGGTCCGCACCCCCGGCCGGAGGTTCCCGGCGGTCCGGAAACCGGTGCCGGGCTGGACGGTCTCCTCGGTGGCCCCCGTTCCGCTCACGCCCGGGCTGGGCGTGGCGTCGTCCGCGGCGGCGGTGCCCGCTCCGGCGGCGAACAGGGCCGCGCCCGCAAGCAGTACGGCGGCCGCCCGGCGCGCCGTTCGGATGGTACGCATCAGTTGGTCCTCCAGACGGCGACGCGCCAGCGCGAGATCCAGCCCCACAGCACACCGGCGACGAGGCCGGTCACGACCAGCAGGGCCAGCAGCCACCAGCCGCGGCCCAGGCCGAAGGAGGCGACGTCGGACGGCTCGTCGGGCGAGGAGACCAGGTCGACGCTGAGTTCGAGCGGCAGGCCCGGGGTGCGCTTCACGGCGTCCGGGGCGGAGAAGGAGTTGCTGACCTCGATGCACACCGTGCGGGCGGCCGCGGCGTCGTCGTCGTCGCGCTCCGGCCAGGCGTAGCGCAGACCGGAGGAGATGACGTCGGTGCGTCCGCTGCCCGCTTCCGAGCCGCGGACGAGTTCCCGGCCGCCGGAGGTGACGGCCCGTACGAGGACGCCGTAGTCGCGGTTGACGGCGCGGTCGGCGCCGACGCTGACGGAAGCGCGCAGTTCCTGGCCGTCGGTGACGCTCACTCGGTACCAGCGGTGCTCGGTGAACGCCTCGCGGTCGCTGTAGACACCGGCCCCGAGCAGCGGGGCGTCGGCGCAACGGTCGGCGCCCTGGGTCACGGTGGGGGTGACGACCACGTTGTCGGCGGAGCGGTCGACGAGTTGCTTGATGCGGTCGGAGAGCTGGTCGGCGTGGTCGACGGCGGTGTAGGTACCGCCGGTCGCCTCGGCGATGCAGCTCAGCTGCTCGCGGATCTTGGTGTTGGGCACCAGGCCGAGGGTGTCGACGACCAGGTGGGTGCCCTCGGCGGCGAGTTCACGCGCGACCTCGCACGGGTCGAGCGGCTGGCAGGTGTCCTCGCCGTCGGTGATGAGCACGATCCGGCGGGTGCCGTCACCGCCCGCGAGGTCCTTGCCCGCGGCCTGCAGGGCGGGGCCGATCGGCGTCCAACCGGTGGGGGCGAGGGTGGCGACCGCGGTCTTGGCCTCGGTGCGGTCGACGCTGCCGACCGGGTAGAGGGCCTCGGTGTCCTTGCAGCCGACCACCTTGTCCTTGCCGGGGTAGTTGGCGCCGAGGGTGCGTATGCCGAGCCGGACCTCGTCCGGTACGGCGTCGATGACCTCGTTGAACGCCTGCTTGGCCGCCGACATGCGGGACCTGCCGTCGATGTCGTTGGCCCGCATCGAGCCGCTGACGTCGAGCACGAGCTCGACCTTCGGGGCCTCGTGCGCGGTCTCCGGCCCGTCGTCCGCGGCGGCCGGCGCCGCGGCCGGGAAGAGCGCGGTGGCGAGGGTGGCCGCGAGGCCGCACAGCCCCACCGCCAGCCGTTTGCTTGTGATCATTGGCGGATCCTATGGAAGATCCGACTCCGCCCCCAACTCGGCCCGGACCGCTCTTCCGTGACCCTCCCCGCAGCGGACCACGCTTCGGGCCCGGGACACCGCGCTGACCAGCGACGGTCGAGGGTCACCGCTCCCGTTCGGCTCGGCCGACCTGCCTGATGGCCCGTCAGATCGGAGTCCACCCCGCCACCACCACATCTGCGGGACCACGCCGGCCACTTCCCGGCATCCATAGCGTCCCATTGACGATAAGTGGCTCCTCGTGCCAGGCTGACGCGGCATCACGCCGGAGATCCGTCCTGAACCGGCTGCCCCCGGGATGCCCCGGGACCGCCGCGTTCGACCAGGACAGCGCTCGCCCTGCACTCGCCGTTCGGCCCGTCCCGCACGTGCCGCCGGACCACCTGGAGGACGCCCGTGGCCCACACCCCCGCACCCCATCCCCACCTCGACGCGCGGGCCGCAGACCGGGCCGCCGGGGTGTTGCTCGGCGCGGCCGTGGGCGACGCGCTGGGTGTGCCCTACGAGTTCAAGGCGACGCTGAGTGAGGATCAGCAGCCGCGGATGATCGGCGGCGGCTTGGGGCCGTACGAGCCGGGCGAGTACTCCGACGACACTCAGATGCAGGTCTGCATCGCCCAGGTGGCGGCAACCGGAGCGGATCTGCGCGGCCCCGAGGCCCTGGACGCGATCGCCGCCAACTTCCAGGGCTGGCTGAGCGAAGGCGCCAGCGACGTCGGCAACCAGACCAGCCTCGTCCTGAGCACCGCTGCCCGCGCCCCCGGGCCGGCGGGCACGGCGATGCGGGAGGCCGCCCGCGAGTACACCGCCGGCAACGCGCGCAGCGCCGGGAACGGCTCGTTGATGCGGACCGGGATCGTCGCCCTCGCACACCTCGGTGACCCCGCCGCGATGGCCGAGGCCGCCATCGCCGTCAGCGCGCTCACCCACCCCGACCCCGATTGCGCCGACGCCTGCGTGCTGTGGTGCTCCGGCATCCGCACCGCGGTGCTGTACGGCACCTTCGACGGCGTGCGCGATGGCCTGGCCCTGCTCCCGCCCGAGCGCCGGGAGACGTGGGCGAAGCGGCTGGACGCGGCGGAGGCCCACCCGCCGCACCACTTCGGCAACAACGGCTGGGTGGTCCACGCGCTCCAGGCCGCCTGGTCGGCCATCACCCGCACCGCTGTTCCGGAACTGAACGCTGCCGAAGGTGACTTCCCCGCCCGGCACCTGCGCCTCGCCCTGGAGGCGGCGGTACGCGCCGGAACGGACACCGACACCGTCGCGGCGATCGCGGGCGCCCTGCTCGGCGCGCGCTGGGGCTGCTCCGGCATCCCCCTGGAGTGGCAGCAGGCCGTCAACGGCTGGCCGGGGCTCACGGGCGCCGACCTGGTCCGGCTGGCCGTGCTCACCGCCCGGGGCGGGAACGACGACGACGCCGGCTGGCCCTCGGCGCCGCGTTTGCCGGCCGGTGGCCACCCCGGCTTCGCCATCCCCCACCCGCACGACGACGGGGTGATCCTGGGCAACCTGGCCCTGGCCCAGGGCACCGAGCCGGTCGACGTCGACGCCGTGGTCTCGCTCTGCCGCGTCGGTTCGGACCCGCTCCTGCCCGGCACACCCGACGTCGAGCAGGTCCGCGTCTGGCTGGTCGACAGCGAGGGAGCGAACGCCAACCTCCACCACGTCGTGGACCAGGCCGCCCGCCAGGTGCTGCGGCTGCGCCAGGAGGGCAAGCGGGTCCTGCTCCACTGCCACGCCGGGCAGAGCCGCACCCCGGCCGTCGCCGCCGTCTTCAGCCACCTGGCCAAGGGCACCGATGCGGAGAGCGCGCTGCGGGACCTGCGCCGGGCGCCGACCGGTGGCTGGCACCTCCACGCGCACCCCGAACTCCAGTCCGCGGTCCACGATCTGACCGCCCCGGCGGCGGCCGCCGGAGCCCGGATCGGCGAGGGCAGGCGGGAGGCGTCCGATCTGGAACCCGACGCAGGGCAGCGGCCTAGGGACTTCCCGAGGGAGAAGGCCTCCGTGTCCCGGGTGCGCGGGCTGCTGCTCGGCCTCGCCGTGGGCGACACGGTCGGCCGCGCCCGGGGCAAGGTGCCGGCCGACGGCCCGTTGCGGGCCGGGGTCAGCACCCAGCTGGCCTGCTTCACCGCCGAGGGCACGATCCGCGCTCTCGTGCGCGCCGGGCAGAAGGGCGTCTGCCATCCTCCGTCGGTGGTGTGGCACGCGTACTGCCGGTGGGCGGCCGTGCAGGGCCTCAAGGCCCGCCGCTGGGGGTCGGGCGAAGAGGTGTGGCCCGACGGCTGGCTCGCCCAGGTGCCCGTACTCGCCGAACGACGTGGTTCAGCGCCCGCGACCGTAGCCGCCCTGGCCGGGATCGAGCAGGGCACCGCGGGGAAGCCGCCGACGACCAGCCGCGGCTGCCACGCGCTGACCCGCACCCTTCCCGCCGCGGTCATCGGCGCCGCGCAGGGCCCGGCACAGGCTGCCGTGTTCGCCCATGAGCTGGCCGCCCTCACCCACGGCGACCGGGCCGCGCACTCCGCGGCGGCCCATGCCGTCGTCCTGGCCCACCACTGCCTGACCGGCGGAGCCGACGGGCCGCCGCCGGCGGGCAGCCGGTCCGGCGTACGGGACGCCTTGGAACGCGGCCTGCTGGACCTTCGCAGCGCCGATCCCGGCCCGACCGCCCGTGCCGGGGAACTCGACGCCCTCGCCGCCGCACTCCAGGAGGCCGACGCCCACCCGGCCGACGCCAAGCGGCTCGCCGACCTCGCACCCGACGCCACAGCGCCCTCGGCGCTGCTCGGCGGCGTGTACGTCGCGGCCTCCTTCCCCCGGCGGGACCAGGTGAGCGCCGCACTGCGCTTCGCCGCCGGTGCCCCGGACGGCGACTCGGTGGCCTGCGTGGCCGGCGCGCTGCTCGGAGCGGCACACGGCGCCGAGGCGCTGCCGGTCGATCTGGTCAGTCGCCATGAACTGGCCTGGGTCCTCGACACCTTGGCCCGCGATCTCGTCGCCGGGCCCGCCGGCTCCGCCGACGGCAGCGCATACGCCTCGGGCCGGGACGAGCACGGGTGGGATCGCTACCCCGGTTGGTGAGCCGCGTCCCGTGCCGAAACCCCCCGTCCCCGGTCCCGCGTGACACCGGGGACGGGGCCGGGGCGGTGGCCGGCTGGACGTGGGCCCGCCTGCCTCCGGGCCGTCGCGGTACGGTGCGTTCTGCACATTGCAAAGCGTCCCCAACATGCTTTGCCAGACCCTGACGTCATGACAAACTACGCGGGGATCAGCGGTGTTGGAGGGGATGGACCGTGACTGAAGCGCGGGCGGCAAGCGCTCCCACCGTGCTGCGGGTGGTGCTCGGCAGACGCCTCCAGGACCTCCGCGAGAGGGCCGGCCTCTCCTACGAGCAGGCGGCCCGCGCCCTGGACGTCACCCACGCCACGGTCCGCCGCATCGAGAAGGCCGAGGTGGGCCTGCGCATCCCGTACGTGGAGAAACTGCTCCTCACCTACGGCGTCACCGAGCCCGCCGAGATCGCCAACTTCCTGGAACTGGCCCGCGAGGCCAACCGTCCCGGCTGGTGGCACCGCTTCCGTGACGTGCTCCCCGAGTGGTTCAGCGCCTTCGTCAGCCTGGAGGGCGCCGCCGAGCTGATCCGCGCCTACGAACCGCACTACGTCCCGGGGCTGCTGCAGACCCCGCAGTACGCGGAGGCCGTGCTGCGCGCGGGGCGGCCGCACGCCTCGCGGGAGGAGGTCGAGCGCGGCGTCGCGCTGCGCATGCAACGGCAGGCGCTGCTCACCCGCGACGACCCGCCGCTGCTGTGGGTCGTGATGGACGAGACGGTGCTGCGCCGCCCCATCGGCGGCCCCGAGGTGATGCGCCTGCAGATCGACCGCCTGATCGAGGCGTGCGGGATGCCCCAGGTGCGACTGCAGGTGCTGCCCTTCGCGTCGGGGCCGCACCCGGCGATGTACGGTCCGTTCCACATCTTCCGCTTCCCGCTGCCGGAACTGCCGGACATCGCGTACGCGGAGAGCCTGATCGGCGCGGTCTACCTCGACGAACGCGAGGACGTCTCACGGTTCCGCGAGGCCCTGGACCGGATGAGCGCCCAGGCCCTGCCTGCGGGCCCCACCCGGGAGTTCCTGGAGGAGGCACGGGGCCGGCTGTGAGGCCGGGCGCCGTGCCGTCCACCGGTCAGCGGGGCATCGCTGCCAGCTTCGCCGCGAGGCTCTCGACGCGGTCCCGCCAGACGTCCAGCGCCAGAGCGGGGGGCACCTCGGGGACGCCGGTCTGGGTGAGGACCAGTCGCGCGCCATGCCCGGTGCCGCGGGTCAGCTCCCAGCGCACGGTGCCCTCGTGGCGGCCGTGGAGGTCCCAGGGGTAGGCGAGCGCCTCCTTCGGGCGCAGTTCGCTCACCGGTCCGGGGGCGAAGTCGCCCACGACGAAGCCACGCGGCACGGGTCCGCCCACCTCGGGCGCGGACACCCCGCCGAGCAGGGTCTTCCACACCGTGGCCGCGGGCTGGGTCAGCTGCCGCTCGAAGCGGACCTTCCAGCCGACCGGCAGCTCCTCCACGGTGCCGTGGTCGAGACCGAACTCCTTGACGTAGCGCTCGTGGGCCGCCTTCATGTCGCCCGGCCCGGGCACCGGCTCGCCCTCCAGCTCGGGGTCGATGCCGGCGATGCAGGCGTCCCAGCCTGCGGCGAAGCTGGCGGCGCCGGGGCGGTCGCCGAAGGTGTGGGTCAGGGTCAGCACCGAGCCCAGGGACTCCGGCACCAGCTCCCAGCGCAGCAGGTCCTCGCCCCAGGTGTAGGCGATGACGTGCGGCGGGTCCCACTCGGTGACCTGGCCGTCCATGGCCTCGCCCTCGCCGTGCCGGAACGGGAAGCGCACCTTGCCGCCCACCCGCGGCTCCATCTCCACGTCGGAGGGGAACCACTTCGACAGGTGCCCCGGCTCGGTCAGGGCCCGCCACACCTTCTCCGGCGGGTGCGCGAGCCGCCGCTCCATCCGCAGCGCGGTCCGGCCGTCCGCGGTGGTCAGCGTCTCGCCGGTATCCGTGGTCATGGCTCCTCCATCTCGTCGGGCATGGCGTCCAGATGCCGCTCCAGCGCGTCCAGGCCGGTGCCCCACAGCCTGCGGTAGGGCGCGAGCCAGGCGTCGACCTCCCGCAGGGGCTCGGGGCTCAGCTCGTACCAGCGGCGCTGCGCCTCGGCACGCACCCGGACCAGGCCCGCCTCACGGAGCACGCGCAGGTGCTTGGACGTACCGGGCTGGGTGAGGCCGAGGTGCTCGGTGAGCTCGCCGACGAGGCGGGGGCGCTCCAGCAGCAGATCGAGGATCCGCCGCCGCGTCGGCTCGGCCAGCACGTCGAAGGGTATGGACACGTTCCCCAATATACTCCTCAGGCTATATACCCACAACGGCATGTGCGCGCGGCGGGCACGCGCCCGGGCCTCGTCGCGCCCTGGTGCGCGCCCCCGACGGTGGGTCAGAATGTCCGCCGTGACGATCAGCACCGCCGAGGCGGACAAGGTCCTGGCCGACAACTTCGCGCCCTGGGTGCAGGACCTCGGGCTCTCCGTCGAGGAGACCGGGGAGCGGCACGCCGTGCTGCGGCTGCCCTGGTCGGACCGGCTGGCCCGGGAGGGCGGTGCGCTGTCGGGCCAGGCGCTGATGGCCGCCGCCGACACGGCCACCGTGATCGCGGTGTCCGCGGCCCGCGGGGACTACGGGCCGATGACGACCATCCAGCAGTCCACGACCTTCCAGCGGGCGGTCATGGGCACCGACGTCCTGGTCACGGCGCGCGTCACCAAGCTCGGACGGCGGCTGGCGTTCATCGACGTCGAGCTCACCCCCGAAGGCGCCGTCGAACCCGCGGCGCAGGCGACCACGGTCTACGCCTTCCCCGGCTGAGGCGGCCGAGGCAGCTGGAGCGGCTGGGGCGGCTGGCGGCGCCCCGGCAGACGCCCGCAGACCCCCTCCCGCCCGCTTTTCACCGTATCGAGTCGAATTCCCCCTCACGCGCGGCGTGGTGGTGCGACAACCCAGCCGGTCCGGGCAACCATTGACCATTCGTCAGATAATCGGTTTTCGGGCTGGAGCGACGTGACTCGACGACCCCGCCGGGTGCGCCTGGCGATCTCCGCGACGCTGGCGTGGAGCGCCGTGCTCGGCGGCGCCGGCGGGGCCGCCGCCGCGGTCGCCGGGGACGGGCTGCGCTACGGCGCGACCACCCGGCTCGCCTCGGGCGTGGACTACCGGACGTTCACCTACCGGGGAGCCCACGGCACGGCCCGCGGACACCTGCTGACGGTGGACCTGCGCACGCCGGGCGTCACGGTGGACCTGCTGCACCCCGGTGTCGTCGCCGGACGCGGCACGGTCTCGGGGCTCGCCGACGCCGCGGGCGCGGTGGGCGGCATCAACGCCGACTTCTTCAACATGAGCGAGGCCCAGCACGCCGGGGTGCCCGCGACCGGTGCCGCGGTCGGCCCGGCGGTCGCTGCGGGACGGGCCCTGAAGTCGGCGGTGCCGCCGGCCCAGCGCTTCGGCCCCAAGCTGCCGCCCGGCGCGACCACCGAGGACGTCCTCGCGGTCGGCACGGACCGGATCGCCCGGCTCGACCGGCTCCGGCTGTCCGGCTCGGTCAGCTTCGAGGAGGGCACGGTGCCGCTCGCCGGCCTGAACCAGTACGCGCTCCCGGTCGGCGGCGTCGGCCTGTACACCTCGGACTGGGGCAGCGCCTCCCGGCTCCGCGCCGGCTGCGGCGACGACACCAGGCGCGCGGCGCCCTGCAGCAACGACACCTACGAGGTCATGGTCAGCCAGGGCGAGGTGGTGGGCGTCGGCGAGGGCCCGGGAGAGGGCGAGATCCCGCCCGGCGCGGTGGTCCTCGTCGGCCGCGAGGCGGGGGCGGAGGCGCTGCGCCTGCTGGAGCCCGGCGACGCGGTCGACGTGCAGCAGCGACTGGTGGCCTCCGCGTACGGCGGCGGGTACAGCTTCGCCGTCGGGGGCTACCCGATCCTGCGCGACGGCTACCCCGTGGACGGCCTGGAGAACGGCGTCACGGCGACCCGCACCGCGGCGGGCTTCGGCGACGACGGGCACGTGATGTACCTCCTGGCGCTGGACGGGAAGGCCGAGTCGGGCGCCGGCCTCACGGTCCGCGAACTCGCCTCCCTGATGTCCGGCATCGGCGCCCAGGCCGCCGTCAACCTCGACGGCGGCGGCTCCTCCACCCTCGTCACCCGCGCCCCCGGCGCGTCCCGCGTCAAAGTCCGCAACCACCCGGCGGGCGGCACGGAACGCCTCGTCGCCAACGGCATCGGCGTCTTCACCACCGGCGGCCCACAGCGCCGCGGCCGGACCCTGGACCCGGCCCGACTCGGCATCGAGGAGTTCCCGCATGTGCAGGGGCCCCCGCCGGTCGAGGCCGTGGTGGACGTGCAGCCCTGGGGGTGAGGACCGCCGGACCGCCTGCCCTTCAGCCCCCCAGGCCCGGCGCGCCCCAGAGGGGGAACCAGCGGCCCAGGTCCTCCTCGAGGCGGAGGTCGTTCCCGAGCAGGGCCTTGACCTGGAGCTCCAGGGGGTTGTCGCGCTTCTCCCCCGGAAGCGGGACGAACGGGTAGAACGAGCCTCGTTTGTAGAGGTAGACCAGCGCCAGCGACCGCCCGGCGTCATCGCGGAAGGTGGCCAGGGAGCAGAGCAGCTGGGGGCCGAAGCCGTGCCCCTCCAGGGCCGAGTTGACCGCGTGGAGGTCGCCGACCAGGGCCGGCAGGTCCTCGGCCGGACGCCGGACGACCAGCCATGTGTACCCGTACGCGTCGCGGACGGACTCCACCGGCACGGCGCCCTGGCCGGTGTCCATGTCGAGGAGCGCCCGCACGTCCTGCTGGACCTCGGCGAACGCGCCGCCCTCCACGGCGGCGAAGCACACCGAGCCCACGCCGGTGGGCCGGAAGCCGGCTGCGGCCTCCAGGGTCACGGCCGCCGAGGGGAGCCCGAACAGCTGGTCCAGGTCGGGTCTGACGGGCTTGCTGCGGCCGAGCAGCGCGTCCAGGAACCCCATCAGCGCCGTCCCAGCTCGACGGAGATCCGGCCGAGCTGCGCCAGCCGCTGCTCCAGCGTGGGATGCGTGGACAGCAGCTGGGCCAGGCTCTGGCCGCCGGCGAGGGCGGGGACGAAGTAGAAGGCGTTGAAGGGCTCGGCCTTGCGCAGGTCCTCGGTGGGGATGCGGGCCATCTGCCCGGAGACCTTGGTCAGCGCCGAGGCCAGGACGGAGGGCCGCCCGGTGAGCAGCGCGGCGGAGCGGTCGGCGGACAGCTCGCGGTAGCGGGACAGCATCCGGGTCAGCAGGAAGCTGACGCAGTACACGAGCGCGCTGACCAGCGGGATCAGGATGACCACGATCGCGGTGCCCGGGTCGCGGCTGTTGCGGCCGAGGCCGCCCCACAGTCCGATGCGGGTGACCACCCCGGCGAGCACGCCCAGGAAGGAGGCGATCGTCATGACCGCCACGTCCCGGTGGGCGACGTGGGAGAGTTCGTGGGCGATGACGCCCTCCAGCTCCTCGGGCTCCAGCCGGCGCAGCAGGCCGGTGGTGGCGCACACCAGGGCCGCCTTCTCGTTGCGTCCGGTGGCGAACGCGTTGGGGACGTCGCTGTCGGCGATCGCGACGCGGGGTTTGGGCATGTCGGCCAGGGCGCAGATCCGGTCGACGACGCCGTGCAGTTCGGGGGCCTGCTCGGGCGTGACCTCGCGGGCGCCCATGCTGAAGGCGGCGATCCGGTCGCTGAACCAGAACTGGGCGATGAACAGCCCGCCCGCGACGATCAGGATCAGTGGCCAGGCACCGCGCAGCAGGGCCAGCAGGACGCCCACGAACACGACGTACAGCAGCCCGATCATGAACATGGTGACCACCATGCGGGTGGTCAGCCCCCGGTCGGGGGCGAAGCGGGTCCTGTCCATGGCCCCTCCCGTTCCTCCGGGCCGCCGGCCGCGGCTTCGTGCTCCGCTGTCGATTGTGCCTCCGCCGGCACGTGAACGGCGGGGGCGCAGGCGCGGCCGGCCCGGAGTGATCAGCCTGCCGGGTCGAGCGTGAGCTTGCCGTAAGTACGGCGGGCCCGCAGGTCCTCGTGGGCGCGGGTGACCTCGGAGAGCGGGTACCTGCCGCCCTCCTGCGGCTTCAGCCGTCCGTCGGCCGTCATGGCCAGCAGGTCGGCCATCGGCTCGCGGTACATGCCGGGGCGCCCCAGGCAGTGCATCAGCCAGAAGCCGACGACGGCCCGGGAGCGGCCCATGAGCTGCGCGGCCTGCACCGGGGTCGGGGGGACGCGGGAGGCGAGTCCGTACGTCACCAGGCGGCCGAAGGGGGCGAGTGCGGCCAGCGAGGCGTCGAAGACCGGGCCGCCGGTCATCTCCAGCACGATGTCGACCTTCTTGCCGCCGTTGGCCTCGACGAGCCGCTCCTTCAGCCCCGCGGCGTCCGTGGCGTCCGCCTCGATCGCGACGTCCGCGCCGAGCTCCAGCGCGAGGTCGCGCTTGTCCTTGGAGGAGGCGGTGGCGATGACCCGTCCCGCACCGAACTCCTTGGCGAGCTGCACGGCGAGCGAGCCGGTGCCGCCCGCGGCGGCGTGCACGACCACCGACTCGCCCGCGGCCATGCGGGCCGAGGTGCGCAGCAGGTGCCAGGCGGTGAGGCCCTGGACGACCAGGGCGAGGGCCTGGCCGTCGGTGACGCCCTCGGGCACGTCGTGGGCGAGGTACTCCTCGACGACGGCCTTCTCGGCGTAGCCGCCGTTGTCGGTCAGGGCGACCACGCGGCGGCCGCCGGCGGTGCGGCCGACCACCTCGGCGCCGGGCACGAGGGGCAGGGTGGCCTTGGAGAGGTAGGAGTTCTCCACCAAGTGCGTGTCGGCGTAGTTGACCCCCGCCGAGGAGACCTCGACCAGCAGTTGCCCCGGCCCCGGCACGGGATCGGGCAGCTCGACCTGCCGCAGCACCTCCGGCCCGCCGAATTCGGTGATCTGGATCGCGCGCACCGCGACTCCCTCCGCGTACGTACCAACGTCGTCCGGGGTCACGATAGCCCGTAACACCGACCAGTCGGTATGTGACTTTCCCCGGAGCACCGGAAGAATGTGGGGCACCCGAGCACCGCACGTGTCCTCCGTCCCTCGTCCGCCCCGCAGGGAGAGCCCATGCTCAGGCGCAGCAAGCTGTTCGGCCGCAAGACGCGGATCACCTTCGCCCTCCCCGTCGACCACCCGCCCGGCACCGTCAGCGTGGTCGGCGACTTCAACGGCTGGGAGCCCGGCCGGCACACCCTCGTCCCCCGCCGCGACGGCACCCGCACGGTGTCGGTGATCCTCCCGGCGGGCGTGCACCGCTTCCGCTACCTCGCCACCGATGCGATCTGGTTCGACGACGAGTCGGCCGACCGCGTGGACGACCAAGGCAGCCTCCTGGAGCTGTAGGCCGTCCCGCGCGCCGGGGCGCCGTCCGGCCCCGCCCCGTACCACGGGGCGGCCGGACGCGCCGCCGGATGAGCGGTACGGGTCACCGCACCGTATGGTCGTGCGTAGGTACGGCCGGGGCTGCGCCGGGGAGCACCTCACGGCAGCGGGCGACCGCGGCGACCGGAAGGGCACGAACGGCATGTGGCGGCGCCTCCCAGTACGTCAGATCGTCGGTGTGGCACCGCTGTTGCTGGTGGCCCTGATCGTCCTGCGGCAGTGGCCGATGGTGGACGCCGGTACCGACCGGCTGGGTTCCGCCGACGCCGAGTGGCTGCTGGCGGCCGGGGCCGCGACGCTGCTCGCCTGGGTGTGCTCGGCGGCCGCCCAGCAGGGCGCCGTGCTGGAGCAACTGCCCACGGGACGCCTGCTGGCCACCCAGTTCGCCGCGTCCGCGGCCAACCACATCCTCCCGGCGGGGGTCGGCGGCAACGCCGTCAACCTGCGCTTCCTGCTGCGCTGCGGCCTCTCCCCCAGTCGTTCCGCGGCCGCGCTGACCGTGCGGGCGCTGGCGGCCTGCGTGGTGCGGATCGGGCTGCTGGTGGTCCTGCTCGCGGCCTTCCCGCACGCCCTCGACCTGCGCAAGGTCGTGCCCGGGCGGCCCGGTCCGACCGTCGCCCTCATGGCCGGCGCGGCGCTCTGCCTGGTCCTGGTGGTCCTGCTGTCGGTGCGCCACGTCCGCCGCACCGTCCGCTCGTTCCTCGGCACGGTCGCCACCGACGTCCGCGCGGTGCACGGCCGTTCCGCGCGGGTGGCGGCGCTGTGGGCGGGTTCCCTGGCCTTCCCGGTGATGCACGCCGCGGTGCTGGTCGCGGTCGTACGGTCGCTGCACGCGCCGGTGCCGGCCGCGCACGTCGCGGTGGCGTACCTGGCGGGCAGCGCGGCGGCGGCCCTGCTGCCGACCCCGGGCGGAATCGGCTCGCTGGACGTGGCCCTGGTGCTGGCGCTGGTCACCGCGGGGGCCACCGGCGTGGCGGCGACCTCCGCGGTGCTGGCGTACCGCATCGTCACCGTATGGTTGCCCCTGCTCCCCGGTGTGCTGGTGCTGGCCGCGCTGGTCCGCCGGCGGGTGCTGTGAACCGTCCGGGGAGGGAAGTCCAGTGCGCGTCCTGATCGGTCTCGTCGGGGCGCTGGTCGTCGCCGGGACCTTCTCTTCGGTGCTGCGCACGCTGGTGATCCCGCGGCCGACCCGGTCCAGCTTCACGCGCCTGGTGCACGCGGCGGTCCACCTGCCCTTCCAGTTCGTCGCGGACCGCTGCCGGACGCCCGAGGCCAAGGACCGTGTCCTCGTCCCGGTGGCCGCGGTGTCCATCCTCGCCAACCTGATCGGCTGGCTGGTCGCCTTCTGGGCGGGGTACGCCATGCTGCAGGCGGCGGTCAGCGACCTCGCCCCGATCAACGCGCTGCGGGAGGCGGGGTCGTCGCTGTTCACGCTGGGCTTCGCCAGCAGCCACCACGTCGACCTCACGGTGATCGACTTCATCGCCGCCGCGACCGGCCCGATCACCATCGGCCTCCAGATCGGCTACCTGCCGACCCTGTACGCCGCCTACTCGCGCCGCGAGGCGGAGGTGACCCTGCTGCAGGCCCGGGCAGGCAACCCGCCGTGGGGGCCGGAGATCCTCGCCCGCTACGCCCAGATCGGGCTCACCGACAGCCTCACCGAGCTGTTCCGCAACTGGGAGCGGTGGGCGGCGGAAGTGAGCGAGAGCCACACCAGTTACACGGTGCTCAGCCGGTTCCGCTCGCCGCAGCCCGACCGCAGCTGGCTGATCGCGCTGCTCGCCGTCATGGACGCCGCCGCCATGCAACTCGCCCTCAACCCCGGGCGCCCGCAGGCCGAGGCCCGGCTCGCCCTGCGGGCCGGCTTCGTCTGCCTGCGCGACATCGCCGCGATCTGGCGGATCCCGTACGACGCCGACCCCTCGCCCAACGCGACCATCAGGCTGCCGTACGAGGAGTTCGCCGCGGCGGTCGCCCACGCCGCGGCCAACGGCTACCCGCTGGAGCGCACCCCCGAGGAGGCGTGGCCGCACTTCCGCGGCTGGCGGGTCAACTACGAGGAACTGGCCTACCGTTTCGCCTACCTCTTCGACGCGGTCCCCGCCCCCTGGTCCGGCCCCCGCCGCACCATGGAGGAGACCGTCACCCCGGTCACGCCGGTCGACCGCAAGCCGGCCGCCCGGGAGTAGCGGCGGCCCGGCCCCCGGCGGGCGCGGCAGGGGCGTTACGGTGACCACCGTGCCCATCAGCCCCGGCCCGACGGCCGACACCCGCCCCGCGCGGCCCGCCGACCTGCCGCACCTCCTGCGGTGGGAACGCGACTACATGCGTGCCGTGGAACCCGCCGCCGAGGCGGCCTGGACCGAGGCGATCGACCTCAACCTCGGCCTGTGGGTGGAGTGCCTGGACCGCACCCTCGTGCTGGAGGCCGGCGGCGGGCCGGGCGGCTCGATGATGTGGATGCCGGCGGGCGACGGCAAGGCCCTGCTGGTCGGCCTGCACGTGGTGCCCGCCCTGCGGCGCCGCGGCTTCGGCCGCCTCCTCCTCGACGCGTTCGCCGCGCAGGCCCGCGCGGCCGGCCACGGGACGCTGACGCTCGGCGTCCACCGCGTCAACCCGGCCCTCCACCTCTACGAGGGCGCGGGCTACCACCGCACGGGCGAGGACGGCGACTACCTCCTGCTGGAACGCCCCTCGGCGCCCTGACCGGCCCCCGGACCCCTCACGCCGCCGGCACCGGCTGGGGCGGCACCGGGCCGACGTAGCGGGCGGCCGGACGGATGATCTTGCTGTCCTCGGCCTGCTCCAGGACGTTGGCGCACCAGCCCACGACACGGGCGCAGGCGAAGGTGGGGGTGAACATCTCGCGCGGCAGGCCGCACAGCTCCATGACGACGCCGGCGTAGAACTCGACGTTGGTGTGGAGTTCACGGCCGGGCTTGAGCTCGGCGAGGATCGCCTCGACCCGCGCCTCGACCTGGACGGCGAGGTCGACGAGCGGGCCGCCGAAGGACCGGGCGATCTCCTTGAGCATCCGGGAACGGGGGTCCTCGGTGCGGTAGACGGGGTGGCCGAACCCCATGATGCGGTCGCCCGCCAGGACGCGTTCACGGATCCACGGGTCGATGCGGTCCGGGGTGCCGATGGCGTCCAGGGTGTCCAGGGCCCGGCTCGGGGCGCCGCCGTGCAGCGGGCCGGACAGCGCGCCGACGGCGCCGGTGAGGCAGGCGGCGAGGTCGGCGCCGGTCGAGGCGATGACGCGGGCGGTGAAGGTGGACGCGTTGAAGCCGTGGTCCACGGTGGAGATCAGGTACCGCTCGGCGGCCCGGGCGCGGGCCGGGTCGGGCTCCTCGCCGGTGAGCATGTACAGGTAGTTGGCCGCGAACGGCAGGTCGTCGCGCGGTTCCACCGGCTCCAGGCCCTGACCGAGCCGGTACAGGGCGGTCAGCAGCGTGGGCACGACGGCGGTCGCGGTGAGCGCGTCGGACAGCCGACGCTCCGGGTCGATGTCGTACAGCGGGCGGAACCCCTCGGCCGCCCCCAGCAGGGACAGCGCCGAGCGCAGCCCGGCGAGCGGGCCGCTCAGCGCTCCGGAACGGGCGACGGCCGGCAGCGCGTCGCGGACGGCGGCGGGCAGTCGGCGCAGCGGGGCGACGCGCCGGGCGAAGGCGGCGCGCCCGGCGGCGTCGGGCAGCGTGCCGAGCAGCATCAGGTGCCAGACGTCCTCGAAGGTGCGGCTCTGCGCCAGGTCGACGGCCGAGTACTGGCGGTAGTGGTAGAAGCCCTCGGTGCCGCGGACGTCGCCGAGCGCGGTCTCGGTGACGACGACTCCCTTCAGGCCGCGGGGTACGTCGGGGGTGACGGGCATGACGGTCACGGTGGTCCTCCGGTGCTGCTTCGACGGCTCGGCATTGACTCGACCATCCATCATTGATTCAATCTCCGTCAATATTGATTGAATCAATGTGTGGTGAGATGGAGTCATGACGACGGAGGAACGGCTGAGCACTCGCGAGGCGGCCGGGCGGCTCGGGGTCAAGCCGGAGACGGTGTACGCCTACGTCAGCCGCGGCCTGCTGAGCAGCCGGCGCGCCCCCGGCGGGCGCGGCAGCACCTTCGACCCCGAGGAGGTCGACGCCCTCGTGCGTCGCAACCGGCGCGCGGCGCAGCCGCCCCCCGAGGACGACGGCATGGGCCCCGTGCGCACCGCGATCACCCTCATCGACGGGGACCGCTACTACTTCCGCGGGGTCGACGCGACGGCCCTGGCCGAGCGGTACGGCTACGAGGAGGTGGCGGAATGGCTGTGGACCGGCGTCCTGCGTTCCGGGGTGCGTTTCACCGCGCCGCCGCAGGCGCTGCAGGCCGCCCGGCGGGCGGTCGGGGTGCTGCCCGGGCACAGCGGCCCGATGGACCGCCTGCGGGCGACCACCGTCGCGGCGGCCGTGGCGGACCCGCTCCGGTTCGACCTCTCCCCCGAAGCCGTGCTCGGCGCCGCCCGCGGCCTCATCCCCACGCTGGTCCGGGCTCTGCCCTCGGCCGGGACCCCGCACCAGGGAGAGGGCCGGCTGGCCTGGCGGCTGTGGTCCCGGCTGTCCGATCACCCGGCCGACGACGCGTCACTGCGTGCGCTGGACGCGGCGCTCGTCCTGCTCATCGACCACGACCTGGCCGCCTCGACACTCGCCGTGCGCGTGGCCGCCTCCGCCCGCGCGCATCCGTACGCCGTGGTCTCGGCCGGCCTCGGGGCCCTCGACGGCCCGCTGCACGGGGCCGCGAGCGGCCTCGCCCACCGCATGCTCGCCGAGGTCCTCGACCGCGGCAGCGCGGCGGCCGTCGTCGCCGACCACCTGCGCGCGGGCCGCCGTGTGCCGGGGCTCGGCCACCGCCTCTACCGGGCCGAGGACCCGCGCGCGGTCATGCTCCTGCGGCTGCTCGAGGACGTCCCGTACGCGGAGCGCGCGCTGACCGCCGCCCGCGAGGTGGCCGCCACGACGGCCCGTCACACCCCCGTCCACCCCAACGTCGACCTCGCCCTGGCAGTGCTCTCCGTCTCCGCCGGTATGGTCCCCGAAGCCGGCGAGACGGTCTTCGCGGTCGCCCGGACGGCGGGCTGGATCGCCCATGCCCTGGAGGAGTACGAGGAACCCCCACTGCGCATGCGCCCGAGCGGGCACTACGTGGGCCCGCGCCCTCCGCAGCCGCTGCCCTGAGGCCCGCCGCGGGGGTCCGTCAGCCGAGTTGCGTGGGCATCGGCACCTCGACGGCGTCGGTGGGCAAACCGGTGGCCGGCGTCCAGTCCGGCGTCGGCGGCGTGCGCGGCACCGGCGATCCGGAGCCCTCGGGGTTCTGCTCGATCGTCGTTCCGGACCCGTGCCCCCGGCCGGCCGTCCCGCCCTGGGTGGGGCGCGGCGGCGCGGCCGTCCGCCCGGGCCGGGGCGCTGAGCGCGCAGGGGAGGCGGATGCCGAGGCCGGGGCCGACGGCTCGGGCGGTGCGGAGGACGTGGCGCCCTCCCCCGGGCATCCGGCCACCGCCAGCGCCGTGAACAGCCCCGCCCCGGCCGCCAGTCCCCACCGGCCCGTTCCGTCGCTCACCGATCCACCCGCCGCACCGCTCACCGGCCCCATGACGGACGCAATCCACCGGCTCGGCGCGCGGGCGGGGCGGGCGGGCCCGCCACGTCGCAGGCGTTCAGGGCGAGTCCGGGAGGCGCACCTCGTACGCCAGGGCGTCGCCGGCCGCCGGGACGCGTTCCACCGCCGCCGCGCGGGCCGCGGCGCGGACGTCGTCCTCGGTCAGGGCGAGGAGCGACAGCTGCGGGGCCGGGCCGGTGACGACGAGCCGGGCGACCTCCGCCCGCATCGACAGCCGCGCCTCGGACTTGGCCTTGCGGACCGCGGTGATCGCGTCGCGGGCGGTGGCCAGGACGCGCGGGTCGCCGTCGCCGGCGAGCGCCCGCAGGGCGTCCGCGTCGGGCCATTCGGCGCGGTGGACCGAGCCCTCGCGCCACCACGACCAGACCTCCTCGGTGACGAACGGCAGGAAGGGCGCGAACAGCCGCAGCAGGACCGACAGGGCGGTGGACAGCGTCGCGAGGGCGGAGGTGTCGCCGTCGTACGCGCGGCCCTTGACCAGTTCGACGTAGTCGTCGCAGAAGTCCCAGAAGAAGGACTCCACGCGTTCCAGGGCGCGGGCGTGGTCGAAGTCCTCCAGGGCGTCGGTGGCGGCGCGGACGGTCGACGCGAGGGCCGCGAGGAGGGCGCGGTCCAGCGGCGCGGCGACCGCCGGTGCGGCGCCGTCCACGACCGCGCCGGAGGTGACCGCGCCGGAGGTGACCGCGCCGGAGGTGACCGCGCCGGAGGTGACAACGAAGCGGCCGACGTTGAGGACCTTGGTGGCCAGGCGGCGGCCGATCTTCATCTGCCCGGTGTCGAAGGCGGTGTCCGTGCCCGGCCGGGCGGCGGCCGCCCAGTAGCGGACGGCGTCGGAGCCGTGCTGCTCCAGCAGGTCGCCCGGGGTGACCGCCTTGCCCCGGGACTTGGACATCTTCTTGCGGTCCGGGTCGAGGATCCAGCCGGAGATCGCGGCGTGCCGCCACGGCAGCACGCCCTGCTCGGCGTGGGCGCGGACGATGCTGCCGAACAGCCAGGTGCGGATGATCTCGTGGGCCTGCGGCCGCAGGTCCATCGGGAAGACCTTGGCGAACAGTTCGTCGTCGGTGCCCCATCCGGCGGCGATCTGCGGGGTGAGCGACGACGTCGCCCAGGTGTCCATGACGTCCGGGTCGCCGGTGAACCCGCCGGGCGCGCCGCGCTGCTCCTCGCGGTAGCCGTCGGGGACGTCGGTGCCGGGGTCGACGGGCAGCGCCGACTCGTCGGGGACCAGCGGCCTGCCGTGGACGGGCTCGCCGGCCTCGTCGAGCGGGTACCAGACGGGGACGGGGACGCCGAAGTACCGCTGGCGGCTGATCAGCCAGTCGCCGTTGAGCCCTTCGACCCAGCTCTCGTAGCGGACGCGCATGTGCTCCGGGTGCCAGCGCAGTTCGCGGCCCCGCTCCAGCAGCCGGTCGCGCAGGGCCTCGTCGCGGCCGCCGTTGCGCAGGTACCACTGGCGGGTGGTGACGATCTCCAGCGGCCGGTCGCCCTTCTCGTAGAACTTGACGGCGTGGACGACCGGTTCGGGCTCGCCCTCCAGGTCGCCGCGCTCGCGCAGCATCCCCACCAGCCGCTCGCGGCCGGTGTGCGCGGTGGCGCCGGCCAGCTCTCCGTACGCCTCACGGGCCTGCGCCGTCCGCAGGGCGGCCGGCGGCGCGGGCAGGAAGCGTCCGTCGCGGCCGAGGACCGGGCGGGTGGGCAGCCGCAGTTCGCGCCACCAGGTGACGTCGGTGGTGTCGCCGAAGGTGCAGATCATGGCGATGCCGGTGCCCTTGTCCGGGTCGGCGAGCCGGTGGGCGTGGACGGGGACCTCGACGCCGAAGACCGGGGTCGTGACGCTCGTGCCGATCAGCTCCCGGTAACGCTCGTCGTCGGGGTGCGCGACCAGGGCGACGCAGGCGGGGAGGAGTTCCGGCCGGGTGGTGGCGACGACGACCCGGCCGCCGCCGGGGCGGTGGAAGGCCAGCCGGTGGTAGGCGCCGGGCCGTTCGCGGTCCTCCAGCTCCGCCTGGGCGACGGCGGTGCGGAAGGTGGTGTCCCACAGGGTGGGTGCCTCGGCCGTGTAGGCCTCGCCGCGCGCCAGGTTGCGCAGGAAGGCGCGCTGGGAGGCGGCGCGCGAACGGGCGCCGACGGTCTGGTACGTGAGCGTCCAGTCAACCGACAGGCCCAGGCGGCGCCAGAGTTGCTCGAAGGCCTTCTCGTCCTCGGCGGTGAGGGCCTCGCACAGTTCGATGAAGTTCCGCCGCGAGACGGACTGCTGGTGACTGCCGGGGCGCTCGGGCGGGGTGAAGCCGGGGTCGTACGGGAGCGAGGGGTCGCAGCGGACCCCGTGGTGGTTCTGGACCCGGCGCTCGGTGGGCAGGCCGTTGTCGTCCCAGCCCATGGGGTAGAAGACGGTCTGCCCGCGCATGCGCCGGTAGCGGGCGACGGTGTCGGTGTGGGTGTACGAGAAGACGTGGCCGATGTGGAGCGATCCGCTGGCCGTGGGCGGCGGGGTGTCGATGGAGAAGATCTCCTCGCGCGGCCGCGACCGGTCGAAGCGGTGTACGCCCGACTCGTCCCAGCGCCGCGACCATTTCGCTTCGAGCCCGTCGAGGGAGGGCTTGCCGGGGACGTCGTGGTGACGGGACGGGAGGTTCATGCCGTCCCATGGTAGGCAAGCGGGCCCCCGCGGCCGACCGATTTACCCGCCCGATCGTTCGTGTCACCGATGATTCGGTAACGGACCTTTTTGCTAGGCTCGGACCATGGGTCCCACGTTTTCCGCGCCCGACTTCACCGGGCTGCTGCAGTACGCCAGCCACGCCATGACGAACCGGCTGGCGGCGGCGCTGGCCGAGGTCGGGCTCACCCCCCGCGGGTACTGCGTGCTGCTGCACGCGCTGCCCGGGGAGCTGACGCAGGCTCAACTGGCCGAGGTCTCCCAGCAGGACAAGACCACGATGGTGGTCACCATGGACGAGCTGGAGCGGGCCGGCCTCGCCGAGCGGCACCCCTCCCCCACGGACCGCCGGGCCCGCATCATCACCGTCACCGCGGCGGGCCGGGAGCTCGTCGACCTCGGCAGGGAGATCACCGCCCGCGTCCACGGCGACCTGCTGGCGGCCCTTCCCCAGGACGAACGGGCGGTCTTCGCCTCCGCGCTGCAGCGGCTGGTGGACGGCCATCTCGCCGCGGGCGCGGATTCCCCGCGTCCGGTACGGCGCGCGCGGCAGTCCCGCAAGTAGGCTCGGAACGTGAGCGACAAGGCGGCTTTCGAGCGGGGCACGGACGGTCCCAAGGTGATCGTGGCGGGACTGGACGGATCGGAGTCGTCGTGGCGCGCCGCGGCGTACGCGGCGGGGCTGGCGCGGCGCCAGAGGGCGCTGCTGGCGATCGTGTACGTGCAGCCGGTCCTGGCGGCGGGGGCCGCCTTCGGCGCGCCGGTCGCGGAGGCGACCGCCGAGATCGCCGACGAGCTCAAGGCGGAGATAGAGAAGGCCGCTTCCCGTTTCCAGTCGGTGTCCAGTCTGCGCTGGGAGTTCCACACCTTCACGGGCGACCCGTTCAGCGGGCTGTCCCAGGCCTCCGACGAGCTCAAGGCCGACGCGGTCGTGGTCGGCGCCTCCGAGAAGGCCGGGCACCGGATCGTGGGCTCGGTGGCGGTGCGGCTGGTCAAGGCGGGCCGCTGGCCGGTGACGGTCGTCCCGTAGGCCCTCGCCCGCCTTGTGCGGTCAGGCCCCGTCGGCGACGTGGATGACGACCTTGCCGCGCCGGTGCTCGTGCTCCAGCGCCTCGTAGGCGGCGCGGGTCTCGGCGAGCGGCACCACGCGGTCGACCCGCGGGGTGAGCTTGCCGCCGTCGATGAGCCGGGAGACCGCCTCCAGGCCCGTCCGGTCCGGCTCGACGACGAAGAAGACGCCACGGGCGCCGTGCGCGCGGGCGCTCTCCTCGTCCGGCGGGGACACGATGCTCACCAGCAGCCCGCCGGGGCGCAGCACCGACCAGGAGCGGTCCTGCGTGGCGCCGCCGACGGCGTCGAAGACGACGTCCACGTCCGCCACCTCGTCCTCGAAGCGGCTGCCGGCGTAGTCGACGACCCGCTCCGCGCCCAGTCCGGCGACGAATCCCGCGTCGCGCGCGGCGGCGGTCGCCGTGACCCGCGCGCCGAGCGCGGCGGCGATCTGGACGGCGAAGGAGCCGACGCCTCCCGCCGCGCCGTGGACCAGCACGTGCCGGCCCGGGGTGACCCCTGCGTGCCGGGCGAGCGCCTGCCAGACGGTGAGCGCGGCGAGCGGGACCGAGGCGGCCGTGTCGTGGTCGAGACGCCGGGGCTTGGCGGCCAGGATGCCCGCGGGGAGGGTGACGAACTCGGCCGCGGCACCGTCGTGGACGAAGGGGATCAGTGCGTAGACGGCGTCCCCGACCCTCGGGGTGATCACCCCGGGGCCCACCCCGGCGACCACGCCGGAGACCTCGTGCGAGGGGATCGTGGGGGTGCGGTCGCGGCCCGAGCCGTCGAAGCTGTCGGTCCAGGTCGCGTCCCAGCCGAGCTCCCCGGCCGTCACGGAGGCCGCCCGCACCGCCACCAGCGCCTCACCCGCGTCCGGCTCGGGCCGGGGCACGGTCTCGTAGCGGAGCTGTTCGGGCCCGCCGCGCCGATGCGCCCGTACGGCGTGCATCGTCGTCACCATCGGCCGCTCCCGTGGGTCGCCCCCGCGTCTGACCGGCGGGGGCGACGGACGTCCCCGCTCCCTCCAGCATCCGGCCCCGCCCGGCTCCCGGCATCCCGTTCCGTGGGGCGACGGGGGGACGCGCCGGGAGGGCGGCGTTCGGAATAGCGCAGCGCTGCCCTCGGTTACGGTCAGTGGGTCCCGACCGACGGCACCCGGAAGCAGGTAAGGGAAGCATGAGCACTGTTGAGCTCACCAAGGACAACTTCGACGAGGTCGTGGGCAACAACGACTTCGTCCTGATCGACTTCTGGGCGTCCTGGTGCGGCCCGTGCCGGATGTTCGCCCCCGTCTACGAGTCGGCCGCGGAGAAGAACACCGACCTCGTGTTCGGCAAGGTCGACACGGAGGCGCAGCCCGAGCTGGCCGCCGCGTTCCAGATCCAGTCCATCCCGACGCTGATGATCATCCGCGACAAGGTGGCCATCTTCTCCCAGCCCGGCGCGCTGCCCGCACCCGCGTTCGAGGACCTGATCAAGCAGGCACGTGACCTGGACATGGACGAGGTCCGCAAGTCCATCGCCGAACAGGGCGCGGACCAGGAGGCCCCGAAGGCCTGACATCTGACGAGGCGTCAGCTATGGTACGGCCGTATGGGGTGCACCATGGCGGAGCTCGTCGAGGGCCAGTGGGGCGATCGGCGCCCCGGGCTGCTGTACGGGGAGCGCAGGCTCAGCCGCCATGACGTGGCGGCCGCTTCCGCCGCCCGCGCCGCGCTCCTGGCCGACCTGCTGCCGCACGGCGCCGAGCCGCACGTCGGGGTGCTCCTGGGCAACGTCCCGGAGTTCCCGCTGTGGCTCGGCGCCGCGGCGTGTGCGGGGGCCGCCGTGGTGGGGGTCAACCCGACCCGGCGCGGTGCGGAACTGGCCCGGGACATCACACACACCGAGTGCGCGCTGCTGGTCACCGAGCGCGCGCACCTGCCCTTGCTGCGCGGTCTCGCGCTCCCCCTCCCCCGGGAGCGGATCCTGGTCGTGGACGACCCGGCGTACGCGGCGCTGCTGCGCCGGTACGAGGACGCCGGTCCGCCGCGCGGCGGCCGGATACGCCCCGGTTCCCGGCTCCTGCTCTACTTCACCTCCGGCTCGACCGGCGCCCCCAAGGCCGTGGTCGTCTCCCAGGGCAGGCTCGCCGACGCGGGAGCCTCCCTCAGCGGCTCCCTGGGCCTCGGACCGGACGACGTCCACTACCTGTGCATGCCGCTCTTCCACGGCAACGCCGTGATGGCCGGCTGGGCACCCGCCCTCGCGGGCGGCGGCGCGGTCGCGCTGCGCCGGTCCTTCTCCGCCTCCCGCTTCCTGCCGGACGTACGCGCCTACGGGGCCACGTACTTCACCTACGTCGGGCGGGCCGTGCAGTACCTGCTCGCCACCCCCGAGCGCCCCGACGACCGCGACCACCGCCTGCGCCGGGGCTTCGGCACCGAGGCCGGGGCGGTCGACGCGGCCCGGTTCGCGGAGCGCTTCGGCGTGCCCCTCACCGAGGGGTACGGCTCCTCCGAAGGCGGAGCCGCCATCCAGCGCTCCCCCGGCACGCCGCCCGGCGCGGTCGGGCGCGCCGCTCCCGGAGCCGACCTCGCCGTGGTGGACCCGGCGACCGGCGCCGAGCGGCCCCGCGCGGTCCTCGACGCGGCGGGGCGGCTGCTCAACGGCGACGAGGCGATCGGCGAGCTCGTCAACCGCGGGTCCTCCCGCTTCGAGGGGTACTGGCGCAACCCCGAGGCGGTCGCCGCGCGCACCCGCGACGGCTGGTACTGGACCGGCGACCTCTTCTTCCGGGACACCGAGGGCTGGTTCCACTTCGCGGGCCGCGCCGACGACCGGCTGCGCGTGGACGGCGAGAACCTCGCCGCCGCCGTCGTGGAGAACGTCCTGGCCCGCTTCCCCGCCGCCGCGGCCGTCGCCGTGTACGCCGTCCCCGACCCCGTCTCGGGCGACCAGGTGATGGCGGCCCTGGCCCTCCGCGAGGGCGCCGCCTTCGACCCCGGCGCCTTCGCCGCGTTCCTGGCGGCGCAGGCGGACCTCAGCACGAAGTCGGCCCCCCGCTTCGTACGGGTCGTGCCGCGCATGCCGGTCACCGCCACCAACAAGGTGCGGCGCGCCGCCCTGCGCCGTGAGGGCTTCCGCTGTCCCGACCCCGTGTGGTGGTCCCCGCCCGGCGAGGGACCCTGCGGCGCGGCGTACCGCCGCTTCACCGCCGCGGACCTCGCCTCGCTGCTGGAGCGCTACCGCACCCAGGACCGCGCCGGGCTCCTGGACCGCTGAGCCCACCGCCCGGACCCGCACCCTCGGGCAGCCGTTTCATGCCGGTCCGTCCGGGAACACGCACCCCATGCGCCACGACCAGCTCCGGCCGCCGCGCCGGGCACTGCGCACGGGAACGGGCCCTACGTGACCGCCGGCCGGAGTACGGAGAACGCCCGGGACGTGCGGGACGCCCGGGCGACGGTGCGGGCGCTGCTGGCGGCGCACGGCGAGACGTACGCCATGGAGGCGGGCATCCGGTTGCGCGACACCCCGCAACCGCTCTACCAGTTGCTCGTCCTCGCGATGCTGCTCGGTGCCCGCATCCGCACGCGGACGGCGATCGCAGCGGCCCGCGCCCTGTTCGCGGCGGGGCTGCGCAACCCCGCCGCGACGGCCGGCGCGACCTGGCAGCGGAGACGGGACGTGCTGGACGAGAGCGGCTACCGCCGGTACGACGAGCGGACCGCGACCCGGCTCGGCGACGCGGCGCAGTTGCTGCTGGACCGGTACGGCGGCGACCTGCGCAAGGCCCGCGCGGCGGCCGACGGGGACGCGGAGCGGCTGTGCCGGCTGCTGCGGGAGGTACCCGGCATCGGCCCGGTCGGGGCGGGCTTCTTCCTGCGGGAGGTGCAGGCGGTGTGGCCGGAATTCGCCCCCGCCTTCGACGGGAAGGTGCTCCAGGGTGCGCAGCGGCTGGAGCTCCCCGGCACGGCCGGCGAGCTGGCGGAGCTGGTCCCGGAGGGCGAGGAGGCCGTCCTGGCCGCGGCGCTGGTGCGCGCCGCGGTGGACCGGAAGATCGTCGGGGAAGTCCTGACATCCACGCTCTGACCTGCACAGACGCGCTTTGGAGATGCGGGCCGCCAGGTCGCGGTCCACGCTTGATTCGGACCGGACGGCAGGGGCCGCCCTCGACTCGGGTGTCATCTGCCGTCCCTCGGCCGTTCGTCCGGGGCGCTCTTGAGCGGCCCGCACCGAAGGGCTTAGGTGGTACGGACACCGCCCGGCCGTGGCCGGGCGGGACACGGAAAGCCGCCTTCGACGGGAGGTCCCGGCCATGCCCGGCACCAGCCAGCGGATGGAGACATCCGAACCGATCACCGAGACAGCAGCGGAGGAACACATCCAGGGCATCTGTTTCAAGACCGGCCCGCCGCGCCGCATAGGCGTGGAACTGGAATGGTTCCTCCACGACCCGCACGACCCGGCCCGCCCGGTGGGCCGCGCACGGCTCGGCGCCGCCGTCGCCGCACTGCACGACCTGTACCTCCGCTCCCGGCTCACGACCGAGCCCGGCGGCCAGCTGGAGCTGAGCTCGCTGCCCGCCCCCTCACTCACCGCGTGCGTCAACGCCGCGGCCGCCGACCTCCACTCCGTACGCCACCGGCTCCGCCGGGAGGGCCTGGCCCTGGCGGGCCACGGCCACGACCCCTGGCGCCGGCCCCGCAGGCTGCTGGACGAGCCCCGGTACGCGGCGATGGAGACGTACTTCGACCGCTCAGGACCCGCGGGCCGGTCCATGATGTGCTCCACGGCCTCCGTCCAGGTCTGCCTGGACTCGGGTACGGAGGAGCCGGGCCCCTTCGGACTCGGCAGACGCTGGCTGCTGGCGCACCTGCTGGGCGCGGTCCTGGTCGCGGCGTTCGCCAACTCGCCGCTCAGCGCGGGCCGTCCGACCGGCTGGCGGTCCACGCGGCAGGCGGTGTGGGCCGCCCTGGACCCGGGGCGCACCCTCGCCCCGCCTACCGGGGCCGACCCGCGGACGGCCTGGACCGCCTACGCCCTGGACGCCCCGGTGCTGTGCATCCGCGGCGACCAGGCACCCTGGGCGGTGCCCGACGGGCTCACCTTCCGCGACTGGATCCGTGACGGGTCGTACCGGCCTCCCACCGCCGCCGACCTGGACTACCACCTGTCGACGCTGTTCCCGCCGGTGCGGCCACGCGGCTACCTCGAACTGCGCATGATCGACGCGCAGTCGGGGCGGGACGGCTGGATCGTGCCGCTGGCCGTGGCCGTGGCGCTCTTCGACGACGCCGCCGCCTCCGAGGTCGCCTACCGGGCGGTGAAGCCGCTCGCCGACGCGGCGGGCCGGGACCCGGCGCCGCGCAACCCGCTGTGGCGGCGCGCCGCCCGGCACGGCCTGGCCGACCCCGAACTCCACGCCACCGCCATGACCTGCTTCGCCGCCGCCCGTGAGGCCCTGCCCCGGCTCGGCGCGGACCAGGCCGTGCAGCAGGCGGTGGACGACTTCACCGAGCGCTACGTCCAGCGTGGCCGCTGTCCCGCCGACGACATGCTCGACGCCTTCCTACGCAAGGAGAGCCGCACGTGACCGCACCCGCGCTCGACCCCGAGACCCTGCGCCGGCGGGCGCTGGACGCCCTGACCACCGCGCGCGACCGCACCCGGGCGCTCACCACCTGCGTCGACGACCACGAACTCGCCGCGCAGCACTCCCCGTTGATGTCGCCCCTGGTCTGGGACCTGGCCCACATCGGCAACCAGGAGGAGCAGTGGCTGCTGCGGAACGTCGGCGGCCGTGAGGCCCTGCGCCCCGACATCGACCCGATCTACGACGCCTTCGAGCACCCGCGCTCGGAACGGCCCACGCTGCCGCTGCTGCCGCCCGCGGAGGCGCACGCGTACGCGGCCGAGGTCCGCGGGCGCGTGCTGGACATCCTGGAGCGGGCACCGCTGCACGGCACGCCGCTGACCGACGCGGCCTTCGCCTTCGGCATGATCGCCCAGCACGAACAGCAGCACGACGAGACGATGCTGATCACCCATCAGCTGCGCCGCGGCCCGGCGGCACTGACCGCGCCCCCGCCGCCGCCCGCACCCGCGGACGCGGCGTTCCTGCCGGCCGAGGTTCTGGTCCCCGGCGGTCCGTTCACCATGGGCACCTCGGCCGAGCCGTGGGCGCTGGACAACGAACGTCCCTCGCACGTGCGCGAGGTGGCGCCGTTCTTCATCGACACCGTGCCGGTGAGCAACGGCGCGTACCTCGCCTTCATCGAGGACGGCGGCTATGGGGACGAGCGCTGGTGGACCCCGGCGGGCTGGGCGCACGTCCGCGAGCACGGGCTGTCCGCCCCGTTGTTCTGGCACCGGGAGGGCGGTACGTGGCTGCGCCGCCGCTTCGGGGTGACCGAGCCGGTGCCGCGCGAGGAGCCCGTGCTGCACGTGTGCTGGTACGAGGCCGACGCGTACGCCCGCTGGGCAGGACGCCGGCTGCCCACCGAGACGGAGTGGGAGAAGGCGGCCCGGCACGACCCGGGGAGCGGCCGCTCCCGCCGCTACCCGTGGGGCGACGCCGACCCCGGCCCGGAGCACGCCAACCTCGGGCAGCGGCACCTGCGGCCGGCCCCGGTGGGCAGCTACCCGGCCGGCGCCTCGCCGCTGGGCGTACGGCAGCTGGTCGGCGACGTGTGGGAGTGGACGGCGAGCGACTTCCTGCCCTACCCGGGCTTCGCCCCGTTCCCGTACAAGGAGTACTCGGAGGTCTTCTTCGGCCCCGACCACAAGGTGCTGCGCGGCGGTTCCTTCGCCGTGGACCAGGTGGCCTGCCGGGGCACGTTCCGCAACTGGGACTACCCGATCCGGCGGCAGATCTTCTCCGGTTTCCGCACCGCCCGCGACGCCCGCCCGGAGCAGGTGTGAGCGCCGCCCCGAACAGACGGGGGCGCGGCTGATGTGCCGGCACCTGGCGTACGTCGGGCCGCCCGTCGCGCTCCGCGAACTCGTCATCGACCCGCCGCACTCGCTGTACCGCCAGTCGTGGGCGCCACGCCGGCAGAAGTACGGCACGGTCAACGCCGACGGCTTCGGGCTCGGCTGGTACGCGGACGGGGATCCGCTGCCCGCGCGCTACCGGCGCTCCGGGCCGGTGTGGGACGACCCGTCCTTCGCCGACGTGTGCCGGGTGACGCGCTCCGGAGCGCTGCTCGGCGCGGTCCGCGACATCACGGAGGGCTCGGTGGCCGACGAGTCCGCCGCCGCGCCGTACACGGCGGGCCGCTGGCTGTTCAGCCACAACGGCGCGCTGCGCGGCTGGCCGCACTCGGTCGCCGAGGCGGCCCGCACGCTGCCCCCCGAGGAGCTGCTGACCTTGGAGGCGCGCTGCGACTCCGCCCTGGCCTGGGCGCTGACCCTGCACCGGCTGCGCGCCGGCGCCGCGGCGGACGAGGCGCTCGCCGACACCGTCGGCCGGCTGGCCGCACTGACCCCCGACTCACGGCTCAACTTCCTGCTGACCGACGGCCGGGCGATCGCCGGTACCGCCTGGGGCGACACGCTCTGGTACCTGGACACGCCCGGCCGCTCCCTCGTCGTGGCCTCCGAGCCGTACGACGACAGTCCGCGCTGGACCGAGGTCCCCGACCGCCACCTGCTGTACGGCGATCCCACCGAGGTCCTGCTGATCCCGCTCAAGGAGCCGCACCTGTGAGCCCGTTCACCCTCACCCGCACCCTGCCCGCCGACGCCACCGCGGCCGCGCTGCGCGCCGACGTGGCGTACGGGCTGACCCGCAGCCCCAAGCAGCTCCCGCCCAAGTGGTTCTACGACGCCCGCGGCAGCGAGCTGTTCGAGAAGATCACCCGGCTGCCCGAGTACTACCCGACCCGCGCCGAACGCGAGATCCTGCACGCGAGGGCGCCGGAGATCGCCAAGGCGACCGGCGCCCGCACCCTCGTCGAGCTGGGCTCCGGCTCCTCGGAGAAGACCCGGCTGCTCATCGGCGCGCTGGGCGCACCGCTGACGTACGTGCCGATCGACGTCAGCGAGTCCGCGCTCAGGGGGGCCGGCGACGCCTTGCTCGCCGACCACCGGGAGCTGACCGTGCACGCGCTCGTCGCCGACTTCCAGCACGGCCTGACCCTCCCCGGGACTCCCGGGCCGCGGCTGGTCGCCTTCCTCGGCGGCACGATCGGCAACCTGCTGCCGCAGGAGCGGGCCCGTTTCCTCTCCTCGGTCCGGGCCCTGCTCTCCCAGGGCGACGCGCTGCTGCTCGGCACCGACCTGGTCAAGGACGAGGCGACGCTGGTGGCGGCGTACGACGACGCGCAGGGGGTCACGGCCGCCTTCAACAAGAACGTCCTGTCGGTCATCGACCGCGAGCTCGGCGCGGACTTCCACCCCGACGACTTCGACCACCTCGCCGTGTGGGACCGCGAGCAGGAGTGGATCGAGATGCGTCTGCGGGCGCGCGCGGACGTGACCGTGAAGGTCCCCGCGCTCGACCTGTCCGTGGACTTCGCCCGCGGCGAGGAGATGCGCACCGAGGTCTCCGCCAAGTTCCGCGAGGAGGGCGTGCGGGCCGAGCTGGCCGCCGCCGGTCTCGCCCTGCGGCACTGGTGGACGGACGCCGAGGGGCGGTTCGCGCTGTCGCTGGCGTTCCCCGCCTGATCCGCGCGGGTCCGCGGTGGCCGGTCCCGGAACGGGGCCGGCCACCGCGTTCGTCCCCGGTCCGTCCGGGTCCGTCCGAGCCGGCCGTCCGGGATATCTTCACGAGTAAAACATCTGCTAAGCTTTCTCGTATGCCCGGTTTCCCCCTCCCCGTCCGCGGCGCCTTCCGGCTCCGCTCCGTCCAGGACCTCTGGCACCGCCGGGCCCTCAGCGTCGTCGTCGCCGTGGGCCTGGTCGAGGTGACGCTGCTGGCCCTGGGGCGGCTGGACCTGGTGCTGTACGCCGCCGGCGGCGGACTGTGCGCCCTGTACGCGCACGGGCTGCCCTTCGCCGCCCGGGCCCGGACGCTCGCCCTGGTCGTCCTGGGCATGGCCGCCGGGGCCGGGGTGGCGCTGGCCACCGCCGCGCTGACCGAGTCGACGCCGGTCCGGGTGGCGGTGGCCGCCCTGCTCGCGGCGGTGCACAAGGTGGTGTGCGACGCGACACGGATCGGGCCGCCCGGGAACGTGATCTTCACCTTCGTGGCGGCGAGCGCGGCCTTCGTCCCGCAGGCCCTCGGGCAGGTGCCCGCACACACCGGGCTGGTGCTGCTCGGCGGGGCCGTCGCCTGGCTGGTGTGCATGGCCCCGGTGCTCGTGCGGCCGCACGCCCCCGAGCGCACCGCCGTCGCGCGGGCCCTGGAGGTCCGGGCCCGCGCGCTGACCGACGGGGGCACCCCCGGCAGCCGGCACGAGGCCACCCTCGCGGTGCACACGGCCTGGCACACCCTGCGGGCGGCCCGGACCACCGTCCATCTGGTGGGCCTGGAGCGGCTGCTGGCACGCGCCGAGGCCGCCGAGCCGGCCGACGCGGACCGGCTCACCGAGTGGGCCCGCACCCTGCGCCGTACCCGTACCCTGCCGGACCCCGGCCCCGCCGCGCGCACCCCCGCCCCTTCCGTCGGCACCCGGACCGGCCGGGCGGGGCGGCCCCACCGCCCCGGCCTGCGGCACCTGCTCCCCCTCGGGCTGCGCGTCCTCCTGGGCAGCGCCCTGGCGGGGTGGGGATCGATGGCCCTGGGCGTGGACCGGCCGTACTGGGCCGTGGTGACCGGCGCGGCCGTCTTCGCGGCCAACACCACCCTGTCGTGGCACCGCGCGCTGCAGCGGGTGCTCGGCAACCTCCTGGGCGTGCTGCTGTTCACCGTCCTGGTGCCGTTCACGGCCACCGGGGCCGTGACCCTCATCGTGACCGCGCTGGCCTGCAATGTCGCGGCCGAGGCGACCATCGCGCGCAACTACTGGATCGCCAGCGCCTTCGTGACGCCCATGGCCATGATCATGACCGAGTTCGCGGGCGCGCAGCCGGCCGGCCGGCTGGTGGCCGACCGCTGGCTGGACACCCTCGTCGGCGCCGCCGCCGGGCTGCTCGCCTGCTTCGCCGTGCCGAACCGCCGGGCGGGCCACCGGGTGGGCGCCGCGCTGCGGCGCCTGGAGCACGAGCTCGCCGCGCCCGTCGCCCGCGAGGCCCGGCTCGTGGCCGCCCTCCTGGAGCTGCGCGAGGCCGCCGACACCGCCTCCGGCGAGTGGTGGAGCCGGGCCCTGCCCGAGCGCCGGATCGCCGCCGCGGAGGACCGCGGCCACCTGATGCTGGCAGGTCGGCGCGGGGACGGCCGGTCCGTCACCGTGCCGTGACGACGCGTACGATCATGCGCACGCCGCCGGAGCCGCCGGCGTACGGAGGAAGGACAACCCGCGTGGAGGACGCCGTCGCGACGGTGCTGCGCCAGTGGCAGGACGTCTACCCGGACCTGGACTTCGGGCCGGTCGCCGTGATCGGCAGGCTGAACCGCTGCGCCGCACTGCTGCAGCAGGTCACCGAGACGCCCCTGGGTCGCGAAGGCCTCACCCGCCCCGAGTACGACATCCTCATCGCCCTGCGCCGCGTCGGCGGCGAGCTGACGCCGGGCCGGCTGGCCCGGGAGACCTTCGCCTCGGGCGCCGCGGTCACCAAGCGGATCAAGCTGTTGGAGGAGCGCGCCCTGGTCGCCCGCCGCCCGGACAGTCGCGACCGCCGGGTCTCCCACCTGCGGCTGACCGAGGAGGGCCGCACGCTCGTCGACCGCGTCCTGCCCGAGCAGCTCGCCTACGAGACGGGGCTGCTGTCCGGGCTCCCGGAGGGCCGCCGCGAGGAGCTGGCGGGCATCCTCGGCGAGCTCCTGCTGCTACTCGAAGGCCGCTTGGGAGCGCTTTCCGGGTGAAGCGGGCGGCCCGCGGACCCACGGCACCGGCACTTCAGCGAGCGCACATCTGCGCGCTCCGTCAAGGACACGCCAAGGCAAGGCCGCGACGGGACAGATAAGGGTGTCCCCGTCCCCCTGACCAGGGAATCGCGCCATGACCGCTTCGTACGAACTCGCTCCCGTCGTCGACACCCCGACCGACCGCCCCCGCTATTCGGTGAGCCTCGCCCAGGACGAGGCGGAGGTGCGGGCCGCACAGCGTCTGCGGCACCAGGTGTTCGCCGGGGAGATGGGGGCCGTGCTGGACACGCCCGAGCCGGGCCTGGACGTCGACGCCCTCGACGCCTTCTGCGACCACCTGCTGGTGAAGGACGACCGCACCGGCGAGGTCGTCGGCACCTACCGGCTGCTCACCCCCGCCAACGCCCGACGCGCGGGCCGCACCTACTCCGAGTCCGAGTTCGACCTGACCCGGCTCGCGCCGATCCAGCACGACATGGTCGAGGTGGGCCGCTCGTGCGTGCACGCCGACCACCGTGACGGGGCCGTCGTCGCGCTGATGTGGGGCGGCATCACCCGCTACATGGCGACCACCGGCCACAACTGGGTCGCCGGCTGCTGCTCGGTGCCGCTCACCGACGGCGGCGCGCTGGCCGCGGGCGTGTGGGACCGGGTCTCCGCCAAGAACATGGCCCCCGAGGAGTACCTGGTCTCCCCGCGCCGCCCCTGGGACCCGGCGGGCATCGTCCGCCCGGCCCGTACCACGCTGCCCGCGCTGCTCCGTGGCTACCTGCGGCTGGGCGCCTGGGTGTGCGGCGAGCCCGCCTACGACCCGGACTTCGGCGTCGCCGACCTGTTCATCCTGCTCTCGCTGGAGCGCACCGACGAGCGCTACCTGCGCCACTTCGGCGCCATCGGCTCGCTCGGATCGGTCTGAGATGGCCGCGGCGTGGTGGTCGCCGGTCGCCCCCTGCTCCCCGCAGGCGTGCGTGACCGGTGACGGTCAGGTGGTGGGCCGGGTCCGGCGGCTGCTGCGGTACGCCGCCGCGCTGGTGGTGCTGCTCACCGGCGTCGTGCTCTCGGTGCCGGTCGGCGCGCTGTGCGGCCCGGCGGGACGCGAGCGGCTGATCCGGCGCTGGACCCGCTCGGTGGCGGCGGCCTTCGGCGTCCGGGTGCGGCTGCCCGAGCCGGCGCCGCGGGAGCCGGGCCGCGGCCTGCTGGTGGTCTCCAACCACGTGTCGTGGCTGGACATCCTGCTGATCGCCGCGGTCTTCCCGGGCCGCAACGTCGCCAAGCGGGAGATCCGCGACTGGCCGGTGATCGGGCGGCTGTGCGTGCGCGGCCGCACGATCTTCATCGACCGGGAACGGATCCGCGCGCTGCCGGACACGGTGGCGGAGGTCGCGGCGGCGCTGCGCTCGGGCGCGACGGTGGTGGCCTTCCCGGAGGGCAGCACCTGGTGCGGCCGTGAGGAAGGCCGGTACCGCCGGGCGCTGTTCCAGGCCGCGCTGGACGCCGGCGCCGACGTGCAGCCGCTGCTCATCCGCTACCGGCACGCCGACGGGAGGCCCAGCACCGAGGCGGCGTTCCTCGGCGAGGACACCCTGATGGACTCGGTGCGCCGGGTGGTGGCGGCCCGCGGACTCACCGCGGAGGTGACGGCGTTCCCCCGCATCGCGGCCGGCTCGCTCCCGGACCGGCGTGCGCTCGCGGCCGCCGCCCGCCACGCCTTGGTCGCCCCCGCGCCGAGCGCGGCCGTACCGGTCCAGGCCGGTCCCCGCCAGCGCGGGACGGACGTCCGGATCGGGTCGCCCGCCCGCCGGCCGGGCGACCGGGTCGTGGGGCTTCCCGGCTGACGCCCCGTCACCGGACCGCGCCCGCCGGCAGCCGCCCACGGCGCGCCGCCGGGCGCGGTCCGGCCGCACTGGGCCCTCTTGTGACCACCCTCTCGAGTTCACAACAATGTCCATGCCAAAACCGAAAGAACTTCGGTCTCGAGAGGACCCCCCACATGAAACGACCTCTCAGAGGAGTCTTCGCGGCTGCCCTTGCGGCCCTCGCCGCGATCGCGTCCCTCGGGCTGTCCGCAGCCCCCGCCTCGGCGGCCGGCCGGCACGCCGCGGCCGCACCGGACGCCAGGGCCGCCGTCACCGTCGACTTCGCCGGGACGGTGTCGCTCAGCAACTGCTCCGGGTCGCTCATCCGCTTCCCGGGCTCCGCTTCCACCGACCCCGCCCTGGTGCTCTCCAACGGGCACTGCCTGACCAGCGGCTTCCTCGACGCCGGCGAGGTGCTGGTCAACCAGACGTCGACACGCACCTTCGGCCTGCTCAACTCCTCCGGCCGCTCGGTCGCCACGCTGCGCGCCACCAAGCTGGCGTACGCGACCATGACCGACACCGACATCTCGGTGTACCAGCTGAACCGCACCTACGCGCAGATCCAGTCCTCCTACGGGATCTCCGCGCTGGAGGTCTCCGGTACGCACCCGGTTCAGGGCACGGCCATCAAGGTCGTCTCCGGCTACTGGAAGACCATCTACAGCTGCAGCATCGACGGCTTCGTCCACCTCCTCAAGGAGGGCGACTGGACCTGGAAGGACTCGGTCCGCTACACCTCCTCGTGCAACACCATCGGCGGCACCTCGGGGTCGCCCGTCATCGACACCACGACCGGCAAGGTCGTCGCCATCAACAACACGGGGAACGAGGACGGCGGCCGCTGCACCCTCAACAACCCCTGCGAGGTGGCCGAGAACGGCACCGTCACCGTCCGCCAGGGCATCAACTACGCCGAGCAGACCTACGGGATCGGCACGTGCGTGACCACGGGCAACCGGTTCGACCTGACCCTGCCGGGATGCCTGCTCCCCAAGCCGTGACCGCGGTTCAGCGCCGGTACATCGCGTCGATCTCGGCGGCGTAGGCCTCCTCGACCGCCCGGCGCCTGAGCTTGCGGGAGGGGGTGACCAGCCCCCGCTCCTCCGTGAACGAGGCGGCCAGCACGCGGAACGAACGGATCGACTCCGCCTTCGACACCCGCGTGTTGGCCGCCGACACCGCCCGCCGCACCTCGGTCTCCAGCTCCGGGTCGCGAACCAGCTCCTGCAACCCGGCTTCGGCCTTGCCGCGCAGCCTCAGCCACTGGGTCGTCGCCTCGGTGTCCAGGGTCACCAGGGCCGTCACGTAGGGCCGGTCGTTGCCGATGACCAGGCAGTGCTCGACCAGCGGATGCTCGCGGACGCGTTCCTCCAGGACGGCAGGGGAGAGGTTCTTGCCGCTGGTGGTGACGATGATCTCCTTCTTGCGGCCGGTGATCGTCAGGTAGCCGTGCTCGTCGAGGAAGCCGATGTCGCCGGTGTGCAGCCAGCCGTCGCGCAGGGCCTGCGCCGTGGCCCCGGGGTCGCCGAGGTATCCGGAGAAGACGGCCGGGCCGCGCAGCAGGATCTCGCCCTCGTCCGAGATCCGCACGTCCGTGCCGGGCACGGGGAGGCCGACCGTGCCGTAGCGCACCCGCCCGGGCGGGTTGGCGGTGGCGGCCGAGGTGGACTCGGTGAGTCCGTAGCCCTCGTACACCGTGACCCCCGCGCCCTCCAGGAACAGCCCGAGCCGCCGCCCCATGGTGGAGCCGCCGCTCACCGCGTTGCGGACCCGACCGCCCAGCGCCTCGCGGACCTTGGCGTACACCATCCGGTCGTAGACGCGGTGCAGCACGCGCAGCGCCGCGCTCGGTCCCGGGCCGGTGCCCAGCGCACGGCGCTCGCGGGCCTCGGCGAAGCGCACGGCCACGTCGACGGCCTTGTCGAACACACCCAGGTGGCCGGCCTCCTCCGCCTTGTCGCGCGCGGCGTTGAAGACCTTCTCGAAGACGTACGGCACGGCGAGCACGAACGTCGGCCGGAACAGCGCCAGGTCGGGCAGGAGCTCGGCGGCCGTCATCTCCGGCTGGTGCCCCAGGCGCACCCTCGCCCGCACCGCCGCCACCTGGATCATGCGGCCGAAGACGTGGGCCAGCGGCAGGAAGAGCAGCACGGACGGCTGCGCGGAGGTGCCGCTGTCGAAGACCGGCCGCCAGCCGGCGATGAGGTTGTCGGTCTGGCACATGAAGTTGCCGTGGGTCAGGACGCAGCCCCGCGGGCGTCCGGTGGTGCCCGAGGTGTAGATCACGGTGGCGACGGCGTCGGGCGTGACGGCGAGCCGGTGCCGGTGGACCACGTCGTCGGAGATCCGCTCCCCGTCGGCCGCCAGCTGCTTCACCGCCCCGGAGTCCAGCTGCCAGACGCGGGTCACGGCGGGCAGCCGGTCGATCACCGAGCCCAGCGTCATGGCGTGGTCCTCGTGCTCCAGGACGCAGCCGACGGCGCCGGTGTCGTGGAGGATCCAGCGCAGCTGCTCGGCCGAGGAGGTCGGGTAGACGGGCACCGGCTGCGCCCCGATGGTCCACAGCGCGAAGTCGAAGAGCGTCCACTCGTACCGGGTGCGCGACATGATCCCCACCCGGTCCCCGAACCGCACCCCGTGCGCGAGCAGCCCCTTGGCCAGGGCCGTCACCTCGTCGCGGAACTCGGCCGTGGTCACGTCCCGCCAGCGGCCGTCCTCCTTGCGGCCCAGCCGCACCTCGTCCGGGACCTGCGCCGCGGTCTCGAACACCACGTCGGCCAGGCCGCCGGCGAGGGTGGCCGGGACCAGCGCGGGCAGACTGAATTCGCGCACGCGGGCACCTCGTGGGGGGTTGGAGCGGGCGGAGAAGCGTAACGTAACGGATCTCTCACGCACTGTCGGCCCGCGGCCGGGTCGCTGTCCCGGTTCTTCACCAAACCTCCCCCGGCGAGAGATCATGGATGCAGGAGGTGACCTCCATGACCACCAGGATCCGACTCCACGGCGGCCCCGGGGACGGTCTCACCCTCGGCATCGCACTGGGAGCCGGGGGGCAGCCCCCCGATGGCATCCTGTACGACCCGCTGGCCATCAGCGTGCAGGACGCGGGGGCGCACCAGGCGTGGCCGGACAGCGCCGCGTACTACAAGCGCCTCGAGCACATGGCCGACGAGCCGTGGGACTACGCGTACGAGAGCGAGGCCACCGCCCCCCTGGAGTGACCCGCCGGCACACCGCGGACCGTCCCGGGGCCGCCCCCCGGCCGCCGGCTGCGGCCGCCGGGGACGCACGGGCGAAAGCCGCCGTTTTGGCCGGGCGCCCCGGCCTCCGTAGAGTTCCGCAGGACACCAGTGGGAACACACGATCCAGGGAACGACGGCGGGCATGACGGCGACCGAGAACGAGCAGAGCACGGCAACGGCCTGGGAGGGCGTCCCGGGCATCGACCCGGCGCGCCTGGAGCTGTGCCTCAGCGTGCTCAGGGAGCTCGACGAGCTGCCGATCGACCACCCCGACGCGGTCACCGTGCGCAAGGCCACGGCCGGCATCTACCGGATGGTGAAGCAGCGCCGCCGGCAGGACCGGCGGGCCGCCAAGACCGCCCACGACAAGATGGTCACCGAGTCCACCGCGACCGGCTCCGCCGAGCGGATCGACGACGAGACCCAGGGGCTGCTGCCCTCCTCGTCCACGACCGGTGCGATCGCGGGCATCCTGCGGCGGCCGCGCTCCTGCTACGTGTGCAAGGGGCGCTACGTCGAGGTCGACGCCTTCTACCACCAGCTGTGCCGGGAGTGCGCGGCCGCCAACCGTGCCCGGCGCGACGCGCGCACCGACCTGACCGGCCGCCGCGCGCTGCTCACCGGCGGCCGGGCCAAGATCGGCATGTACATCGCGCTGCGGCTGCTGCGCGACGGCGCCCACACCACCGTCACCACGCGCTTCCCCGCGGACGCCATCCGGCGCTTCAAGGCGATGCCGGACAGCGAGGAGTGGATCCACCGCCTCAAGATCGTGGGGATCGACCTCCGCGACCCGGCCCAGGTCGTCGCGCTCGCCGACTCGGTGGCCGCCGAGGGCCCCCTGGACATCCTGATCAACAACGCGGCGCAGACCGTGCGCCGCTCCCCCGCCGCCTACGCGGAACTGGTGGCCGCCGAGTCCGCCCCGCTCCCGGCCGGGGCGCTGCCCGCCTCGGAGGTCTTCGGGGCCTTCGGCAGCGGTGCCCAGCCCGCGCTGCCCGCCCCCCGTGCGGAGCTGTCGGCCCGGGCCCAGGAGGTCACGGACCTGGCGCTGGTGAGCGGTTCGGCCTCGCTCGCCCGGATCGAGGCCGGCACGGCGATCGACGCCGGCGGGCTGGTCCCCGACCTCGACGCGGCGAACAGCTGGAGCCGGGCCGTGGGCGAGGTCGACCCGGTCGAGATGCTCGAAGTGCAGCTGTGCAACGAGACCGCGCCGTTCATCCTGGTCAGCAGGTTGCGCCCGGCGATGGCGGCCGCCGCCGCCCGCCGCAAGTACGTCGTGAACGTCTCCGCGATGGAGGGCAAGTTCACCCGCGGCTACAAGGGCGCGGGCCATCCGCACACCAACATGGCGAAGGCCGCGCTCAACATGCTGACCCGCACCAGCGCGCGCGAGATGCTGGAGACCGACGGCATCCTGATGACCAGCGTCGACACCGGCTGGATCACCGACGAGCGGCCCCACCCGGACAAGATGCGCCTCGCCGAAGAGGGATTCCACGCCCCGCTGGACCTCATCGACGGCGCGGCCCGGGTGTACGACCCGATCGTCCGCGGCGAGCAGGGCGAGGACCTGCACGGGGTGTTCCTCAAGGACTACGCGCCGACCGAGTGGTGAGAGCCCCGGCACCGTCCCTCAGGGCCATGTGACGGCCCGTTGCGGGACAGGTGGGACAGGCGGGGCGGCCGGTCCGCGGCTACGATCGAACCGTGGCCGAGCGAGGTTTCGCGCCCACCGCGCCCAAGCTCGTGCTCGAGACCGACGGGGACACCCGGATCCTGGTCCCGGGTCGGGAGTACCACGTCGGTCGCGACCCCGACGGTGACGTCGTCCTCGACGACCCCCGGGTGTCGTGGCACCACGCGGTGATCCGGCCCGCGGGCGACAGCTGGATGCTGCACGACCTGGGCAGCACCAACGGCACCTTCGTCAACGGCCGGCAGGTCCGGCAGTGGGGCGTCGGCCCGGGTAGCGTCATCCGCTTCGGGCACGCCGAGCAGGGGCCGTGCGCCCGGCTGAGCAGCGCCGAGGCGCCCACCGGGGTCTACCGGGCGCCGCCGATGGCCTCCCCCGCGGCGACCGGCACCTTCCGCCGCCCGACGTCGGTGCGGTCGCTGCCCGACCGCACGATCCACATCGGGCGCGCCTCCGACAACGACCTGGTCGTCTCGGACCTGCTGGTCTCGCGGCACCACGCCGAACTGCGGTCGCTGCCGGACGGCGGCTACGAGATCGTCGACCTGCACAGCCACAACGGCACCTATCTGGACGGCCAGCGCGTCGAGCGGGCGGTCGTGCACCAGGGCGACATCATCGACGTCGGTCACGCGGTCTTCCGGCTGGTCGGCGACAAGCTGCAGCAGTTCACCGACACCGGCGAGGTCTCGCTCAACGTCCGCGACCTGTCGGTGCGGGTGGACGACGGCGGCAAGGTGCTGCTGGACGACATCAGCTTCCCCGTCGGCGAGAAGTGCCTGCTGGCGGTGGTCGGGCCGAGCGGCTCCGGCAAGTCGACGCTGCTGAACGCACTGACCGGCCTGCGCCCCGCGAACCACGGCACGGTGCTCTACGACGGGCGCGACCTGTACCGCGAGTACGCGGACCTGCGCCAGCGCATCGGCCTCGTCCCGCAGGACGACATCCTGCACCAGCAGCTCCCCGTCGGGCGCGCCCTGTCGTACGCCGCCGAACTCCGCTTCCCCGGCGACACCGCCAAGGAGGAGCGGCAGGCCCGGGTGGACGAGGTGATCGCCGAACTCGGCCTGGAGGCCCGGGTGAAGCAGCCGGTCCACACCCTCTCCGGCGGCCAGCGCAAGCGCGTGAGCGTCGCCCTGGAACTGCTGACCAAGCCCTCGCTGCTCTTCCTGGACGAACCGACCTCCGGCCTGGACCCGGGGATGGACCGTTCGGTGATGACGATGCTGCGCGAGCTCGCCGACGACGGCCGCACGGTCATCGTGGTGACGCACAGCGTGCTCAGCCTGGAGGTCTGCGACCGGTTGCTGGTGATGGCCCCCGGCGGGCGCATGGCCTACTACGGGCCGCCCAGCAAGACCCTCCCCTTCTTCGGCTTCCGGCAGTGGCCGGAAGCCTTCGAGGCCTTCGAAAACGAGGAGAACCGCGACTGGGCGGGCCAGTACGAGGCCTCCCCGCTCTACGACGAGTACGTCGCGGCGGCGCTGGAACCCGCAGGACCGCAGCCCCCGGCGGAGCTCGAACCCCTGGAGCCGCCCAAGCCGCAGGGCTGGGGCGGCCAGTTGTGGACGCTGGTGCGCCGCTACACGGCGTCGCTGGCCGCCGACCGCACCTTCCTGGCGATCATGGTGGCCCTGCCCTTCGTGATGGGCGGGATGGCGCGCGCCCTGGCCGGCGGTGCGCTGGGCCGGAACAACGCGCTCAACGTGCTGCTGATCCTGTGCGTCGGCTCGGTGCTCACCGGGGCCGCCAACGCGGTCCGCGAGCTCGTCAAGGAACGGGTCATCTACCAGCGGGAGCGGGCCGTGGGCCTGTCCCGCTCGGCCTACCTGGCGTCCAAGGTCGTGGTCCTCGGAGTGATCACCGTCGCGCAGGCGGTGGTCCTGACGATGGTCGCCCTCGTCGGCGTGCGTCTGAGACCCCAGGGCGGCAGCGGGGTCCTGTTGCCGCCGCTGCTGGAGATCACGCTGGCGGTGGCGCTGCTGGCGTTCACCTCGATGATGCTCGGGCTGCTGATCTCGGCCCTGGTGCGCAAGGAGGAGGTGACCATGCCGCTGCTGGTGCTGATCGCCATCGTGCAGGTCGTCTTCTGCGGTGCCCTGCTGCCCCTGCACGGGGTCCCGGGTCTGGAGCAGTTGTCCTGGCTGGTGCCCTCGCGCTGGGCGCTGGGGGCGATGGCCGCGACGCTGGACCTGCATGCCTTCACACCCAGCAACGTGACGTCGGACCCGCTCTTCCGGCCCGTGCCCTCGATGTGGCTGCTGGACATGGGCATGCTCGTGGTGCTGTCGGTGGCCTTCGGTCTCGTCGTGGTCAGGCTGCTGCGGCAGCACGAGCCGGCCGTCATGCGGAGGTAGGCCTGATGTACGAGCCGGAGTTCGTCCCCACCCATGTCGCCCCGGCGGGCGGACTGCCCACCTGGCGGGCGCCGGACGACTCCAGCCCCTCCGCGGGGCTGGACCCCCTGCTGCCGGTGCGGGTGACCGAGCACCGGGGCGACTGGGCGCGGATCGTGTGCTCCAACGGCTGGTCCGCGTGGGTGGACGGACGGCTGCTGATCACGGTGCCGCAGGGCCCTCCTGCGGCGGGCGGCTCCCCGGCGCGCACGGCGGACGCCCGTCCGCTGCTGGGCCGGCTGGTGGAGGCGCTCGGCTCGTACCGGACCTTGGTGCAGGACCTCGCGGCCGGGACGATCGACCTGGAGACCTTCGACCGGGGAACGAGCGGGATGCGGATCGGCGCCGTCGTGGACGGCGACGCCGTCTGGCTCTTCGACGCCGAGCACGACCGCTGGTGCTACTGCGACGGCGCCCGCATGGCGACCTACGCCGCCGCCGAACCGCCCGAGATGCGGCCCGGCGAACCCCCGCCCCCGGCGGAGCCGCCGCTGCGCGACGACGCGTCCCCGACCGAGACCCACCCGATCACCTGGACGGGCGAATCCTGAGGCGGATGCCAGGGCCGACGGCCGGTACTGCCCGGGCCACGCGCCGATGCCCAGGACACAGCCGTCGCCGCCGCGGCAACGGCCGGCTCGCCCCGGGCCAGGATGGAAGCGGCCCGGCCGGCTGCCACGCCCCACAGCGCGGCGATGCCGGCCGCGGCCCCCCACGCGACGGCGCCCGGATCGCCACCCGCAGAGCCCGAACCGGCCCCGGCCCGGCAGACCTGCCGCCGGACGGCCCGCAGCATGGCACGAACCCGTCGGATCACCCGGACGGGCAAACCTCCGCCTTGGACGGGGCCGCCGCCGGGGCAGGCGTCAGCGGGACGGGCCGGTGCCAGGATGCGGGCGGCCATGCTGCCGAGCAGGTGTGCCGCCACGCCCGGCAGCCCGGAATGCCAGCCGCGGCTCCGCACGCGACGGCGCCCGAACTGCCACCCGCAGCCCGGCCCCGGCCCGGCAGACGTGCCGCCGCGAGAACCCCGGCACGGACCCGTCCCCCACCCGGACGGACAACCCCGAGGGGCCGCCCGGCACGGCCTCAGGTCGCCTTGCGACCACGCGTTGACCGCGGTCGCGGTCCGCCGAGCAACCGGGCGCAGCCCGCCGCGACGGCCTCAGCGGGCCGGAGCGCCCGGGCGGGCGGTGCGGGCGCGGGCGAGCAGGTGGACGGCCATGCTGCCGAGCAGGCCTGCCGCCGCACCCCGCAGCGCGGCGATGCCGGCCGCGGCCCCCCCACGCGACGCTCAGCGGGCCGCAGCGTCCCGGCGGGCGGTGCGGCCGCGGGCCAGCAGGTGGACGGCCATGCTGCCGAGCAGGCCTGCGGCCACGCCCCACAGCGCGGCGATGCCGATCGCGGGGAGCAGGTTCGGGAGCAGCACGATGGAACCGCCGAGGCCGCCGGTGTCGGACGGGTCGCCGATGCCGAACAGCGACAGGCCGTAGTGCGCGTCGATCCGGGTGAGCACGCCGATCAGCAGCATGGCCGCCGCGGACGCCACCCCCAGGTGGACGGCGTTGCGCACGTGCCCCGTGCCGGGTCGCGCGCGCCAAGCGGTGGCCCAGCCCGCGCCCAGCATGGCGACGGCGGCGGCGACCACCAGCCACCAGGCCCTGCCGTCGTGCTCGGAGAGCGACGCGAGGTCGAGGGTGGCCTCCCCGTCCCCGCTGCGCAGCACGGCGGCCAGGGCCTCCGGCATCGGCACACCCAGCGCCCCCTGCACGCTGCCGTGCCATGAGGCGCCCATGCCGAGACCGAGGGCGAGCCATGCCACGTTCGGCAGGCCGAGGAAGACGACGGCGAAGCTGTCCGCGGGCTCCGCGCGCGTGGAGGCGGTGACCACCGCGACCACGGCGCCGCCGACCACGTAGGCGAGCAGGACGCCCACCATGGCGCGGGCGGCCGGCCGGACGACGGTGTGCACGGGCACCAGCCGGGAGGGCAGGGGCGCCCGCCGTGACACGGCGAAGGCCAGGAGGAGGACGACGGCCAGCCAGAGCAGCCCGGCGACGACCGTGACCGGGACGTCGGCGCGGAAACCGACGGTGGGGGTGATGCCCAACAGGTCGCCGAGGTCGTTGAGGAACTCCTCGCCCGTGGAGATGGTGAAGGTGTGGCGTGCGCCGAGGGCGATCAGCAGCGTGACGAGGGCCCACAGCACGCCCGTCCGGACGAAGAGCCACAGCAGCCGGTCCCCGGCCACCACCGCGTGCCGGCGCAGCGGCCGTACGACCACGTAGGCGGTGACGAGGGCTCCGGCCAGGGCGACGGACAGCGGGAAGACGGTCACCGCCGCGTCCGACCGGGCGATGGTGCCCGCGCCGCCCTCCAGGCCGACCCGGCCCCCGACGGCCATGACCACGGTGGCGGCGATGACGGGCAGGAAGGCGCCCTGCGGCAGCTCGGAGGCCCCCGCGAGCCACAGGCCCAGGGCCGCCACGACCACCATGACGGCGTACCCGGCCACGACCGCGGCGAGTGCGTGCAGCCAGCCGTGGGTGGGCCCCGGGGCCGGGTGCGGGGCGGAGGGCGGATGCCGGGTCACGGTGTCAGGCTAAGCAGCCCCGCGGCAGCCCGCCCGTCCGGAATGTCCCGGCTTGCGGCCCGGCCGGAGGGTGGACGGAGAATGCGGGGTGACCTCACCCCCGCCCCAGGAGCCACCCGGCACCCCCGGCCCCGGCCACGACCCGCCCGCGCACGCCCGCCGTCCGTGGTGGACGTCGAGCGCCGGGCTGTCGGCCCTGGCGGCGCTGGGGGCCGCGGCGCTCGTCCTGGCGGTCTTCCTGGTCACACGGGGCGGCGACGGAGGCACGGCGGCGCCCGGGCGCAGCCCGTCACCGACCCGGCCGCAGGTCGTGCTCCAGCCGGCGCGGGTGGCGGGCCTCGACTCCTTCACCGCGAGCACGGCCGAGGAGTCCCCGCCCCCGGACGCCCCGGCGCCCACCCTGACCCCGAAGCCCTCCGCCACGTACGGGGCGCCGAGCGTCTCCGGTGGTACGAGCGCCCTGTACGGCGGCACCAAGGGCGAGGCCGCCTGCGACGTCGCCGAGCAGACCGCATCCCTGACCGCGGACCCCGGCAAGGCGGCCGCCTTCGCCCGGGTGGCGGGCATCGACGCCGACGGGATCGGGCGGCACCTGAAGTCGCTCACCCCCGCGCTGCTGCGCGCCGACACCAGGGTCACCGGCCACGGCTTCGCGGACGGCTCCGCGACCTCCTTCCCGGCGGTGCTGGAGGCGGGCACGGCGGTGCTCGTCGACGACCGCGGCGTGCCCCGGGTGCGCTGCGCGGGCGGCAATCCGCTGTCGGCGCCGAAAGCGGTCGAGGGTGCCGGCCACTCCGGGAAAGCGTGGCCCGGCTTCCGGGAGTCGGAGGTGGTCGCGGTGCGCCCCGCCCCGCAGGCGCACCGGTCGTTCGTCCTGTACGACGCGGGACGCGACGAGCTGTTCCGCCGCCCGGTGGGCACGAGGGGCGCCGACGACACCTGGGTGCGCTGACCCGGGCCACCGGGCCCGTGGCCTACGCCACCGTGAACCTCGCCTTGAACACCGCCGTGAACGGCGGTGACACGTCGGGGACTTCTCGGACGGGGAGCGCTACCGGCAGGTGCCCCGCGAGCCGTGCACGTGGCCGGTTTCCGTCGGTCAGGAGTGCTCCTGCAGGCGCGGGCCGTACATGTCCAGCATCCTGGCCCGGGCCGAACCCAGCCGCTGGGCGATGGTCTGCGCGGCGGCCAGCACGATGGCCTGGCCCAGCACCGGGTTGTCCCGGCACAGGTCGCGGATCTCGGCCGCCCCGAACTCGTACGCCCCCACCGAGCCCAGCGCGTGGGCGCCGACCTGCCAGCGGTAGGGAGGGAACAGCCAGGACCAGCCGACGAGTTCGCCGGGCCCCAGGGTCTCGACGGAGACGGCACCTCGGCCGGGCACGTCCATGTCGATGGAGACGGCACCCGACTCGACCACCCAGAACCGGTCGGCGAATCTGCCCTCGTCGCAGATGCGCCAGCTCTGCGGGAAGCTGACCTTCCTGGCGTGCTCCAGGAAGGCTCGGCGATGGGCCGGCGGGAGTGAGTCCAGCATGGTCACCGTGCTGCTCATCGGCGCATCCTCCTGCTCCCTTCCACACCCCCTGACCTCAGGGTACGGTCACTCACCTGCCGTCGCAGGGAGGTGACCGGCCAACCAGTCACGCGCCAGGTGAGCCACCTCGTCGAGCGCTCCCGGCTCCTCGAACAGGTGGGTCGCGCCGGGCACCACGTGGAGCAGGCTGGGGCACTCGAGCGCCTCCTGTGCGCGCTGGTTCAGCTCCAGGACCGTGGTGTCCCGGCCGCCGACGATGAGCAGGGTGGGCGCCCTGACCTCGCCGAGCCGGGGCATGGCCAGATCGGGACGGCCGCCCCGGGACACCACCGAGGAGACGTACGGGGCGGCCCGGGGGTCGGCCGCGGCCCACAGCGCGGCGGCCGCGCCGGTACTGGCCCCGAAGTAGGCGAGCGGCAGGTTCTCCCCGCGGGCCCACGCGGTGACCTCGACCAGACGGCCGGCGAGCAGTTCGACGTCGAAGACGTTGGCCCGGTCCGCCTCCTCGGCGGAGGTGAGGAGGTCGAACAGCAGGGTGCCGAGGCCGGCCTGGTTGAGGGCGGCGGCCACGGCCCGGTTGCGCGGGCTGTGCCGGCTGCTGCCGGTGCCGTGGGCGAAGACCACCAGGGCCCGTGCGTCGGCGGGCATGGTCAGCGTCCCGGCGAGCCGCACCCCGGCCTCGCCACCCACGGCCAGGTCCACCTCGGTGGTCCGCGGTCCCCGGGCGGCGGCCTGTTTGAGCAGCCCGGACACCTCGTCGTCGGCGGTCTGGGAGAAGTCGTGGTACCACTCCCCCACCGCGAAGAAGGCGCTCGGCGCCGACAGGCACACCACGTCGTCGGCGGCGTGCCGCAGGGCGGGCAGCGACTGGGGCGAGGCCACGGGCACGGCGAGGACGACCCGGGCGGCGCCCTGGGAGCGGGCCACCTCGCAGGCGGCGAGGGCGGTGGCGCCGGTGGCGACGCCGTCGTCGACGAGGAGCACCGTACGGCCGGCCAGTGGCGTGCGCGGGCGCCCCTCGCGGAAGCGGTGCGCCTGCCGGGCCAGCTCGGCCTCCTCGCGGTGCTCGACGGTGTCGATGTCGGCGCGGGAGACGTGGCTCATGCGGACGATGTCGTCGCTGAGCACCTTGGCGCCGCCCTCGCCGATGGCGCCGAAGCCCAGCTCCCGGTGGTACGGGACGCCGAGCTTGCGGACGACGATCACGTCCAGGGGTGCGTGCAGGGCGCGGGCCACCTCGTAGGCGACGACCACGCCGCCGCGGGGCAGCCCGAGCACGATGGGGTTGTCGAATTCCAGATGCCGCAGCCGCTCGGCGAGCTGCCGTCCGGCATCCGCGCGGTCTGTGAAGTGCATGGTTCCACCCCCGCGAGCGGGGAGATGCGGGGCTTCTTACGACCTACCCTGAATGGGGAGCAGCAAGCAACCGGCAGGGACCGCGCGATGTCCGTGCTCGTGGGAACCTCGGGATGGCAGTACCGGGACTGGCGCGGCGTGCTGTACCCGCCCCAGGTGCCGCAGCGGCTGTGGCTGGAGGAGTACGCGCGCCGTTTCGGCACGGTCGAGAGCAACAACGCGTTCTACCGCCTGCCGTCCCGGGAGCTCTTCGCGAGCTGGCGCGAGCACACGCCCGAGGGCTTCGTGATGGCGGTCAAGGCCAGCCGCTACCTGACCCACATGAAGCGGCTGCGCGACCCGGAGGAGCCGGTGCGGCGGCTGCTGACGCACGCCGAGGGGCTCGGCGACCGGCTGGGGCCGGTGCTGCTGCAGCTCCCGCCGAACCTGAGGGCCGACGCCCGGGTCCTGGAGGCGTGCCTGCACTGCTTCCCCGAGGGCGTACGGGTGGCCGTCGAGCCGCGGCACGCCTCCTGGTGGACCCCCGAGATCCGGGCCCTGCTGAAGCGCCGCGGCGCCGCGCTGTGCTGGGCCGACCGGCGGGCACGCCCTGCGACGCCGTTGTGGCGCACCGCGGACTGGGGGTACGTGCGCTTCCATGAGGGCATCGCCCGGCCGTGGCCCCGCTACGGCTCCCGGGCGCTGACCACCTGGGCACACCGCATCGCGGACACCTGGCCGGAGGGCTCCGACGTGTTTGTGTACTTCAACAACGACCCCGGCGGGGCGGCCGTCCTGGACGCCGACGCCTTCCGTGAGGCGGTCCGCCAGGTGCGGCCGTCGTGATCCGGCGGCGGGTCGTCGTGACGGGCGACGTCCAGGGGGTGTACTTCCGGGACACCTGCCGAATGACGGCGGACGAGAGCGGGGTCGCCGGCTGGGTCCGCAACCGGCCGGACGGCACGGTCGAGGCGGTCTTCGAGGGTCCGCCGGAGGCGGTGGAACGGATGGTGGCCTGGTCGCACGAGGGCTCACCGCTGTCCATCGTGGACCGTGTGGAGGTCGTCGAGGAGGAGCCGGAGGGGCTCACCGGCTTCGAGATCCGTCCCACCCCCTGGCGCGGCTGAGGGCCCGCGCGAGGGCGGCGCGGCCGATGTGCGGGGCGGTCGTCACCGGCCCTCGCGTCGCAGGCCTTCGCGGTCGACCGGCGGCAGGTACTCGCGCACCAGGCTCCGCTCCCACCAGGCCCCGGTGGCCCGCAGGGTGCGCCGGTCGGTGAAGCGGTAGTGGTACAGGCGGGCCCGGACGTACGTGGGCGGGGCGTGCGGGAAGGGGTTGCTGCGCAGCAGGCGCAGCGTGCGGGGGTCGTTCTCCAGGAGCTTGCCGACGAACGGGATGAACCAGCTCCACGCGTAGGCCGGGGAGATCCCGGCGAACCACATCAGCCAGTCCAGCCGCAGGTGGTACGGGGCGAACTGGCGGGGCAGCCGGTGCCGGTCGGTGGGCTTGCCCTTGAAGCCGTACTCCTTCCACACCGTGCCGGGACCGGGTTCGGCCGCGTCGGTGCCCTCGACGACGACCTCCAGGCGCATCCGGTTGATGCTGCCGAAGGCGCCGTAGGAGTTGACCAGGTGCAGCCGGTTGAAGGAGACGTTCATCATCTGGCCGCGGGAGAGCAGGTTGCGGGCGGGCCAGTAGCTGAGGACGGCGACGAGGACGGTGGCGGCGATCACCAGGGCCGCGTACCAGGCGGGCGGGGGGACGGACGCCGCGGGTGGCGGCGCGGCCACGTACGAGCCGTCGAGCGCGGCGACGGCGAGGACGATGGTCAGCCAGTTCAGCCACGCGAAGTTGCCCGAGAGCACGAGCCACAGCTGGGTGGCGATGACGACGCAGGCGGCGATGCCCGCCACCGGTTGCGGGGTGAACAGGGCGACGGGCACGACCAGCTGGGCGAAGTGGTTGGCGGCGGTCTCGGCCCGGTGAACCCCGCGCGGCAGGTGGTGGAAGAACCAGCTGAGCGGGCCGGGCATGGGCTGCGTCTCGTGGTGGTAGTACAGGCAGGTCAGGTCGCGCCAGCAGGCGTCGCCCCGCATCTTGATCAGTCCAGCGCCGAACTCGACGCGGAAGAGCAGCCAGCGCATCAGCCACAGGATCAGCACGGGCGGCCCGGTCTCGTCGTTGCCGAGGAACACCGCCAGGAAGCCGGCCTCCAGCAGCAGGGACTCCCAGCCGAACGCGTACCACGTCTGGCCGACGTTGACGATCGACAGGTAGAGCAGCCACAGCGCCGCCCAGACCAGCAGGGCGGCCCACAGCGGCACGAGGTCCGTCACGCCCGCGACGACGGCCGCGGACAGCGCGACGCCGCCCCACGCGACGGCGGCGAAGAGGCGGTCGGAGTAGTGGAGGTGGAACAGGCTCGGCGCGTGGCGGAACGGCACGTGCCGCAGGAAGTCCGGCACGGGCAGCAGACCGTGCTCGCCGATGAGGGCGCGGAACTGGTTCGCGGCGGTGAGGAAGGCGACCAGGTAGAGCACGCCGAGGCCGCGCTGGACGACGACGCGGCTCAGCCAGTAGTCGGGTGCCGTGAACCACTCCATGGCCGCTTCTCCCGGCGGGCGGGCGGCGTGCTACTCGTGGTCGGCGACGAGGGAGAGCAGTCCGCCCTCCGGGTCGCGGATGCCCGCGACCCTGCCGTAGGCGCTGTCGAGGGGTTCGCCGGTCACCTCGCCGCCGAGGTCCTTGGCGCGCCGGACGGCCTCGTCGACGTCGGCGACGGTGAAGAAGACGTGCCACCGCGGCCGGACCTTGGGGTCGGCCGCGGCCTCGACGCCGCCGCCGCGGATGCCCGCGACGCTGTGCCCGTCGACGTAGAGGACGACGCGGTCGTTCTCCCACTCCACGACGTAGCGGGGCCCGCGCCGGTCCCAGTGGAAGACCTCGCCGTAGAACAGGGCCGCGGCGAAGGCGTCGCGGGTGCGCAGCTCGATCCAGGAGGGGGCGCCGTGCATCCGCAGCTTGCGGGCGGGGCCGTGCTCGCCCTCCCAGATGCCGAAGGAGGCGCCCATGGAGTCGGCCACCAGGGCCAGCCGCCCGGCGTCGAAGTCGAGCGGGCCCACGGCCACCGTGCCGCCGCGGTCGCGGATGTCGGAGGCGGTGGCGTCGGCGCTCTCCACCCCGAAGTACGTGGTCCAGGACACCGAGGTCTCCCAGTCCCGGGCGATGGCCCCGATGCCGGCGACCTCCGTGCCGTTCACCAGTGCGCGTTCGTACGGGCCCCAGCGGGACGGACCGGGTTCGAACTCCCAGCCGAGCAGTGGTCCGTAGAACGCCTTCGCCACGTCCAGGTCGCGTGCCATCAGGCTGACCCAGCACGGGGCGCCCGCCACACAGCAGATCTTCGCGGTGGACACGTACCGGCCTCCTTGTCCTGCCCCGTTCCCAGAATGGCGGCAGCGGGTCCGGGAGGCATCTTCGGCGGTCCGTCGTACGTACCGGTGGGCGGACGCCACATGCGCCGGATGGTGCGCTCCTGCTCCGGCTCAGTGGCCGAACAGGTGCATGCCCCGGCGGCGGGCGGACGCCGTGGGGGTCTTCGTGGTCGTGTCCGTGTCGTCGGCGGTCCCGGCGGTCCCGGTGGCGACGGTCGGGGCGGTCGGGGCGGTGGCGTCGGGCGCCGTCTCCGCGGCGCGGGCCCGGCGGCGCAGCCGGCGCAGCTCCGCGCGGCGGCTGCGCTCGCGTCCGGCGCCGGCCAGGGCGATGACCGAGGCCAGGCAGAACACCAGGGCGAGCGCGAGACCGGCGAGGAACGCGCCGAGGGTGTTGACGGTGGCGATGTCCGAGCCGAACAACGTCACGGTGTAGTCGGGTCCTCCGCCGAGGTTCTCCGCGATCAGGAGTCCGGTGAAGGCGGCGGTGGCGCCCATGAGCACGAATCCCAGCAGCAGCATCGTGTCCTCCTCGAAGTCGGGCGTGGTAGGGGCCCTCGCGCTGCGCCTACCCCGGGTACGGTCACGGATGCGTACGGCCGCCCTTGCGCAGGAAGCGCCGCAGCCGGGTGAGCGGCCAGGCGTTGACGACGTCGTCCTCGGTGAGCCAGCCCCGCTGCGCCGTACCGACGCCGTAGCGCATGAAGTCCAGGTGGACGATGGCGTGCGCGTCGCTGTCGACGGCGAACTTCACGCCGTGCCGGCGGGCCCGCAGGATCAGTTCGTCGCCGAGGTCGAGCCGGTCGGGCTGGGCGTTGACCTCCAGCGCCGTGCCGGTGCGGGCGCAGGCCGCGAAGACCTCGTCGAGGTCGGCGTCGACGCCCGGGCGCCTACCCAGCAGCCGGGTGGTGGGGTGGCCGATGATGTTGACGTACGGGTTCTCGGCCGCGCGCACCAGGCGCCGGGTGAGGGTTTCGCGGTCCTGGTGGAAGTGGGAGTGGATCGAGGCCACGCACAGGTCGAAGCCGGCCAGGAACTCCTCCGGCCAGTCCACGCCCCCGTCGGGGCCGATGTTGAGTTCGGTGCCGTGCAGGACGCGCATGCCCTTGTGGGCGCGGTCCAGGCGGCGGGCCTCCTCGCGCTGGGCGAGGATCTTCTCGTCCGTCATGCGCTGCATGGACAGGTCGGGTGCGTGGTCGGTGACCGCGTAGTAGGCGTAGCCGCGCGCGGCCGCCGCTGCCACCATCTCCTCCAGGCCGGCGAGGCCGTCGGTGAGGTCGGTGTGGGTGTGCAGGTCACCGCGGACGGCGCGCAGCGCGAGCGGCTCGGGGAGCTCCCCGGCGAGCCCGGCCTGGATCTCGCCCCGGTCCTCGCGCAGGGTGGGCGGTATCCAGGGCAGCCCGAGCCGGGCGTAGACCTCCTCCTCGGTGCGGGAGACGACGCGCTCGCCGGTCGCGGTGTCGAAGAGCCCGTACTCGGAGAGCTTGAGGCCGTGGTGGACGGCCATCTCGCGGGTGCGGATGTTGTGGGCCTTGGAGCCGGTGAAGTACTGCAGCGCCGCGCCCCAGGAGTCGGGCGGCACGACCCGCAGGTCGACCTGGAGGCCCTTGGTAGTCCGGATCGAGGTCTTCTTCGCGCCCCGCACGATGACCTCGGCGGTGCCCGCCATCCGGGTGAACGCCTCCATGAAGGGCCCGGACCGCTCGGCGGCGACGAGCACGTCGACGTCGCCGACGGTTTCCCGCATGCGGCGCAGCGAGCCGGCGTACGTGCAGCGCTCGCAATCGGGGAGCGCGGAGAGCTCGGCGACGACCTCCTCGGCGACCGCGGTGGCGACGTCCAGCGGGACCCGGCCGGCCGAGGACCGCATCAGGCCGATGCCGTGCAGGATGGCCTCCTCGGTGCGGGCGCCGAAGCCGGGCAGATCGCGCAGGCGTTCGGCGTGGATGGCGTCGGCGAGTTCCTGCACCGAGGCGATGTGCAGCTCCTGGTAGAGCATCATGGCCCGCTTGGGGCCGAGCATCGGGATCGCGGTCATCTCCCGTACGCCGGCGGGGATGCGGGCGCGCAGCTCCTCGACGGCGGGGACGGTGCCGGTGCGCAGGTACGCGGTGACCTTCTCGGCCACGGACTTCCCCACGTCGGGTATCTTCCGCAGTCCCTTGTCGTCGAGCCGGGAGACGTCCTCGTGGTGGCCGCCGATGGCGCGGGCGGCCTTCTCGTAGGCGCGCGCCTTGTACGCGTCGCCGCCGGTGATCCGGATGAGGTCGGCGTACTCGCGGAGCAGGGCTTCGACCTCGGCGTTGGCCCTGGCCATGTGGAGCCCCTTCCCGTGGCACGCCGCCGGCTAACGCCCGGGACCGTCCTTCCCCTCGCGGCCCGCGGGGCGATGAGGCACCGTGGAGGGGCGGCGGAACCGCCCGTTCCCACTGATCAGGGAGGACCCATGACCGACCACACGTACCGGGTGACCGAGATCGTCGGCTCGTCCGGCGAGGGCCTGGACGCCGCCATCCGCAACGGGCTGAGCCGTGCCTCGGAGACCCTGCGCAACCTCGACTGGTTCGAGGTGACGCAGATCCGCGGTCATTTCGCGGACGGGCAGGTCGGGCACTTCCAGGTCGGGTTGAAGGTCGGCTTCAGGCTCGAGGGGAGCGACTGAGCGACTGTCGTACCCGTCGGGCAGCATGGGCCCCACCGGTGCAAAGCACCGGGCGGGCCCATTCGACGGAGGCACACCATGGTCGCGTTCCAGCTGACGATCGACTGCGCGGATCCCGGGGCGCAGGCGCGCTTCTGGGCGGACGCGCTGCGCTACCGGATGGAGGACGCCCCGGACGGCTTCCCCACCTGGCGGGAGTACTGGCTCTCCGTCGGCGTGCCGGAGGAGGAGCTCGGCGACGGGGAGTGCTGCGACTCCATCGTGGACCCGGAGGGTGACGGGCCCCGGATCTGGTTCCAGCAGGTGCCCGAGGGCAAGGTGGTCAAGAACCGGCTGCACCTCGACGTCAAGGTGGGCGGCCGGCGGGCCGAGGTGCCCCTGGAGACCCGCAGGGAGCGGGTCGAGGCCGAGGTCGGCCGGCTGGTGGCGGCGGGGGCCTCCCGACTGCGCGTGCTCGCCCAACCGGGCGTGGACCACTACGGGGTGGTGATGCAGGACCCGGAGGGGAACGAGTTCTGCGTGGCGTAGCCGGTGCCCGGCCCGCCGGACCGCCTTGCCTGCCCCAAATGGCGCATTTAGGCTCGAACCGACGGGGTGCCACAGCGGTGTCGACCGCCGCGACGAGCACCGAATCCCGCAGGGAATGAGGGCAGTGGCATGCCTGCGACCAAGAAGATCCTGGTCATCGTGACCAACGTCGACGAGTACGAGAAGGTCGGCATGCGCACCGGGCTGTGGCTCGGGGAACTGACACACTTCTGGGACGTGGTCGAGCAGGACGGCTACTCCATGGACATCGCCAGTCCGGCCGGCGGCAAGGTCCCCCTCGACCCGGAGAGCCTCTCCCACGAGGTGCTGGGGGAGCTCGGCACCGGCAGGCACTACGCCGACCGCGCGTACATGGACCTCCTCGAGGACACGTTGCCGATCACCGACGTGAACCTCGAGGACTACGACGCCATTTACCTCACCGGCGGCCACGGCGTGATGTTCGACTTCCCGCAGAGCCGGGAACTGGAGGCCCTGATGGCCAGGTTCTACGAGTCGGGCCGGATCGTGTCCACAGTCTGCCACGGCGCGACGGGGCTGCTCAACGTGACGCTGAGCAGCGGAGAACCGCTGGTCCGGGGCAGGCGGGTGACCGGGTTCTCGTGGCCCGAGGAGGAACTCGCCCACCGGGCCGAGGCGGTGCCCTACAGCCTCCAGGAGGAGCTGACGAAGCTCGGCGCCGACTACTCCACGGCCAGGCGGCCGTTCGACGCCTACGTCGTCGAGGACGGGCGGCTGATCACCGGTCAGAACCCCGGCAGCGCCCGCGCGGTCGCGGAGGCGGTCGTCCGACAGCTGGAAGACGCTCAGCGTTAGGCACGCGCCGGGGCGGCGATCCGTAGGAAGGGGACGAGCGCCGCGGCCGCGACGACGGCGAGGACCGCGAACACCAGCCGGGGGCCGCCGAGTTCGGCCAGTACGCCGGCCAGGGTGGCGCCGAGCGGCATGGCGCCCCAGCTGAACAGTCTGCTGACGGCGCTGTAGCGGCCCATCATGTGCTCCGGCACGATGTCCTGGGCGATCGTGCGGGCGTTGACCGCCCACAGGGTGCCGCCCATGCCGCCGAGGAAGGCGCCGGCGGCCACCGGCCAGAAGGCGGTGGTCAGCGCGGGCAGCGCCATCATCGCGGCGGTGCCGGCGATGTCGGCGGACATCGCGCCGCGGCGGCCCAGCAGCCGGTTGACCCGGCCGACGGTGAGCGCGCCGGTCAGCCCGCCCACGCCGAGGGCGCTCAGCAGCAGCCCGTACCGCCCGGCGTCCAGGCCCATCGTGTGGGTCGCGTGCAGGGGCATCAGCGCCAGCCACGCGCCCCAGCAGGAGCACAGGACGGTGAGGACCAGCGAGAGGGTGCGCAGCAGGTCGTGCCGCCACACGTGGCACAGGCCCTCGGCGATCTGCGTGCGGACGGCGGCGGGGGCGCGGTCCGCCACCGCGCCCGTGCCGCGTGCCCCGGCCACCCGCCCGGCGAGCAGGAACAGGGCGAGGGAGGCGAGCGCGTACGCGACCCAGGTCGCGCCGAGCGCGAACCCGGTGCCCACGGCGATCAGCACCCCGCCGACCAGGGGGCCGCAGAACTCGTTGCACACGGTCTCGGCGCCGGTGATCCACGCGTTGGCGCGTTCACGCCCGGCCGGGGGCACCACGGACGGTACGAGCGCCGCCTCCGCCGTCAGCGCCACCACCTCCGCGACGCCGAGGACGGCACCGGCCGCGCAGAGCACCCCGATGCCGAGCCCGCCGCCGGCCGCCGCCGCGAGGAGGCAGGCCACGGCCGCCATCCGCACGCCGCCCGCGGCCCACAGCAGCCCCCGGCGGTCCCGGCGGTCCACCAGGACGCCCACGGGGAGGGCGACCAGCAGCCAGGGCAGGGTGAGCATCAGGGATACCGCCGTGACCTGCAGCGGCGAGCCGGAGGCCCGCGCCGCGAGCAGGGGCAGCGCCATCTTGGTCACCCCGTCGGCGAGATTGGTGACCGCGGTGAAGCCGACCAGCACGGCCGTGTTGCGGGTGCCCCGGAGGACCGTCGGCGGCGCGGTCGCGGAGTCGGCCGCCGGGGCGGTGCCTTCCTTCACCGGCGTGACGCGGGCGCGGTCCCCCATGTGAACTCCCCCTACACTAACCGGCTATCGGCTCCGCCGGTGATTCTAACCGCCGTTCACGATAGCCGGTAGACTTCGGCGACAGGAGGTGCCCCGTGCTCGAACCCCCGCCCGCCGCCGTCCTGGTGGAGGCCTTCGCCAACACCGTCGACCTCGACATCGGCACGGACGACCTGGCCGCGCCGGACCGGTTGTCCGCCTTCCTCGCCTCCCGCGGCCTGCTCGACGACGGCACGCCGGTCACGCCCGGCGAGCACGACCGCGCCCTGCGCCTGCGGGCCGGCATCCGCGAGGTGCTGGGCGCCAACGTCGGCGACACCCCCGACCCCGGGGCCGTCGCGGCCGCCGACGAGGTGCTGCGGGGGCTGCCCGTCCACGTCGCGGTCGGCGGGGACCGGCCCGTACTGTCCCCCGCGCCGGGGCTGCCGCCCGTGGAAGGGGCGCTCGCCCGCATCGCCCTGGCCTGGAGCGCGCTGGTGACCACCGGCGACGCGGCGCGCCTCAAGCGCTGCGCCGAGCACACCTGCGGCTGGGTCTTCTGGGACGTCTCCAAGAACCGCAGCCGCCGCTGGTGCTCGATGCGCGTGTGCGGCAACCGCAACAAGGCACGGGCGTACGCGGCCCGGCAGCGGTAGCCGCCCCGCGAGGACCCGGAGCCGGGGGCGCCCGGGCACGGCCCGGCGATCCGGTCCGCCCCCTGTGCCGCCGCGCGGGGGCATGATCCCGGTTGCGGGTCGTTGACGGGCGAAACAGCATGAAAGGGAGACCGATCTGGAGGTGGACCGGTGTCCTCACATGTTTCGGCGAACACCGCGGCGGAATCCGGCGTACTGCCGGAGCGCGGCCCGGACCCCGTCCCGGTCACCTTGCACGTCAACGGGGAACGGCGGGCGGTGGACATCGAGCCCCGGGTGAGCCTGCTCGACGCGCTCCGCGAGCACCTCCGGCTGACCGGCGCCAAGAAGGGCTGTGACCAGGGCACCTGTGGGGCCTGCACGGTGTTCGTGGACGGGCGGCGCGTACTGGGCTGCCTGACGCTCGCCATCGCGTGCGAGGGCCACGAGGTCACCACGATCGAGGGCCTCGCGCGGGAGGGTCGGCTCGACCCGATGCAGGAGGCGTTCATCGCGCAGGACGCCTTCCAGTGCGGCTACTGCACCCCGGGGCAGATCATGTCGGCGGTGGCGCTGCTGCGGGAGGGGCACGCCTCGGACGACGCCGAGATCAAGGAGTGGATGAGCGGCAACATCTGCCGCTGCGCCGCGTACCCCAACATCCGTGCGGCGATCCGCGCGGTGCGCGATGCGGGACCGGACACCGATCCCGGAACCGGCAGCGGAGCGTGACACCGTGCGGCCCATCAGCTACACCCGCGCCACCGGCACGGCGGACGCCATCGCGGCCGTCACCGCCGACCCGCAGAGCCACTTCCTGGCCGGCGGCACCACGGAGGTCGACCTGCTGCGGCAGAACGTGCTCACGCCGCGACGGCTCGTCGACATCAACGACCTCCCCCTGACCGGCGTGGAGGGCATGCCCGACGGCTCGCTGCGGATCGGCGCGCTGGCCCGGATGAGCCAGGTCGCGCAGGCGCCCGTCGTACGGGAGCGCTTCCCGCTCGTCGCCCAGGCGCTGGAGCTCGGCGCCTCGGCGCAGTTGCGCAACATGGCCTCCATGGGCGGCAACATGATGCAGCGCGTGCGGTGCGGCTACTTCCGTGACTCCGCGTCACCCTGCAACAAGCGCGTACCCGGCAGCGGTTGCTCGGCGATCGAGGGGACGAGCCGCGGGCACGCCGTCCTCGGCACGAGCGCGCACTGCATCGCAGCCCACCCCTCGGACGTGGCCGTGGCCCTGGCGGCGCTGGGCGCGAGGATCCGGACCCAGGGGCCCGGCGGCGAACGCTCCTACTCCTTCGACGAGTTCTTCCTGCTGCCCGGCGACACCCCGGACCGGGAGCACCCGCTGGAGCACGGCGAGCTGATCACCGTGATCGAGGTGCCCTCGGTGCCGATCGCCCGTCGTTCCACCTACCTGAAGGTCAGGGACCGCGAGTCGTACGAGTTCGCCCTGGTCTCGGTGGCGGCCGCGCTGGCGCTGGCGGACGGGCTGGTGCTGGACGTCCGCCTCGCGCTCGGCGGGGTGGGCACCCGGCCCTGGCGGGCCGGACGCGCCGAGGAGTTCCTGCTCGGGGCCCCGGCGATCCCGGAGAACTTCCACGAGGCCGCGCGGGTCGAACTGGCCGCGGCACGGCCCACGGCGATGAACGCGTTCAAGGTCGAACTCGCCTGCCGGGCCGTGGTCCGCGCGCTCGGGACCCTCACCGGGAGCCCGTCATGAGCCCGGCCGTCGGGCAGCCCATGGACCGTGTCGACGGCCGCCCCAAGGTCACCGGCTCTGCACGGTACTCGGCGGAGGTCCCGCTCCCCGGCATGGCGTACGCCGCGCTCGTCGGGGCCCACATCGCCTGCGGGCGGATCACCTCGATCGACGCGGGCGAGGCCGAGGCCGCAGAGGGCGTCCTCGCCGTCCTCACCCACGAGAACACCCCGCCCATCGCGGCGCAGCCGCCGCTGATCCCCTCCCTGGCGGGGACGGCGGCGCCCGGCCAGACCTTCTTCCCCCTGCAGGACGACGTCGTCCACTACGCGGGCCAGCACATCGCCGTCGTCGTCGCCGACACGCACGAACGGGCCCAGCACGCGGCGAGCCTGCTGCACGTGCGGTACGCGGAGGAGCCCTCCGTCACCACCCTCGACCAGGGCCGGGACCGGGCCCACGTGCCCGAGGCGATCTTCGGCGGCTTCATACCGGGCCGCATGAGCCGGGGCGACCTGCGCAAGGGCATCGACGAGGCCGACGTACGGCTCGACGTCACCTTCACCTACGCCGCCAACAACCACAACCCCCTCGAGCCGCCGGCGACCACCGCGTCCTGGGAGGGCAACGAACTCACCCTCTGGGACGCGACGCAGGGCATCACCTCCACCCAGCAGACGGTCGCCGCGCTGCTCGGCCTGCCGGTCTCCCGGGTGCGGGTCATCGGGCACTACACGGGCGGCAGCTTCGGCGGCAAGGCCATGATCTGGCACCATCCGGCCCTCGCCGCGATCGCCGCCCGGCAGGTGGGCCGCCCGGTGAAACTGGCACTGACCCGCGAGCAGATGTTCACCTCGATGGGACACCGCGAGGAGCAGGAGCAGACGATCACGCTCGCGGCGGCCGGGGACGGGCGGCTCACCGCGCTGCGCCACCACAAGCTCTCCCCCACCTCGCACTTCGACGAGTGGGCCGAACCCTCCCTGGGCGTCGCCTCGCAGATCTACGGGTGCCCCCACTACGAGGGCGAGTACCGGCTGTTCCGCGCGAACACCATGACGCCGACCTTCATGCGCGCGCCGGGCGAGGCCTCGGGCATGTTCGCCATGGAGTGCGCGATGGACGAGCTCGCCGAGCGCCTCGGGATGGACCCGCTGGAACTGCGGCTGCGCAACATCACGGCGACCGACCCCGGCACGGGCGACCCGTGGTCGAGCTGGGGGCTGGAGGAGTGCTACCGCCGCGGCGCGGAGCGTTTCGGCTGGGCGGACCGCGATCCGCGACCGCGCTCCCGGAGTGAAGGGCACTGGCTGATCGGCACGGGCATGGCCAGCGCCGGCTACCCCGTCGCCCAGCCCGTCACCCCGCAGCGCGCCCGCGCCCGCCTCTACGCCGACGGGACCGCCCTGGTGCAGGCGGCCACCCCCGACTTCGGCACCGGCGTGGCCACGGCCATGACGCAGGTCGCCGCCGACGCCCTCGGCCTGCCGGCCGGGCGGTGCCGCTTCGAGAACGGCGACACCGCCTTCCCCCAGATCGCCGCGGCCGTCGGCTCGGCCGGGGCGGGCATGATCAGCGCGGCCGTCCACACCGCGGCCACCACCCTGCGCGACGCGCTCGTCGCGCGGGCGGTCGCGGACGCGGAGTCGCCGCTGCACGGCGCGGCCCCCGAGGCCGTCGAGGTCCAGGACGGCCGCATGGTGCTCCGGGACGACCCCGGCACCGGTGAGACCTACGCCGATATGATGCACCGGCAGTTCCTCCCCGACATGGAGGCCCTGGGCTCCTGGACCCCCGACGCCGGCGCGAACGGGCACGCCCTGATGACCTTCGGCGCCCAGTTCGCCGAGGTCGCCGTCGACGCCGACCTGGGCCTCGTCCGGGTCCGCCGCATGGTCGGCGCCTTCGCCCCCGGGCGGGTCCTCAACCCCAAGACCGCCCGCAGCCAGCTCACCGGCGGCATGATCTGGGGACTGGGCCAGGCCCTCCTCGAGGCCAACCACATGGAGGCCCGCACCGGCCGCTGGGCGGCGTCGAGCCTCGGCGACTACCTGGTCGCCGTCAACGCGGACGTGCCGGACGTCGACGTCGAGCTCGTCGAGGTCGAGGACACCGTCGTCAACCCCCTCGGCGTCAAAGGCGTCGGCGAGATCGGCCAGGTCGGCGCCGGCGCCGCCATCGCCAACGCCGTCCACCACGCCACGGGCCGCCGCGTCCGCAAGTTGCCGATCACCATCGAGGACCTGCTCTAGCCCCCGCCGGGCCCCGGGCACCACGCCCACGGGCGGCAGGTGGCGGGGCCGAGCCCCCACGCGCGGCCTCGCACCGCGCCGACCCCGCCGCCCGCGGCCGAAGCCCTGGTCCTGGGACGGACGTTGCCCGAAGGTGGGAGTACGCAACGGCGAACCGGCGAGACGCGCCCTGCATGACCGTCCCGCTCCGCCGGCCTCCTTGAGCAACGGGCAGCCGCACGGGGTGTCCGCGTACCGGAGCCGGACTGGCGACGCTGATGGCCCGCGACGGGGCGTGAGGACCCCTCAGGGACCGGCGTCGCGGCGGCGGATGCGGCGGCGGCGGATGTGGCGGGCGGTCAGGGCGGCGGCGAGGAGGGCCACGGCGATCAGGGCGTAGAGCGGAAGCGGGTGAGCCAGGCGTAGAGGGGGCCGAGGCGGGCGCCGGCGGCGTAGGCGAGGGAGGCCCACACGCCGACCCAGAGGATCGCACCGAGGGTGTTGCAGAGCAGGAAGCGCCACCAGGGCATGCCGGCGGTGCCGGCGATGATGCCGTTGGTCTGGCGCAGGACGTCGACGAACCGGGCGAGGAGGACGACGAGGTCGCCGCGGCGGGCGAAGAACTCCTCGCCGCGCACGAAGCGTTCCGGGGTGAGCAGGACGTAGCGGCCCCAGCGGTGGACGAAGGCGCGGCCGCCGATGCGGCCGATGAGGTAGCCGAGGCAGTCGCCCGCGACGGCCGCGGCGACGGCGACCACGACGACGCCGGCGATGTCCATCCGGCCGGTGCCCGCGTAGGCGGCCGCGACGACGAGGACGGTCTGCCCGGGTACGGGGATGCCGCAGTTGTCGAGCAGGACGAGGACGCCGACCGCCAGGTAGCCCCAGTCGTCGAGGAGCGGGGCGAGGTGCGCGAGGGGGCCGGGCAGCGGCGGCGGGACGGTGGCCGGGGCCATGCGCTCACCCCGCGGTCGTGTCGCCGGGGCGTTCGGGGAGCGTGAGGTTGTCGCCGGTGGCCGGGTCGAAGACCTGGGCCTGTGCGGTGTCCAGCCACAGCCGCAGGCGTTCGCCCTCGCGGGCCCGGGTCCTGGCGGAGAGCCGGGCGACGACCTCGGGGCCGCCGGCGCCGGTGTCGGCGAGCCCGGAGTCGGCAGCGAGCTCCGCCAGTTGCTCCGCGGCGGCCGCGGCGGCCGCGCCGCCCTCCTGGGCGACGTGGACGTAGACGTCGGAGCCGAGGGACTCGCGGACGTCGACGGTGACGGTGACCGTGGCGCCGCCACGGCCGGGGTCGACGAGCGCGGCGTCCTCGAAGTGCTCGGGCCGGAAGCCCGCGATGACCTCGCGCGGTGCGTCGTGGCGTGCCAGGGCGGTGCGGAGGCGGTCGTCGAGCGGCAGGTCGCCGAGGGGGGTGCGCAACCGGTCCTCCTCCACGGCGGCGGGCAGGAAGTTCATCGCGGGCGAGCCGATGAACCCGGCGACGAAGAGGTTGCGCGGCCGGTCGTACAGTTCCTGCGGCGAGCCGGTCTGCTGGACGACGCCGCCGCGCATCACGACGACACGGTCGCCGAGGGTCATGGCCTCGGTCTGGTCGTGCGTGACGTACACCGTGGTGGTGCCCAGGCGCCGCTGCAGCCGGGCGATCTGGGTGCGCATCTGGACCCGCAGCTTGGCGTCGAGGTTGGAGAGCGGCTCGTCCATCAGGAAGGCCTTGGGCTCGCGGACAATGGCCCGGCCCATGGCGACGCGCTGGCGCTGCCCGCCGGAGAGGTTGGCGGGCTTGCGGTCGAGGTGGCCGGTGAGGTCCAGGACCCGGGCGGCCTCCTCGACCTTCTCCTTGATGACGGCCTTGTCCACGCCGGCCAGCCGCAGGGCGAAGCCCATGTTCTGGCGGACGGTCATGTGGGGGTAGAGGGCGTAGCTCTGGAAGACCATGGCGATGTCGCGGTCCTTGGGGGCCTTGTCGTTGACGACCTGCCCGCCGATGCGCAGGGTGCCCTCGGTGATGTCCTCCAGCCCGGCGATCATGTTGAGGGTGGTGGACTTGCCGCAGCCTGACGGCCCCACGAGGATCACGAACTCGCCGTCCCCGATGGCGAGGCTGACGTCGCGGACGGCGACCGCGCCGTCGGGGTAGCGCTTGGTGACGCCGTCGAGGGTGATCTCGGCCATGTGCGGTCCTTCAGCCCTTCACTGCGCCGGAGGTGAGTCCGGCCACGATGCGCCGCTGGAACAGCAGCACGAAGACGACGATCGGGACGGTGATGACCACGGCGGCCGCGGCGATCGAGCCGGTGGGCTGCTGGAACTGGGAGCTGCCGGTGAAGAACGCGATCGCCGCCGGCACGGTGCGGGCGGTGGTGGTGGAGGTGAGGGAGATCGCGAACAGGAAGTCGTTCCAGCAGAAGATGAAGACCAGGATCGCCGTGGTGAACACCCCAGGCGCCGCGAGCGGTGCGATGACCAGCCGGAAGGCCTGGGCCGGGGTCGCCCCGTCGACCTTGGCCGCCTTCTCCAGGTCCCAGGGGATCTCGCGGAAGAACGCCGACAGCGTGTAGATCGCCAGCGGCAGCGAGAAGGTCATGTACGGGATGATCAGCCCGGCCCACGTGTCGAACAGTCCGAGGAAGCGCTCGATGTTGAACAGCGGCGACACCAGGGAGATCGGCGGGAACATCGCGATCAGCAGCGAGGTCCCGATCAGCAGCCCTTTGCCGGGGAAGCGCAGCCGGGCCACAGCGTAGGCGGCCATGGTGCCCAGCGTGACGGCGACGACGGTGGAGATCAGGGCGATCCCGATGGAGTTGACCAGCGCGCGGGTGAACTCGGAGGTCGCGAAGATGCCCCGGTAGTTCTCCAGCGTCCACGTACGGGGGACGAAGCTGCCGTCGGAGAGGGTGGCGGGGGCCTTGAAGGACAGGGCGACGATCCACCACACCGGGAACAGCGCGTACAGCACCACGACGGTGTTGACGACGCTCCAGCGGGCGATCCGCCGCCGCTGCGCCGGGCTCGTGCTCATCGTCCGCTGTCCTCCGATCCGGGGGCGGCCGTGCCGAACAGCCGGATGAAGGCGAAGGCGATGACCGCCACGCACACGAAGATCAGCACCGAGATCGCCGAGCCGATGCCGAGGTTCAGCGCCGTGAAGAGGTTGTCGTAGCCGAGGATCGACACCGAGCCCGTGCCGTTGGAGCCCTGCGTGAGCACGTAGATGTTGTCGAAGATCCGGAACGCGTCGAGGGTGCGGAACAGCAGCGCCACCAGGATGGCGGGCTTCATCAGCGGCAGCGTGACCAGCCGGAAGCGCTGCCAGCGGCCGGCGCCGTCGACCATGGCCGCGCGCAGGGTCTCCTCGGGCACCAGGGCCAGCCCGGCGAGCAGCAGCAGCGCCATGAAGGGCGTGGTCTTCCAGACCTCGGCCAGGATGATCAGTCCGATGGCCTTCCAGTGGTCGGTCAGCGGGGCCTGTCCCGCCGCGTCGACGAGGTAGCCGATGCCGGGGGTCCAGGCGTACTGCCAGGAGAAGGCGGCGACGACGGTCACGATGCCGTACGGCAGCAGGATCGCGGTGCGCACCGCGGAGCGGCCGAGGACCGCCCGGTGCATGACGACGGCCAGGCCCATGCCGAGGGCCAGTTCCACCGCGACGGACACCACCGTGATCAGGCAGGTCACCCAGAAGGCCTCCCACCAGAACCCGGAGCTCAGGACCGCGGCGTAGTTGTCCAGGCCCACGAAACGGGCCAGCTGGGGGAAGCGCAGGTCGTAGCGGTGCAGGGACAGGTAGACGGCGTAGAACACGGGGTAGGCCGTCACGACGAGCATGACGACCACGGCGGGGGCGCAGAGCAGCCAGCCCAGCCGCCGCTCCTGGCGGGCGCCCTCCGAGAGCCGCGTCACGGGACCAGCCCCTTGGACTGCAGGGCGTCCTCGATCTGCCCCCGCAGGTCCCGGACGGACTCGGCCGGCCGGATGGCGGCGGGTGGTGACAGGGTGTGGGCCACCGCGATGGACACGTTCTGGTAGGCGGGGGTCTGCGGCCGCAGGGCGGCGTTCTCCAGCTCGGCGAGGATGTCCTGCGCGAAGGGGTAGCTGCGTTTGATCCGGGGATCGTCGTAGAGGCCGCGCAGGGTCGGCGGCAGGCCGCCCCGCAGCGCGGCGGTCCGCTGGTTGTCGCGGTCGCGCAGGCACAGCGCCGCCTCGAAGGCGAGGGCGGGCCGGCGGCTGTAGGCGCCGACGGCGAGGTCGATCCCGCCGATGGTGACCCGCGCGGGACGGCCGGCGTCGACCCGCGGGTAGCGGGCCCACCGGAAGTGCCGGAACAGCTCGGGGTTGTCGGCCTTCATCGCCGGATACACGAAGGGGTAGTTCAGCTGGAAGGCGGCGGTGCCGGACTCCATGGCCAGCCTGTTCTGGTCCTCCGTCTGGTTGGGCAGCGACGGGTCGGCGGCGGGCGAGACCGCCAGGTCGCGCATGATGCCCGCGGCCCGCACCGCGGGCGCGCCGAGCGAGGGCGCGGTCGCGTCGGCGTTGAGGATCGACCCGCCGGCGCTGGCTACGAGCGTGTTGAACCAGACGGTGAGCCCCTCGTACTGGGCGCCCTGGACCTCGATCCGGTGGGGCTTGCCGGCCTTCGCCAGGGCGCGGGCCGCATCGAGCATCCCGGCCCAGGTCGTGGGCGGCTCCGGCACGAGGTCCGACCGGTACCACAGCAGCTGGACGTTGGTGTTGTACGGGACGGCGTAGAGGCGGCCCTTCCACGTGGCCGTCCGCAGCGGCGCGGCGAGGGTGTCCCGGACGGCCTCGGCGCGCCGGTCGCCCGTCCACGGGCGGATCCAGCCGGCCTCGGCGAATTCCGGGGCCCAGGTGACGTCCAGGCCGAGGACGTCGAGCGCGGGGTCGTGTGCGGCCAGCCGGCGTACGAGTTGCTGCCGCTGGCCGTCCGCCGTCCGGGGGAGCTTGTTGTAGCGGATGACGTAGCGTCCGCCGGAGGCACGGCTGCAGCGGTCGGCGGCCTGCTGGAGCGCCCCGGAGTCGTCGGGGAAGTTGTACCAGTCGAGCGTCGCCCGTCCGGACGTCCGCGACGCGCCGCCGCACGCGACCGCGGCGGCCGCGAGGACGACCACCGCGGCAAGGGCCCCGGAGCGCCGTACCGCGCACGCCATAGGCACCTCGCTCCCCTGCTCGGACACACTCGGCCCGGACCATGAAGCCCCCGCCGCGGCCGCCGACGGTGCCTCAGGGGCGTGTCGGGGCCGGGTATTCACGCGGTCGGCGCAACCCGTGCCGCCGACCGGTGCCGGCGTCCCGCGCGTGGGGAGACTGGCAGGGTGCCCGGCGTCCTCCCCGCCCCGCTCTCCGACCTCCTGCGGCGCAACAACGACCCGATCGTCGTGCAGACGGTGCGCTCCACCGTGGCCGCGGTGCTGTCGTACGCCGTGGCCGTCTGGCTGCTGCCCAACCCCGCGCCGCTGACGGCTCCGCTGACGGCCCTGCTCGTGGTGCAGGTGACGCTCTACACGACGGTGACCACGGGCGTCCGACGGGTGGTCAGCGTGGTGGCGGGCGTCCTCATCGCGGTCGGCTTCGCGGAGCTGATCGGGCTGACCTGGTGGAGCCTCGGGCTGATCATCCTGGCGTCGCTGGTGATCGGTCACTTCATCCGCGTGGACGAGTTCGTGGCCGAGGTGGCGATCAGCGCGATGCTCATCCTGGCCGTCCCCGCCCCCTCCGGCGAGGCGCTGGACCGCATCCTGGAGACCCTGGTCGGGGCGGTCGTCGGGGTGCTGCTGAACGTCGTCGTGCCGCCCCCCGCCTTCGTGGAGCCGGCCGGTGACGCGGTGCGGGAGCTGGCCGAGCACATGCGGGCGCTGATGCTCCGTATGGGGCGGGAGGTGCGCGACGGCGCCACCGCCGGGCAGGCCCGCTCCTGGCTGATGGACGCACGCCGGCTGGACAACGAGATCGCACGGTTCGACGCCTCGCTGCGCAGGGCGGAGGAGGGGACCCGGCTCAACCCGCGGGTGAAACCGGCGGAGGGCGCGATGGCCCGGCTCCTCCTGCGCAGCGGGCTGGACACCCTGGAGGTGTCGACCGTGCTGCTGCGGACGCTGTGCCGCTCGCTGACGGAGCTGGACCGCGAGCGCGGCGCGCGGGAGCCGCTGTTCACCGGCGAGCTCGCCTCCGGCATCGACGAGTTGTTCGCCGACATGGCCGACGCCGTCGACAGCTACGGCCGGCTGATCGCCGCCCAGGTCACGGAGGGCGCGGACCAGGCGGAGGCCCGGCTGGAGGACGCGCTGCGGCGCGGCCGGGAGGAACGGGACCGGATCGCGGCGCTGCTGCGGGCGGAGACGGAACGGCGCTGGGAGAGCTGGGACCTGTACGGGGCGCTGCTGGCCAACATCGACCGGCTGCTGGACGAGCTGGACCTGGAGAAGCGCTCGCTGTGGCTGTCGGAGCAGCTCGTCGCCGCCGCGCCGCACTCGACGACGCTGCCCGGCCGGATGCGCCGTCAGGCCCGCTCCGCCGCCGCCCGGCTGCGCCTGAGGTCCCCCGGTGGGACCGGTTCCGGGCGGGAAGGACGGTGATCATGCCTCATGCTGGTGGGATGGACCTGCTGAACGTGTGCGTCGCCGGGGCGACCGGCTGGACCGGGGAGGCGGTCGCGCGCGCCGTCCTGGACTCCGGGGACCTGCGGCTGCGGACGGCGGTGGCTCGGTCGGCGGCCGGCGCGGACCTCGGGGCGGTGTGGGGCGGTCCGGAACTCGGGGTGCCCGTCTTCAGCACGGTCGACGACGCTCTGGACGGCGTGGACGTGCTGATCGACTACACCTCGCACACCGCGGTCGGGCGTCATGTGCGCACCGCCGTGGTCCGCGGGGTCAACGTCGTGGTCGGCTCGTCGGGCCTGTCCGGCGCGGACTACGAGGAGATCGCCGCGCTGGCCGAGGAGCACGGTGTCGGCGTGGTGGCCTCGGGGAACTTCTCGCTGACCGCGGCCATGGCGCAGGCCTGCGCCCGGCTGGCCGCCCGTCACCTGCCGCACTGGGAGATCCTCGACTACGCCTCCGCGACCAAGCCCGACGCCCCCAGCGGCACCGCACGCGAACTCGCCGAACAACTGGGCGCCGTACGGCGGCCCGAGTACGCCGTCGACCCGGGACGCACGGCGGGACACCCCGAGGCCCGCGGCGCGTCGATCGCGGGCACGCAGGTCCACTCACTGCGGTTGCCGGGCTACACCCTCGCCGTGGAGGCACAGTTCGGGCTGCCCGACGAGCGCCTGGTGATCCGTCACGAGGCGGGCACCTCCCCCGCCCCCTACGTCGCGGGGACCCTGCTCGCCGCTCGCGCGGCCGCGACACGCCGGGGTCTGGTACGCGGTCTCGACACGCTGTTGCTCAGCGGGGACTGACGTTCCGTACCTCGTGGCACTGCGTCACTTCCTTGGCCACGCTGTCGCCCGGACGCTCCGCTCGACGGGCGGCCGTTGACCGCGCGACGTACGACTGGATCGCAGGGGCGGCGGCGACCGCCGTCCGCCACCCGTCCGAAGGAAGGACACTCATGCGAACCAGTCTGATGCGCCGCACCGCTCTCGGCGTCGCGACCGGACTTCTTGCCACCGGCCTCTTGGCCGCCTCGACCGGCAGCGCCGTCGCCACGGCGGCCAGCGACGACGGCGGGAACGGCTCCTACAGCAAGGGCAGCGACGACTACGGCGACGACGACAACGGCTACGGCGACAACGGCGGGGACAACGGGAACAACGGCTACGGCGACAGCGACAGTGGCCGCGGCGGAGGCGGCGGCAACGGCCGCGGCGGCGGGGGCGGAGGCGGAGGCGGGGACAACGGCGACGACGACGGCGGCTACGGCGACAACGGCCGCGGCGGCAGCGGTGGCGGGGGCGGCGGTGGCGGAGGCCGGGGCAACGGCGACGACGACGGCGGCTACGGCGACAACGGCCGCGGCGGCAGCGGTGGCGGAGGCCGGGGCAACGGCGACGACGACGGCGGCTACGGCGACAACGGCCGCGGCGGGGGCGGGGGCGGGGGCGGCCGTTCCGACTGGAACGACAACGGCGCCAGCGGTCGCGGCGGCGACAACGGCGACGACGACGATGACGACAACGGCAACGACAACGGCGGGGGCAAGGGCGGAAAGGGAGGCGGTAAGGGCGGCAACGGGAACAACAGCGACAACGGAGACAACGCGACCTACAAGGACAAGGACGACAACAACGGGAAGGGCAGCAGCAAGGGCAGCAAGGGCAAGAGCGGAAAGGACAACAAGGGCAAGAAGGGCAACAAGGGTGGAAAGGGCCACGACAAGGGCCACCACAAGAAGTACAAGAAGCACCACAAGAAGCAGTGCAACAAGCACGGCTACCGGTTCAGCTTCAGCTACAAGTACAGCGTGAGCTATGGCTATGGCGTTGGGTTCGGCAACGGCGTCCACGCCCTCGGTCTCGGCAAGGGCCACAACGACTTCGACTACGGGTTCGGTGACAAGTCCGGCCGCGGCTACGGCGGCCTGTACAGCTCGGGTTCGCTGAACGTGCTCATCTGACGCGGGGCTGCCGCCGGGTACGACGAGGGCCGGGAGGAACGTTGTGTTCCTCCCGGCCCCGCGTACGTGCGCTTTGCGTCAGCCGAGGTCGGACGCGTTGATGTAGCCGCTCTTGACCAGCAGCTTCTCGTAGTTGAGCTTGTCGACGCCGACCGGGGAGATCAGGTACGACGGCACGACCTTGTTGCCGTTGTCGTACGTCGAGTTGTCGTTGATCTCAGGCCGCCTGCCGCTGAGGATGTCCTGGGCCATCTGGACCGCGCGGGCCGCGAGCTTGCGGGTGTCCTTGTAGACCGTCATGGACTGCTCGCCCTTGATGATCTCCTTCACCGAGTCGACCTCGGCGTCCTGGCCGGTGATGACCGGCATCGGCTTGGCCGTGGTGCCGTAGCCGGCGGCCTTCAGCGCCTGGATGACGCCGCGGGCGATGCCGTCGTTGGGGGCGAGGACGGCGTCCACGGTGGAGCTGCCCTTGTAGTGGTTCTTCAGCCGGGTCGCCATCGTCTCGGTGGCGATCGCCGCGTCCCAGTGGAACGTCGCCACCTGGCTCAGGCGGGTCTGGTCGCTCTTCACGACCAGCTGGCCCTTGTCGATGTAGTCCTGGAGGACGTCCATCGCGCCCTTGAAGAAGAACGAGGCGTTGTTGTCGTCGGGGTCGCCGGCGAAGACCTCGAGGTTGTAGGGCCCGTTGCCGGACTTCAACCCGAGCTTCTGCTCGATGTACTTGCCCTGGATCGTGCCGACCTGGGTGTTGTTGAAGCTCGCGTAGTAGTCGACGTTGCTGGAGCCCAGCAGGAGGCGGTCGTAGGCGATGACCTTGACACCCGCCCTCGACGCCTTCTGGAGGGCGTCGCCGAGCTCGAATCCGTCGACCGCTCCGATGATCAGGAGCTTGTCGCCCCGGTCGATCATCGCCTCGACCTGGTCGACCTGCGTGTTGACCTTGTCGTCGGCGTACTGCAGGTCGGTCTTGTACCCCTGGGCCTTGAACAGCTTGGACATGTTGTCGCCGTCGGCGATCCAGCGGGTCTGCTTCTTGGTGGGAAGGGCGATGCCCACCGTGACTTCGCCGCCCTGCCCGCCCGAATCGCCGCCGCAGCCGGTGGCCGCTGCCGTCAGGGAGAAGGTGAGGACCACCAGGGACACGGTACGCAGCCTGGCAGTTCTGCCAGCGTGCATGGGACTCAGTTCCTTTCGGGCCGAACAAAAGTGTGCTCTCATCGCCCACCCCCGAGAGCGACAGTGTCCGGGCCCGTCACGGAGATCCGTGGCAGCCCAGCGATCCGCCGGAGCCCGGTGAACTGCTGATGCGTCAGGCCCGAGGAATGCTGTGGGAGGACGACGGCAGCACGCCACGCTCCCGGTCCCGGCGAGGCCCGTGACCACCGGACCCCACCTGGACGGATACCTCGAAGTTGGATCCGGACAATAGCACAGCCACTCGTACGGACGTTCAGCCGACCGGCACCGCGTTCGGGCTCGCCTGGGTTCCGCTCCCGGGGACCGGCTCGGAGGCGTCGGCGCCCAGCGCGACGATCCTGTTGTCGGCGTCGACGTGCACCACCCGCGGCCGCAGCGCGCGGGCCTCCGCGTCGTCGACCTGCGCGTAGCTGATCAGGATGACCAGGTCGCCGGGGTGCACCAGGTGCGCGGCGGCACCGTTGATGCCGATCACCCCGGAGCCGCGGCGGCCCTCGATGACGTAGGTCTCCAGTCGGGCGCCGTTGGTGATGTCCACGATGTGGACCAGCTCGCCGGGCAACAGGTCGGCGGCGTCCATCAGATCGGCGTCTACGGTGACGGAGCCGACGTAGTGCAGGTCGGCCTCGGTCACGGTGGCACGGTGGACCTTGGACTTGAACATGGTGCGCAGCACGGCTCACACTCCTGATGCGGACGGTCGCGTCCCGGTCGGGGTACGCGCCTGATAAGGCCATGGTAGTCGGCGCGAACCACCGGCCCCGAGGTACCCGTTCGCGTCAGTGACTGCCGCTTCCGCCCCACCTCTAGGCACGTGGACCAATAGCCGGATATCTTCCCTGCCTGCCGCCTCGCCGCGGCGTGGCACAGGCTCGGGGAAGGGGCGCCGTGCGCGAGTTCAGCCTTCCGCCCCGGGCGGAGCAACTGCGGTCGGGGGGACTCGCCGACTCGGTGTACGACGCGGCCGACAGGCGCCCGGACTCGGCCGTCCTGGCCCGGCGCGAGGGGCACGAGGGCGATCGCTGGCAGGAGGTCGGCGCCGCGGCCTTCCGCGACGAGGTGGCCGAACTGGCCCGCGGTCTGGTGGCGGACGGTGTCCGCTTCGGCGAGCCGGTGGCGGTGATGGCCCGCACCCGGTACGAGTGGACGCTGTTCTCCTACGCGCTGTGGTCGGTGGGCGCCCGGATCGTCCCCGTCTATCCCACCTCCTCGGCCGAGCAGGTCCGCTGGATCCTCGCCGACTCCGGGGCGGTCGCGGTCGTCGTCGAGCACGAGGACCACGCCATGACGGTGGGCGCCGTCTGCGACACGCTGCCCGCGCTGCGCCGGATCTGGCAGCTGGACGCGGGGTGCGTCCCGTGGCTGGCGGCGCTGGGCCGGCAGGTCCACCCGGTGATGCTCGACCAGTTGCGCTGGGCGGTCGAGCCGCAGTCGGTGGCGGTGATCGCCTACACCTCGGGCACCACGGGGCCGCCCAGGGGCTGCCTGATCACCCACGCCAACCTCGCCGCCGAGTGCGACACGCTGCTGGCCGGGTACGGCTCGATCTTCGCCCCGCCGGGGGTGCGGCCGTCGGTGCTGGCGTTCCTGCCCATGTCGCACATCTACGGGCTGATGGTGACCACCTGCGCGGTGCGCGGGGGCGTGCTGCTCGGTCACCAGCCCGACCTGACGCCGGGCGAACTCCTCCCGGCGTTCCGTTCCTTCCGGCCGACCATCCTGCTCGCCGTCCCGTACGTCTACGAGAAGATCATCCAGGGCGCGCGGAACACCGCCGCCCGCGGCGACAAGGCCCATGTCTTCGACCGGGCGGCGGACGTGGCGGTGCGCTACGCCGAGGCCGTGGAGCGGCACGCGCTGGGCTCGGGTCCGGGGCCGGGACCGCTGCTGCGGGCGGCGCACTCGGCGTTCGACCGGATGGTCTACGGGCGGATCCGGGACGTGCTGGGCGGGCGCGTGCACTACACCGTCTCGGGCGGGTCCCCGCTCAGCCGGGAACTGGCGCTGCTGTTCGCGGGTGCCGGGCTCACCATCTACGACGGGTACGGGCTGACCGAGACCACGGCCGCGGTGACCGCGCAGCCGCTGGGGAAGGTGCGCTTCGGCACCGTGGGCCGGCCGCTGCCGGGCAGCGCGGTGCGGATCGCACCGGACGGCGAGGTGCTGGTGCGGGGGACGACGGTCTTCGCCGGCTACCACGCCGACCCGGTCGCGAACCACGAGGTGTGGCGCCGCGGCGGCTGGATGGCCACCGGCGACATGGGCTCGCTCGACCCGGACGGGTACCTGACGATCACCGGGCGGAAGAAGGACATCATCATCACCAGCGGCGGCAAGAGCGTGGCGCCGCTGGTGCTGGAGGAGCGGCTGCGCGCGCACCCGCTGGTCTCGCAGTGCATCGTGGTCGGCGACAACAGGCCCTTCGTCGCGGCGTTGATCACCCTGGACCGGGAGGCCGTCCAGCTGCGGACCGCGATGGCCGAGCCGGACGTGCACGCCGAGGTCCAGCGCGCGGTGTCGATGGCCAACGCGGCGGTCTCGCGGGCCGAGTCGATCCGGGCGTTCCGCATCCTGCCGCACGAGTTCTCGGTGGAGAACGGGATGCTGACGCCCTCGCTGAAGCTCCGCAGGAACACGATCGTCAGCGAGTACGCGGCGCAGATCGAGTCGATCTACGCCTCTCCGGCCCCCTGACCGGCTCCGCCGGCGCCGCCCCCGTCGAGCAGCCGGCACAGCCGGTCGAGGAACGTCCGCTGGGCGGAGAGGATCTTCCCGTGGGCGGCCGGGCCGAGCGGGAACCACGCGGCCCGGTCGACCTCGGGGAACTCCCGGACCCGGCCCGAGCCCCGGGGCCACTCCATGGAGAAGGTCCCGGGCACCACGAGGCCGGTGTCGAAGTCGCCCTCCAGCGCCCAGACGGTCACGACCTTCCCGTTGGGCTGCAGGTTCTCGCCGAGCGGCAGCAGCTCGCCCGGCGGCACGGGCAGGCCCAGTTCCTCCAGGAACTCGCGCCGGGCGGCCGCCTCGGCGGTCTCGTCGGGCTCGTACTCGCCCTTGGGGATGGTCCAGGCCCCGGCGTCCTTGGAGGACCAGAACGGGCCGCCCATGTGGGCCAGCAGCACATCGGGCGCGCCGCGCGAGGTGCCGCGGAAGAGCAGGATCCCCGCGCTGCGCTTGACCGCCTTGTCCGTCATCCGACCAGTGTGGCCGGTCAGCCGCGGGCCAGCCACAGGTCGGGGCCGAAGACCTCGTAGTGCACGTCCGCGGCGGGCACGCCGCGTTCGATGAGCTGGCTGCGCACGGCGCGCATGAAGGGCAGCGGGCCGCACAGGTAGGCCCGCAGGCCGTCCGGCAGGTCGACGCCTGACAGGTCGACCCGGCCGGTGCGGTCGCCGGGGACGGCGTCGGTGCCCGGGGCCTCGTACCAGAAGTGGGCGCTGCCCCCGGGGAGCTTCTCGGTCAGGGCGCGGTGGTCGGCGGCGTGGGCGTGGTGCCGCGGCGTGCGGTCGCCGTGGACGACGGTCACGGGGGCGCCGTAGCCGTCGCCGGCGAGCCGGTGCAGCATGGCGAGCATCGGGGTGCAGCCGATGCCGGCCGAGGCGAGCAGCAGGGGCCCGCCGTCGTCGTGGAGGACGATGTCGCCGTAGGGGGCCGACAGCTCGACCAGGGCGCCCTCACCCACGTGGTCGTGGAGGTGGCCTGAGACTTCGCCGGCCGGGTCCCCGGCGACGCCGCGCTCGCGCTTGACGGTGATCTGCCGGGTGGTGTCGCCGGGGGCGCCGGAGAGGCTGTACTGCCGGATCTGCCGGGCGCCGTCGGGGAGTTCGACGCGCACCGAAACGTACTGGCCGGGGCCGAAGTCGGGCAGCGGCAGGCCGTCCGCGGGACGGAGCCGGAGGGAGACGACGTCCTCGGTCTCCTGCACCTTCCCGGCGACCTCCCAGGGGCGCCAGGTGTCCCCGGCGAGGACGCCGTGCTCGGCGTACAGCCGCTGCTCGATGGCGATGAGGGCGTTCGCCATCAGCCAGTAGACCTCGTCCCAGGCGGCGGCGACCTCCTCGGTGACGGCGTCGCCCAGCACTTCGGCGATGGCGGCGAAGAGGTGCTCCTGCACGACGTGGTACTGGCCCGGGGTGATGCCGAGCGACGCGTGCTTGTGGGCGATGCGGGAGAGCATCGCGTCGGGGCGCTGTCCGGGGTGCTCGACCAGGACGGTGGCGAAGTGCGCGATGGCTCCGGCGAGCGCCTCGCGCTGCGTGCCGGCCGCCTGGTTGCCGCGGTTGAACAGGTCCCTCAGCAACTCGGGGTGGGCGGCGAAGAGCCGGTCGTAGAAGAGCGCGGTGATCTCGGAGATCGCGCCGCCGACGGCGGGCAGGGTGGCGCGGACGGTCGCTGCGGACTTCTCGCTGAGCATGGACGGGCTCCCTAATTGGTATCTGATACTCGCATTAAAGGACGTACGAAGGCCCACCCTCGGCGGGCGGTCGGTTCGGACGGGCCGGGTCAGCCCCGCGGACCGGGCGGGCCGGAGCCGACCAGCCCCACCAGGACGGGTCCGGTGGGCGCGGCGGTCAGATCCGCGACGGTGAGCGGGTCCAGGGAGGCGTAGAAGGCCTCCTGCGCCCGGCGCAGCGCGCCACGCAGCCGGCAGGCACCGGCGAGCGGACAGGGCGTCTCGCCCTCGCAGTCCACGACGTCGCCGACACCCTCCAGCTCCCGCACCAGGCGGCCGACCGAGGCCGTCCGCCCGGCGGCGGTGAGCTCCAGGCCACCGCCGCGCCCCCGGCGGGTCTCGACGACCCCAAGGTGCTGCAGCCGGGCCACCACCTTGGCCAGGTGCGAGTACGGGACCCGCATCGCCTCGGCCACGTCCCGGGCGGTGGACGGCTCGTCCTTGACGGACAGGGCCATCACCGCGCGGAGCGCGAGGTCGGTGGACTTCGTCAGGCGCATACCTTGAGGCTAGATAATGCGCATCAGGGATTCAAGTTAAGAGGGGGGCGTGCGGCCCACGTCACACGTACTCCGTGGCGGCGTCCAGGAGCCAGTCGGCGAGGTACCCGGCGAAGGAGGAGCGGACCAGCACCCAGAAGCCCGCCCGCACCTCCTCCCTGGCCACCAGCACCACCTGGGCGCGGGCCAGCGCGGTCTGCGCGCAGCGGCCGGGGGTGAACGCCCGCGGGTGCAGGTCGAGCGAGCAGCCGTGGGCCAGCAGGTCGCGGGCGCGGGGGCCGGAGACCAGCAAGGTGGTGCGCTGGGCGGAGACGTCGGTGACGGAGACGTGCGCCTCGCCCGCGGCCTTGCGCAGACGGGCCTCCAAGTCCTCCTGGGCGCCGGGCGGCCCGACGACCAGCCACTGGTCGGGGCCGAGCCACAGGACCGCCAGGTCCCCGGTGCGGACGGCCGTGCAGGGCTCCAGGGGCAGCGGTGCGCCCAGGGCGAGCCCGGCGGCCTCGGCGGCCGGGCCCCCGGGGTCCAGGCGCAGGTCGATCTGCGTGAGGAAGGGCAGTTCGGCCAGGCGCAGGGCGCCTCCCGAGGCGCGGGTCGCGGCGGCGAGCCGGCCGGCCGCGGCCGACAGCGGACTGAGCCGGGCGACGGTGTCAGCCATCACGGCGGGCCCCCTCGGGGTCGTAGAGGACGGGGGAGGCGACGGTCACGGGCACCAGACGGTCGCCGACGGGCGCGTACAGCCGCTCCCCCACCCGCTCCCGGCCGCCCTTGACCAGGGCGAGCGCGAAGGTGCGGCCGAGGGCGGCACTGCGGTAGCTGGAACTGACGTGGCCGAGCGCCGGGACGGGCGGTCCGGGCGGCACCGGGTCCGCGACGAGGTGGGTGCCCTCCGGAAGCAGCAGGCCCGGGTCCTCGGGCAGCAGGCCGACGAGGTGCTTGCGGTCGGGGCGTGCGGTGTCGGTGCGGGCGTGCGACCGCTTGCCGATGAAGTCGCGCTTCTTCTTCGACACGACCCAGCCCATGCCGAGGTCCTGCGGGGTGACCGTGCCGTCGGTGTCCTGGCCGACGATCGGATAGCCCTTCTCGGCGCGCAGCACGTGCATCGTCTCGGTGCCGTACGGGGTGGCGCCCGCGGCCCGCACCGCCTCCCACAGGGCCGTCGCCCGCCAGGGCCATACGTTGATCTCGTACGCGAGCTCCCCGGAGAAGCTGATCCTGCACACCCTCGCCGGCAGCCCCGCCACCGTCGCGTCGCGCCAGGCCATGAAGGGGAAGTCGGCGTTGTCCACGGCCAGTCCGGGGGCGAGCGCGCCCAGCACCTCGCGCGAGCGCGGGCCCACGAGGGCGACGGTGGCCCACTGCTCGGTCACCGAGGTGCAATGGGCGCGCAGTTCCGGCCACTCGGTCTGCAGCCACTCCTCCATCCAGTCCAGGACGGCCGCGGCGTTGCCCGTGGTCGTCGTGACCAGGAAGCGGTCCTCCGCGAGCCGGATGACCGTGCCGTCGTCGAAGACCATGCCGTCCTGGCGGCACATGACGCCGTAGCGGATCATGCCCGTGCGCAGGGTGGACATCAGGTTGGTGTAGAGCCGGTCCAGGAGCTCCGCCGCGTCCGGGCCCTGGACGTCGATCTTGCCGAGGGTCGAGGCGTCCATGAAGGCCACGTCCTCGCGGGCGGCCCGGCACTCGCGAAGGACGGCCGCCGCCATGTCCTCGCCGGGGCGCGGGTAGTACCGGGGGCGTTTCCACTGCCCCACGTCCTCGAAGACCGCGCCTCCGGCGAGGTGGAGGTCGTGCAGCGCGGTCACCCGGACCGGGTCGTGGAGCGCCCCCCGGTCGCGGCCCGCGATCGCGGCGAAGGACACCGGCGCGTACGGGGGACGGTACGTCGTCGTGCCGAGCGCGGACACCTCCACGCCGAGCAGGCCCGCGACGACGCCCGAGGCCAGGACGCCGGAGGTCTTCCCCTGGTCGTTCGCGGTGCCCGCGGTGGTGTACCGCTTGGTGTGCTCCACCGAGCGCATCCCCGTACCGGCCGCGCGCGCCAGGTCGGCCACGGTGACGTCGCGCTGCAGGTCGACGAAGCGCGGGCCGGGGGCCGGGACGGGGACGTCGAAGAGGGCGGTCGGCGGGCGCCCGGGTCCCGGCTCCGCCGGCGGGACGAGGGGCCGCGCCGGCGTGAAGCCCTCGGCCGCGAGCGCCCGGGCGGCGGCCGCCACGCCCTCCGCGGGTGTGGCGGCGAACTCCACTGCCTGGTGCGTCGATCCGGGCACCGGGATGAAGGTGCCGAGGGCCCCGTCGTACCGCAGGGCACCGCCCGCCTGGCTGTAGAGGTGGCCCACGGGGTTCCAGCCGCCCGAGACCAGCAGCAGGTCGGCCTCGATCCGCCGGTCGCCCACCAGGACGGCCGTCAGCCGGTCCGACCCCTCGGTGCCGGTGACGTACGCGCCGTCGCGCGCGTCGACCACCGCCGCGATCTCCACGCCGGCGGCGGCCAGGTCGCGCACGACGTCGCCGGTGCTGTCGTTGGTGGTGAACACGACGGCCCGGCGCCCGGGTACGACGCCGTAGCGGCGGACGTAGGCGCGGGCCGCGCCGGCCAGCATGACGCCGGGACGGTCGTTGTCGGGGAAGGCCAGCGAACGCTCGTGCGCGCCGGTGGCGAGGACGACCCGGCGGGCGCGGACGCGGTGGACGCGTTCGCGGGACACGCGGGCGGGGGCGGCGGCGCCGAGGTGGTTCGTGCGCCGCTCGACGGCGAGGACGTGGTTGTCGTCGTAGTGGCCGAAAACCGTCGTACGGCGCAGGACGCGCATCCCGGGTTCGGCGGCGAGGAGGGCCTCGGTCTCCGCGGCCCAGTCCAGGTGCCGTCCGCTGCCGAGCAGGCTGCCGCCCGGTTCCGGCTGGTCGTCGGCGAGGATCACCCGCGCCCCGCTGCCGGCCGCCGCGGCCGCCGCCGCGAGCCCGGTGGGGCCCGCGCCGACGACCAGCAGGTCGCAGTGGGCGTGGACGGCGTCGTAGCGGGCCGGGTCGGGCTCGGTGGCGAGCCGGCCCCGACCGGGCAGGCCGGTCGCCACGAGGCCGTCGTACAGCTCGACGGTCGTCGCGGGCAGCATCGGTTCGGGGAACGGGAACTCGATCTGCACCAGGGCGTTGGGCTCCTCCACCCCGGCGGAGAAGATGCCGCGCGGACGCCCCAGCCTGATGCCGGTACCGGTGGCGACGACCCCGTGGGCGAGCAGCGCGGAGGCGAGGGTGTCCCCGCGGTAGCCGGTGTACGTGGTGCCGTCGAAGGTGAACGTCAGGGGCGTGGCGCGGTCGATCCGCCCGCCCTCGGCGAGCCGGAAGGGCTGTGCCGGGTCACGCGCGGGCCGCAGGGAGGGGGCCGGGGCGGCCGGCGCGCGGGACGGCGTCGGGCCGGCGGGCGGGGACGCGGCCTCGCCGAGGTCCGGTGCCGGGCCGAGGTCCGGGGCGGACGCGCCGGTGACGAAGCGGTTCGTCGCCGTGTCGCGCACCGCGTCGAACCAGCGGCGGCAGCCCGCGGTGTGCATCCAGCGTTCGGCGAAGGGACCCTTGGGGTTGTCGCGGAAGAAGAGGTGGCGGGCCCACTCCTCGTCCGTCAGGGCCGCCGGGTCGCGCGGGTAGGCGAGGTGCGCCTGACCGCCGTAGTGGAACTCGGCCTCGTCGCGGGGCCCGCACCAGGGGCAGGGGATGAGCAGCATCGATCGGGCTCCTCAGTGGGCGACCGCGGCCGCGCCGTGCTCGTCGACGAGCGCGCCGGTGGTGAATCGTTCGAGCGAGAAGGGCGCGGCCAGGGCGTGCGGGCTGTCGTGGGCGATGGTGTCCGCGTAGACCCAGCCCACGCCGGGGGTGGCCTTGAAACCGCCGGTGCCCCAGCCGCAGTTGAGGTAGAGGCCATGGACCGGGGTGAGGCCGACGATCGGCGAGGCGTCCGGGCTGACGTCGACGATGCCGCCCCAGGTGCGCAGCAGGTGGGCGCGGGCGAAGACCGGGAAGAGTTCCAGCGCGGCGGCCATCTGCCGCTCGATGACGTGGAACGCGCCGCGCTGGGTGTAGGAGTTGTAGGCGTCGATGCCCGCGCCCATGACCAGTTCGCCCTTGTGGGCCTGGCTGACGTACACGTGCACCGCGTTGGACATGACGACCGTGGGGTGCACGGGCTCCAGGAGTTCGCTCACCAGCGCCTGCAGCGGGTGGCTCTGCAGCGGCAGGTCGAAACCGGCCATCCGCGCCAGCACCGAGGTGTGGCCGGCCGCGCAGAGCGCCACCTTGCCCGCGGCGATGGGCCCGAGGTTCGTCCGTACGCCGGTGACCCGTCCGTCGTGGACGTCGATGCCGGTCACCTCGCAGTTCTGCACGAGATCGATGCCGGCCGCGTCGGCCGAGCGGGCCAGGCCCCAGGCCACGTGGTCGTGCTTGGCGATCCCCGCGCGGGGCTGGTAGGTCCCGCCCATCACCGGATACCGCACGTCCGGCGAGGTGTTGACGATCGGGCAGACCTCCTCCACCTGCGCGGGGTCGAGCCACTGGGCGTCGACTCCGTTCAGCCGGTTGGCCTCGACCCGGCGGACGCCGTCGCGTACGTCCTGGAGGCTGTGGGCGAGGTTGAGGACCCCGCGCTGGGAGAACAGGATCGGGTAGTCCAGTTCCTCCTCCAGGCCCTCCCACAGCTTCAGGGCGTGCTCGTAGATGCCCGCGCTCTCGTCCCAGAGGTAGTTGGAGCGGATGATCGTGGTGTTGCGGGCCATGTTGCCGCCCGCGAGCCAGCCCTTCTCCAGCACGGCCACGTCGGTGATGCCGTGGTTGCGCGCCAGGTAGTGCGCGGTGGCCAGGCCGTGCCCGCCGCCGCCGACGACGACCACGTCGTAGGAGCGCTTGGGTTCGGGCGTGCGCCAGAGGAACTCCGGGTGCTTGGGGAGGTCGGCACCCGGGGTGCGCGGGGTCATCGGGCGTCGTCTCCGTCCTGCGGCAGGTGCGGGTAGAGCGGGTGCGCGGCGGCGAGCGCCTCGGTGCGGGCCCGCAGCGCGGGCAGGTCGGGCGCGGGGCCCATTGCGAGCGCGACGACGTCGGCGACCTCGGCGAAGTCGTCCTCGGTGAAACCGCGGGTGGCCAGGGCGGGCGTGCCGATGCGCAGCCCCGAGGTGACCATGGGCGGGCGCGGGTCGAAAGGGACGGCGTTGCGGTTGACGGTGACGCCGATCGAGTGCAGCAGGTCCTCGGCCTGACGGCCGTCGAGGGCGCAGGCACGCAGGTCGACGAGGACGAGGTGCACGTCGGTGCCTCCGGTGAGCACCGACACGCCCGCCCGCGCGGCGTCGTCCCGTGTCAGGCGCTCGGCCAGGATGCGGGCACCGGCCAGGGTGCGGGCCTGGCGTTCCCTGAACTCCTCCCCCGCGGCGACCTTGAAGGAGACCGCCTTCGCGGCGATCACGTGCTCCAGGGGGCCGCCCTGCATACCGGGGAAGACCGCCGAGTTCAGCTTCTTGGCGAGGTCCGCGTCGTCGGTCAGGATCACTCCCCCGCGCGGGCCGCCGAGCGTCTTGTGGGTGGTCGTGGTGGTGACGTGGGCGTACGGGACGGGGTTCGGGTGGAGCCCTGCGGCGACCAGGCCCGCGAAGTGCGCCATGTCGACCAGGAGCAGCGCCCCGACCTCGTCGGCGATGCGGCGGAAGGCGGCGAAGTCCAGCTGCCGGGGGTACGCCGACCAGCCCGCGATGATCATCTTCGGGCGGTGTTCCTTGGCGAGCCGCTCGACCTCGTCCATGTCGACCCGGTGGTCGGTCGCGGAGACGTGGTACGGGACGACGTCGAGCATCTTCCCGGAGTAGTTGAGCCGCATCCCGTGCGTGAGGTGGCCGCCGTGCGCGAGGTCCAGCCCGAGCACGGTGTCGCCGGGCCGCAGCAGGGCGAAGAGCACGGCGGTGTTGGCCTGCGCCCCGGAGTGCGGCTGGACGTTGGCGTACGCGGCGCCGAAGAGGGCCTTGACGCGCTCGACGGCGAGCCGCTCGGTGACGTCGACGTGCTCGCAGCCGCCGTAGTAGCGGCGGCCGGGGTAGCCCTCGGCGTACTTGTTGGTCAGCACCGAGCCCTGGGCCTCCATGACGGCGGCGGGCGCGAGGTTCTCCGAGGCGATCATCTCCAGGGTGGACCGCTGACGGGCCAGTTCGGCGCGCAGCGCGGCGTGCACCTCGGGGTCGAGTTCGGACAGGCGGGCGGTCAGCGGGTTCATGCGCGGGGCTTCCTCTCAGCGGCGGCGTCGGAGGTCTCGCGGTGGTGCCGTCCGTGGGGTGTCAGCCGCGGAGGCGGGACATGGCCGGGTCGAACAGCGGCTCCGCGGCGACCCGCGCCGCCACGCGCCGGTCGAAGTAGGCGATGTCGAGGGCGCGTCCCGGCACGGCGAGCTCCGCCGGCAGCCAGGCGTAGGCGATGCCCTTGCCGACCGTGTAGCCGTAGGCGGCGCTGGTGACGTACCCGACGGGCCGGTCGCCGTCGTACACCGGCTCCTTGCCCATCACGACGGCGCCCGGGTCGTCGACGGTCAGGCAGGTGAGCCTGCGCCGCACCTGGTCCCGGCGCCGGGCGAGCGCGGCCTTGCCGGTGAAGTCGTCCTTGTCCTCCCTGACGGCGAAGGCGAGGCCGGCCTCGTACGGGTCGTGCTCGAAGGTCATGTCGGTGCCGAAGGAGCGGTAGCCCTTCTCCAGACGCAGGCTGTTGAAGGCCCCGCGCCCGGCGGGGATGCCGCCCAGCGGCCGGGCGGCGGCCAGCAGGGTGTCCCAGAGCTTCAGGCCCAGGTCCGCCGTGGTGTACAGCTCCCAGCCCAGTTCGCCGACGTAGGACAGCCGCATCGCCGTGACGGGCACGGCCCCCACGTGCGCCCGTTTGGCGCGGAAGTACTTCAGTCCGGCGTCGGAGAAGTCGGCGTCGGCGAGCGGCTGCAGGACCTCCCGGGCGAGCGGCCCCCACAGGCCGATGCAGCAGGTGCCCGCGGTGATGTCGCGGACCGCCACGGTGCCGTCGGCGGGGAGGTGCCGGGTGAGCCAGTCCAGGTCCAGGTTGCCGTTGACGCCGACCTGGAAGAGGTCGCGGCCGAGCCGGGCCACCGTGATGTCGCTGCGGATGCCTCCGTCGTGGTCCAGGAGCAGGGTGTAGGTCACCGACCCGACCGACTTGTCGACGTTGCCGGTGGTGAGCCGCTGCAGGAAGGCGGCGGCGCCGCGTCCGGTGACCTCCAGGCGCTTGAGCGCGGTCATGTCGTACAGGGCGACGGTCTCCCGGGTGACCTGGGCCTCGGCACCGACGACCGGCGACCAGTAGCGGGCCGCCCAGTCGCCCGGGACGGGGAGGGAACGGCCCGCCACCAGGCCGGCGTTGCTCTCGTACCACTGCGGCCGCTCCCAGCCGTTCGCCTCCAGGAAGAAGGCCCCGAGCTCCTCCTGGCGGGGGTGGAAGGGGCTGGTGCGGATCGGGCGCGGGGCGCCCGTGGGCTGGAGCGGGTGGATGATGTCGTAGACCTCGACGAAGTTGCGGCAGTCGCGGGCGAGCACGTAGTCGGGGGCGAGCTGGTGCGGCTCGAAGCGGTTGACGTCGCATTCGTGGAGGTCGAAGGACGAGCAGTGGCCGTCCACCAGCCATTCGGCCATCGCCCGGCCGACGCCGGCCGAGTGCGTGACCCAGACGGCCTCGGCGACCCAGAACCCCTTCACCTGCGGCGACTCGCCGAGCAGCGGCATGCCGTCGGTGGTGAAGGAGAACAGGCCGTTGATGCCCTCCTCGACCTTGGCGTCACGGGTGGCGGGCAGCAGGGACCGGGTCTCGGTCCAGGCGTCGGCGAAGTCGTCCTCGGTGAACTCCAGGACGGACGGCATCCCGTCCGCGGCGTCGAACGAGGCGATGTCGTCGACGGGGACCGGCATGGGGCGGTGGCCGTAGGAGCCGATGCCGATGCGGTCGTGGTGGTCGCGGTAGTAGAGGTCGGCGTCCTGGTGGCGCAGGATCGGGCGGACGGCCTCGGCGGCCTGGCCCGCCAGGGCGGGGACCGGGCCGGTCCAGGCGAGCTGGTGGGCGAGCGGGGTGAGCGGAAGCTCCATGCCCGCCATCCGGGCCACCTGGGGGCCCCAGATGCCGGCGCAGCAGACGACGACGTCGGCCGCGAGCTCGCCGCCGCGGTCGGTGACGACCCCGGTGACGCGGCCGTCGTCCTGGGTGACGGCGAGGACTTCGTGACGTTCGAGGAAGCGGACGCCGCGCGCGGCGGCACGCCGGGTCTGCGCCTCGACCGCGAGGACGGCCTTGGCGAGGCCGTCGGTGGGGACGAACAGTCCGCCCAGGACGCGTGAGCGGTCCAGCAGCGGGTGCAGCGCGGCGCATTCGTCGGGTCCGACGACCCGGGCCTCGACGCCCCACGAGGTCACCCAGCCGTGCCGCCGGTGCAGTTCGGCCAGGCGCTCGGGGGTGGTGGCCACCTCCAGACCGCCGACCTGGAGGAAGCAGGGCTGTCCGTCGACGTCGAGGGAGCGGAGCTTGTCGACGGTGTAGCGGGCGAGTTCGGTCATGGTCTTGGAGGGGTTGGTCTGGAAGACCAGGCCCGGGGCGTGGGACGAGGAGCCCCCGGTGGCGGGGAGCGGCCCCTGGTCGACGACCGTGACGTCGGTCCAGCCGGCGGAGGACAGTTCGTCGGCCAGCGCCGCCCCCACGACACCCGCTCCGATGATGACCACGCGGGGTCCCGTCATCGCCAAACCTCCCAGTTGCTGTCAGCGCAACATGATTCAGGTTGCGCAACTCAATGTGCCGGGCGCCGGAGAGGGTGTCAAGAGGCCCGCCAGGGGCGGGAGAAGGCCGCCCGCAGGCGTCTGGAGCGGCCCCGGGAGGGCCTGGTGACGGCCCGGGGAACGACGGTGCCCGGCGGGCTGTCGGAACAGCCCGCCGGGCACGGGAACGGCGCGTTGCGGCGCGGTGCGCCCCGGTGGCGCGGCGCAGGGTTACTTGACCCAGGCGTCCACCTTGCCGGGGTTCGCCTTCACCCACTTCTCGGCGGCGGCTTCGGGGCTCATCTTGTCGACGGCGATGTACTTGGCGACGAGGTTCTGGTCCTCGTTCGTCCAGCTGAAGTTCTTCACCAGGTCGTAGGCCGGGCTGCCGGAGCCGGCGAACTTCTTGCTGACGATCTTGTCCAGGTCGTAGACGGGGTAGTCGCAGGCGACCTTCTCCGCGTCGGCGTCGCAGCCGGCCTCGTACGGCGGCAGCTCGACCTTGGCGAGCGGGACCTCCGACAGGAACCACTGCGGCTCGTAGAAGTAGCCCAGCAGCCACTGCTGCTTGGCCTCGGCCTGCCGGAAGGCCTGGATCAGCGCGGTCTCGCTGCCCGCGTACACCACCTTGAAGTCCAGCTTGAGGTTCTTCACCAGGGCGGCGTCGTTGGTGACGTACGACGGGTCGCCGTCCAGGAGCTGGCCCTTGCCGCCGGACTCGGAGGTGCGGAACTTGTCGGCGTACTTGTCGAGGTTCTTCCAGTCCGTGATGTCCGGGTGCTCCTTCGCCAGCCACGGCGGCACGTACCAGCCGATCACGCCCTTGTTCCCGGTCGGGCCCGCCTCGACGGCGGTCTTCTGCTGCTCGACGTACTTCTTCTTCAGGTCGTCGTGGCCCCAGTTCTCCAGGATCGCGTCGACCTCGCCGGTGCCGAAGCCCTGCCAGGCGATCTCCTCCTTGAGGTCCTTCTTCTTGACCGTGCAGCCCAGCTTCTCCTCGGCGACGTACGCCACGACCGCCGCGTCCGCCTCGTAGCCGACCCACGGGTTGACCGCCAGGTTGAAGGTGCCGCACTTGCCGGAGGATCCCCCGGAACCGGCCTCCGACCCGCCGACCTTGGCGCCGCCGCAGCCGGTGAGGACGAGCCCCAGTGCCGCGGCCCCGGCCGCCCCGGCACGCCATCGCGCCGACCGGCCGGCCGCCGTCAGGTGTGTTGCCATGTGTCTACCGCCTCCTGCCCTAGCGCCCGCCGGGCACCCTCGTGGTGCGCCCGGCCGCGGCCTGAGTGATCCGGTCGAACATCACGCCGAGCAAGACGATGGCGAGTCCCGCCGCCAGCCCCTTGCCGTACAGCTCGCCCTGCGAGAAGCCGGCCACGACGTCGTAGCCGAGGGCGCCCGCACCGACCAGGCCGCCCACCACGACCATCGACAGCACGTAGATCAGGCCCTGGTTGGTCGCGAGCACCAGGGCGCCGCGCGACATCGGCAGCTGGACCTTGGTGACGAGCTGCCAGGTACTGGACCCGGCCGCCGCCGCGGCCTCCACGGTCGTCCCCGGTACGCCCCGGACGCCGTCGGCGACGATCTTCACCGTCACGGGCGCGGCGTACACGACGGCGGCGACGATCGCGGTGAAGCGGCTCGCGCCGAACAGCGCGAGGAACGGAACGAGGTAGACGAAGGGCGGCATGGTCTGCGCCGCGTCCAGGCCGGGCCGGACGATCCGGTCGGCGAGCGCGCTGCGGCCCATCCACACGCCCACCGTGACCCCGAGCAGCATCACCAGCAGCGTCGCCACGACGGTCGAGGCGAGCGTGGTCATCGCGTCCTGCCACACCCCGGTGCCCACCAGCAGCCCCACGCACACCGCGGCGGTGCCGCCGGCGCCGAGGCCGCCGAGGACCGTTCCCAGGGCCACCAGCACGAGGCCGGTGAGCCACCACGGCGAGTCGGTGAGCAAGGTCTGGAAGGGGTTGAGGAGCGCGTTGGTGAGCACGTCGCGGACGGCGCCCGTGACCCCGGACAGGTGCTCCTGCGCCCAGGTGGTCACGGTGTCGGCGGCACTCGCCAGGGAGCGCCCCGCTCCGCCCTGGCCGGGGAACTCCGCGGCCCAGACGTAGGTGTGGGACAGCCAGGCGGCGACCGCCGCGGCGACGGCGCCCGCGGCGAGCAGCGGCCCGCGCCAGAGCCGCAGGCGGCCGCCGGAGCCCTGCCCGCGCTCCGTCCTGACGGCGGCCGCGGTGGTGACCCGGTCCAGGACGATGGCCATGACGACGATGGCGAGGCCGGCGTTGAAGGCCGTGCCGACGTCGAGCGAACTGCAGGGCCTGGACGACGGTCTTGCCGAGGCCGGGGGCGTCGATGAGGGCCGCGATGGTCACCATGGACAGGGCCGCCATGATGCTCTGGTTGACGCCCATCACCACGGTGCGCCGCGACATCGGCAGCAGCACCTTGGTGAGGGTCTGCACCCTGGTCGAACCGAGCGACTCCGCCGCCTCCACCGTGGTCGCGGGCACCGAGCGGATGGCGTGCGCGGTGATGCGGACGGCGGGCGGCGCCGCGTAGATCAGGGTGGCGATGGTGGCGGAGGCCGGCCCGATGAGGAAGAAGAGGGTGAGCGGCGCCAGGTAGACGAAGGTCGGCATCGTCTGCATGAAGTCCAGCACGGGGGTCAGGACGCGGTTCACCCGCGGCGACAGCCCGGCCCACACGCCCAGCGGGATGCCGAACAGCAGCGCCACCAGCACCGCCGACACGGTGAGCGCCAGGGTGTCCATGCTCTCCTGCCACAGGCCCTGCAGCCCGAAGAAGGTGAAGCCCGCGACGGCCAGCAGCGCCACGCGCCAGTTGCCCAGCGCCCAGGAGACGTAGCCGGCGATCGTGACCACGCCGAGCCAGCCGATCTGCGGCACCGGGCGGCCGTCGGGCGGCTGCGAGATCAGCGTCTGGACGAAGGTCACCAGGGTGTCGATGACCAGCCGGATCTCGTTGAAGAAGTAGAGGAAGAGCGGGTTGCTGTTGCGGTCCGCGCCGATGGTGTCGTTGACGTCGTTGAACCAGCGGTGCAGCGAGGTCAGGTCGGCCGCCGCGAGGGCGAGCGTCTGCCGGCCGCGCAGGAGCGCGAAGAGCACCAGCCACAGCACGACGATGCCCGCCACGACGGCCCGGCGGCGCAGCCGGACGGGCGCGAGCCGTTCGCGTGCCCCGGAGGCGGCGACCGCCATCACGCCCCGCCTTCCCGGCCCGCGACGACGGCGAGGATCTCCTCGTCGCCGACGACGCCGAGCAGCCGTCCGTCCTCGACGACCCTGACCGGCTTCTCGGCGGCGAGCACGGCCCGTGTCGCCTCGCGGACGACCGTGCCGGGGCCGAGTTCGGGGCCGTCGAGGGCGTCGTCGGGCCGCGGGTCGCGCATGATCCAGCGGAGCGTCAGCACGTCGGCCCGCGGCACGTCCTTGACGAACTCGCGCACGTAGTCGTCGGCGGGGGCGCCGACCAGTTCGTCGCCCGTGCCGCACTGCACCGTCCGGCCGTCGCGCATGATCAGGATGCGGTCGCCGAGCTTGAGGGCCTCGGACAGGTCGTGGGTGATGAACACCATCGTCTTGCCGACCTCGTGGTGGAGGCGGATGACCTCGTTCTGCATGTCGCGGCGGATCAGCGGGTCGAGCGCGGAGAAGGGCTCGTCGAAGAAGAGGATGCCGGGGTCCCCCGCCAGTGCCCGGGCCAGGCCGACGCGCTGCTGCATGCCGCCGGAGAGCTGGTCGGGGTAGGAGTTCTCGTAGCCCGCCAGGCCCACCAGTTCGACGACCTCCAGGGCCCGCTTGACGCGCTCGGTCCGGCCCATGCCGCGGATCTCCAGGCCGTACGCGACGTTGTCGACGACCCTGCGGTGCGGCAGCAGGCCGAAGTGCTGGAAGACCATGGAGAACCTGTTGCGGCGCAGTTCGCGCAGCCGTTTGGCGTCGGCGGCGCGGATGTCCTCGCCCTCCAGGACGACCTGGCCGGCGGTGGGTTCGACGAGCCGGGTCAGACAGCGCACCAGGGTCGACTTGCCGGAGCCGGACAGGCCCATCACGACGAAGACCTCGCCGGGCGCGACGTCGAAGTGGACGTCGCGCACGGCCGCGGTGCAACCCGTGCGCTCCATCAGCTCACGGCGGCCGAGCCCGCGCAGCTCCTGCGATTCCGGCACCCTGTCGGCCTTCGGCCCGAACACCTTCCACAGCCCCCGCACGGAGATGACCGCGTTCCGGTCCTGGTCCTGGTCCTCGTCGTGGGACGCGCCGCGCCGCTGCGGCACATCGGTCGGTGCTGGGGTCACGGTCGGCCTCTCCTGGGCGTTCAGCCGCGGAACCAGTGCTGCGGCCTGGGTCGGATGTTCTGCCAGATGTGCTTGGGCTCGCGGTACTCGTCCAGGCCGGTCGGTCCCAGCTCCCGGCCCACGCCCGAGTGGCCGAAGCCGCCCCATTCCGCCTGCGGTACGTAGGGGTGGTAGTCGTTGATCCACACGGTGCCGTGGCGCAGCCGGCGGGCGACCCGCTGGGCGCGGCCGGCGTCCCCCGTCCAGACGGCGCCGGCGAGGCCGTACTCGGTGTCGTTGGCGATGCGGACGGCATCGTCCTCGTCGGTGAAGCGCTCGACGGTCAGCACGGGTCCGAAGGACTCCTCGTGGACGACGCGCATGCCCTGGTCGCAGTCGTCGAGGACGGTCGGCGGGTAGTAGAAGCCGTCCTGGAGCGCCGGGTCCGTGGGGCGGGCGCCGCCGAGGCGCAGCACGGCGCCCTCGGCGATCCCGGCGGCGACGTACGCCTCGACCTTGTCGCGGTGGGCGGCGGAGATCAGCGGGCCGGTCTCGGCCGCGGGGTCGAAGGGGCCGCCCAGGCGGATCGCGCCGGCGCGCCGTACGACCTCGTCGACGAAGGCGTCGTGGACCGTGTCCTGCACGATCAGCCGGGCCCCGGCGGAGCAGACCTGGCCGGAGTGCAGGAAGACGGCCGTGAGCGCGAAGTCCACGGCCGTCTCGAAGTCGGCGTCGGCGAAGACCACATTGGGGTTCTTGCCGCCGAGCTCGAGGGCGACCCTCTTCACCGTGGCGGCGGCCGCGGCCATGACCCGCTTGCCGGTCTCGAGACCGCCGGTGAAGGAGACCATGTCGACGCCGGGGTGCTCGGCGAGCGGGGCGCCGGCCCCGGGCCCGGCGCCGAGGACCAGGTTTCCGGCTCCGGGCGGGAGTCCGGCCTCCTCCAGGGCCCGCATGAGGAGCACGGAGGTGGAGGGGGTCAGTTCGCTGGGCTTGAGGACGAACGTGTTGCCCGCGACGAGCGCGGGCGCGACCTTCCAGGAGGCCTGCAGCAGCGGGTAGTTCCAGGGGGTGATCAGGGCGCAGACGCCGACCGGCTCGTACTCGACACGGCTGACGGCGTCGTCGCGGCCGGTGTCGACGACCCGTCCGGCGGAGGTCCCCGCGATGCCGCCGTAGTGGCGCAGGCAGGCGACGACGTCGGCGACGTCGTACTCGCTCTCCACGAGCCGCTTGCCGGTGTCGAGGGATTCGGCGCGGGCGAATTCCTTGGCGTCCCGTTCGACGATGCCCGCGGTGCGGAGCAGGAGGGCGCCGCGTTCGCGCTCCGGGGTGCGCGGCCAGGGGCCGTGGTCGAAGGCGGCGCGGGCGGCGGCGACCGCGGCCTCCGCGTCGGCGCCGGTCGCCTCGGAGACCGTCGCGACGAGCACTCCGTCGGCGGGGCAGCGGATCTCCCGGCGGCCTCCGGCCACCGCCTCGCGCCACTCTCCGTCCAGGTACAGGTCTGCCACGCGCGGAGTCCTCGCTTCGTTGCACATAGCGCATCGAATTGCTTGTGGTGGAACACCCTGTCCGAACGGCCACCGGCCGTCAAGGGGTGGCACGGGGTGTACGGCACATCTTGATCCGGTGAACGCGGCACCGGACACGATCAGTTGGCGGTGGCCTCGCGGTGCCGGTAGAACTGCGCCTTCGAGGGCGGCAGCGGTTCACGGCCGAGGATCAGATCCGCGGCCTTCTCGGCGATCATCATCACGGGGGCGTAGATGTTGCCGTTGGTCACGTAGGGCATCACGGAGGCGTCGACCACGCGGAGTCCCTCCACGCCGTGCACCCGCATGCTCGCCGGGTCGACCACGGCCATCGCGTCGGTGCCCAGCCGGCACGTGCAGGACGGGTGGAGGGCGGTCTCGCCCTCCTTGGCGACCCACGCCAGGATCTCCTCGTCGGTCTCGACCCCGGGGCCGGGCGAGACCTCGCCGCCGTTGAAGGGGGCGAGCGCGGGCCGGCCGAGGATGTCGCGGGCGACGCGCACCGCCTCGACCCACTCGCGACGGTCCTGTTCGGTGGACAGGTAGTTGAAGCGCAGCGCGGGCTTCTCGCGCGGGTCCCTGCTCCTGATCTTCACCGAGCCGCGGGCGTCGGAGTACATCGGCCCCACGTGCACCTGGTAGCCGTGGCCGCCGGCCGGGGCCGAGCCGTCGTAGCGCACCGCGATGGGCAGGAAGTGGAACATCAGGTTGGGGTAGTCCACGTCCTCGTTGCTGCGCGCGAAGCCGCCGGCCTCGAAGTGGTTGGTGGCGGCGGGACCCTTGCGGAAGAGCCACTGCAGACCGATGAAGGGGTAGCGCCACTTGGCCAGGTAAGGCTGCATGGAGACCGGCTGCGTGCAGGCGTACTGGACGTAGACCTCCAGGTGGTCCTGGAGGTTCTCGCCGACGCCGGGCAGGTCGTGCACGACGTCGATGCCGAGCGCGGCCAGTTCCCCGGCGTTGCCGACGCCCGACAGCTGCAGCAGCTGGGGCGAGTTGACGGCCCCGCCGCAGAGGACGACCTCGCGGGCGCGCACCTGTTCGCGGCTGCCCCTGCGGCGTTCGTACTCCACGCCCACGGCGCGCTTGCCCTCGAAGAGCACCCGGGTGACCAGGGTCCGGGTCCGCACCGTCAGGTTGGGGCGCCTGCGCACCGGGTCGAGGTAGGCCCGGGCGGCGGAGAGCCGGCGGCCGCGGTGGACGTTGCGGTCGAAGGGCGCGAAGCCCTCCTGGCGGTAGCCGTTGACGTCGTCGGTGAGCGGATACCCCGCCTCCTGGACCGCCTCGAGGAAGGCGGGGAACAGCGGGCTGGAGGCGGGCCCGCGCTCCAGGACGAGCGGACCGTCGTGGCCGCGGAACTCGTCGTCGGGGCCGGCCGCGAGGCAGTTCTCCATGCGCTGGAAGTACGGCAGGCAGTGGGCGTAGTCCCAGTGCTCCATGCCGGGGCCCTCGGCCCAGCGTTCGTAGTCCATGGGGTTGCCGCGCTGGAAGATCATGCCGTTGATGCTGCTGGAGCCGCCGAGCACCTTGCCCCGGGCGTGGTAGATCCGCCGTCCGCCCATGTGGGGCTCGGGCTCGGACTCGTAGCCCCAGTCGTAGAAGCGGCTGCCGATGGGGAAGGTGAGCGCCGCCGGCATGTGGATGAAGACGTCCCACGGGTAGTCGGGGCGGCCGGCCTCCAGCACCAGGACACGGTTGGCCGGATCGGCGGACAGCCGGTTCGCGAGGGCGCAACCGGCGGAGCCCCCACCGACGATGACGAAGTCGTACTGCACGGGAGCCATGTCAGCCTCGTCTCACTCGTCTCGCTTGAATCGCTCGTCTCGATCGCGCGGTCGACAGGTCGACTGGCGCAGCATGCTAGTACGGTGCCGCTATGCGCACCAGGTTGCGAGCCGCGCAACTTGACACCGGAGTTTCGGTCGCGTTTCCCGTCCGGACTCCGCCGGGGAACCCCGACGCTGTTGTTTACCGCGCGTATAGTTTCGCTGTGGGCAACTTCAGTGCAGATACCGAAACAACCGCTGCGCAGCCGGGCGGCGTCCAGTCCGTGGACCGGGCCATCAGCGTGCTGGAGATCCTGGCGCAGCGCGGCGAGGCCGGCGTGAGCGAGGTCGCCGCCGAGATCGAGGTCCACAAGTCGACGGCGTTCCGGCTGCTCGGCGCGCTGGAGGCACGCGGGCTGGTGGAGCAGGCGGGCGAGCGCGGCAAGTACCGGCTCGGCTTCGGCATCGTGCGGCTGGCCGGCGCGGTGACCGGCCGCATCGACATCACCCAGCAGGGCCGGCCGGTCTGCGAACGGCTCGCCGAGGAGATCGGCGAGACCGTCAACATCGCCGTGATGGAGAAGCACTTCGCGATCAACCTGTACCAGGTGCGCGGACCGGCGGCCGTGACCGCGCACAACTGGGTCGGCCAGCTCACGCCGTTGCACGCGACCTCCAGCGGCAAGATCCTGCTCGCCCACCTCTCCGCCGCGCAGCGCGCGGAACTCCTCACGGACGCGGGCCTGGAGAAACTGACCCCGCACACCCTCACCTCGCGGACGAAGCTGGAGAAGAACCTCGCCGAGGCCAGGGAGCGCGGGTACGCCTGGACGCTGGAGGAACTGGAGATCGGCCTGCACGCGATGGCCGCCCCCGTCCGCTCGCGCGACGGCGAGGTCATCGCCGCCGTCAGCGCCTCCGGCCCCTCGTACCGCTTCACCCAGGAGCGCATGCACGAGCTCGCGCCGCTGCTGGTCGCCGGGGCGGCCGAGATCAGCCACCGCATGGGCTACCTGGGCTGAGCCGTGCCGAGGCGCTCGTGGACCCAGTCGTGGAAGCCGGCGATGTGGTGCTCGCTGGGGACCAGCACCCCGCCCTTGGCGTAGAGCCGGGATCCCATCGCGGGCTGGCAGCGCTCGCAGGCCTCGAAGTCCTGGCGGTTGACCCGGTCGAAGAGCTCCACCGAGCGGCCGACGTCCCTGCCCGCGGTGACGACCTCCTCCAGGTAGAGCCAGTCGCACTCGACGACCGTGCGGTCGGCCGCGACCGGGTACATGCGGTGGAAGATCACGTGGTCCGGCACCAGGTTGACGAAGACCTGCGGCTTGATGGTGATCGCGTAGTAGCGCCGGTCCTGGGCCGCGGAGACCCCCGGTATACGGTCCAGTCCCGGCGAGCCGTCCACCGTGAAGCCCTCGATGTCCGCGCCGAACTCGGCACCGTGGCCGACGTAGTACTGCGCGGCGTAACCGCCGGCGAACTCCGGCAGCACCTCGGTCAGTTCGGGGTGGATCGTGGCGCAGTGGTAGCACTCCATGAAGTTCTCGACGATGAGCTTCCAGTTGGCCCTGACGTCGTACACGATCCGCCGGCCGACCCTCAGGTCCTCGATGCCGTAGCGCTCCAGGGACTCCACGTCCCCGAGCCGGGTGACCACCTCGCCGACCACCTGCTCCTCGAAGGAGGGCGGGTCCTCGGCCAGGCAGACCCAGACGTACCCCAGCCATTCGCGGACGTGGACGGGGACGAGCCCGTACTCGGTACGGCCGACGTCGGGCATCTTGGTGAGGTTGGGGGCCGCCACGAGCCTGCCGTCCAGGTCGTACGTCCAGGCGTGGTACGGGCATTGGAACGCCCGCCTGACCTCGCCGCCCTCCTCGGTGAGCAGCCGGGCGCCGCGGTGCCGGCACACGTTGTAGAAGGCGCGCACCGCGTGGTCCCGGGACCGGGTGACCAGGATGCTCTCGCGGCCGACGTCCACGGTCCTGAAGGCGCCCGGCCTGCCGAGCTCGGAGGAGCGAGCCACGCAGAACCACATCGTCTCGAAGATGCGCTCCTGCTCCTGGGCGAAGATCCCGGGGTCCGTGTAGTAGGAGCCGGGGAGGGTGGCGATCAGGCTGTCCGGCAGACCGGTCGGGGTCACGGGCACTCCTTGCGGGACGTTGTGTAATGAGCAACGGAGTGTGCACTGCGCAACTGCAGCATGTGGTGCCGCTCCGGCGCTGTCAAGACGCGACGACGGCCAGCTGCTTGCGCCAACGGGTGAACGACCGGGGCCGGTTCATGCCCAGTACGGCGACCGGAACCCCGCCCCTGCGGTAGACCGCGAGGACGTCCCGTTCCTCCGCGACGCCCTCCTCGACCGTGACGGTGTCGGCCCCCGCGGCGCGGCCCGCGAACTGGATGCGCACGCCGTACTGGTCGGACCAGAAGTACGGCGGGCGGGGGGCCCGTTGCCCGCCCGCGCCGCCGGACAGCAGCGCGGCAACGGCGGTGGCCGGACGCTCCAGGGCACCCGTCCAGTGCTCCACGCGGTGGTGCGCGCCGGCGGCCGGGTCGTACCAGGCGGCGCAGTCGCCGACGGCGACGACGCCCGGCAGGCCCGTGCGGCCGTCGGCGCCACACAGGACACCGTCGCCGAGCTCGATCCCGCACCCGGCGAGCCAGTCCGTGCACGGGCGCGCCCCGATGCCGACGACCACGGTGTCCGCGGGCAGCCTGCGGCCGTCGGCCAGGACCACGGCCACCACCCGCCCCTCGCCGTCCGCCTCGGTCCCGCGCACCCCCGTGCCGCACAACAGCCGTACACCGTGGTCGGCGTGGAGGCCCGACACGACGCCGCCCATCGTCTCGCCGAGCGGACCCGACAGCGGGGTGGGCGCCGCCTCGACGACGGTGACGTCCAGGCCGAGGGCGTACGCGGTCGAGGCGACCTCGGCCCCGATGAAGCCGCCGCCGATGACGACGAGCCGCCCGCCGCGCGCCAGATCGGCCCGCAGTGCGCGGGCGTCGTCCAGGGTGCGCAGGGTGTGCACACCGGACCGGCCCGCCGCGCCGGGCAGGGTACGGGCAGCGGCCCCGGTGGCGATGACGACTCCGTCGGCGGTGACGGCGCTGCCGTCCGCGAGCCCGACGACCCGCGTGCCCGGGTCGAGCGTCACGGCCCGGGCGCCCAGCAGCCATTCGGCCCCGAGGTCCTCGCCGTCCGCCTCCAGGACCAGGGCCGCCTCGTCGGCCTGTCCGACGAGGAACTCCTTGGACAGCGGCGGCCGGTCGTACGGCCGGTGCGGTTCGTCGCCCACGACCACCAGCCGGCCGTCGTACCCCTGGGCGCGCAGTGCCCGCGCCGCCGACAGCCCCGCCAGCGAGGCGCCGACCACGAGGACCGCTCTCATCCGGCTCCCCCGGCGAGCCGGCCGGCCGCGCACGAGGGCGGGCCGGGGGCGGCCGCCGACAGCCGTACGTGGATCACGCCGTCCTCGACCACGACCTCGTGCGTCCGCACGGGCCGCCGGGCCGGGGGCGCGTCCACCGCACCCGTGCGCAGGTCGAACTTCGAGGCGTGCAGCGGGCACTCGACCTCGCACCCCTCCAGCCAGCCGTCCGCGAGCGACGCGTCCTGGTGGGTGCAGGTGTCGTCGACGGCGTAGAGCTCGCCCTCCTCGGTGTGGAACACCGCGACGGGCGGGTCGGTCTCGAGCCGGAAAGCCTCGCCACGCGGGAGGTCCGCGAGCCGGCACACGGGAATCATCATGACACCTCGGTGCGTATGGCGGAACTGATTGCGGTTGACGCAACATCAGTGTGGGGGTGCCCCCCACCCCTGTCAAGGCATCGTCCGGACACCCGGAATCCGCATCTGACGGGGGCTCATCCGCAGCTCCGCGGGGGAGGCCGGCGGCGGATCGTCGCGATTCGGTCACGGGGGTTGTCCGGGTTCAGCTGAATGACATAATCCGTTCCTCTTCTGTGTGACAACGGCCGGAATACGGCCCGGAGGAAGTGACCCGCGGCATGAACGTGACCGTCTCGGCCCAGCAGCCCCGCGTGCTGGTCGTGGAGGACGAGGCGAGCATCGCCTCGATGCTCGCGATGGCGCTGCAGTTCCTGGGCTTCGACGTGGTCACGGCCGGGACCGGCGAGGAGGCGGTGAGCACGGCCGCCGATCGCGCCGCCGACGTGATCCTGCTCGACGTCGGACTGCCCGACCTCGACGGCTTCGAGGTGTGCCGCAGGCTCCGCGCCGCCCGGGTCGACGCGCCCGTCCTCTTCCTCACGGCCCGGGACGCCGTGGAGGACAAGATCAGGGGCCTGGCCCTGGGCGGCGACGACTACGTCACCAAGCCCTTCGACATCAACGAGGTCGCGGCCCGCGTGAACGCCCTGCTGCGCCGGGGCCGGGCCCCCGAGCCTGCCGGGCGCCGGCTGCGCGCGGGCTGGGTCGAACTGGACGCGGACACCCACGAGGTGTGGCGGCACGGCCGGCCGGTCCAGGTCTCGGCGACCGAGTTCGCGCTGCTCCGCTTCCTGCTGGAGAACCCGGACCGGGTGGTGTCCAAGGGGCAGATCCTCGACGCCGTGTGGAGCTGCGACTTCCAGGGCGAGTCCGGGATCGTGGAGACCTACATCTACTACCTGCGCCGGAAGCTCGGCGACACCGACCAGTCGCTCATCCGCACCGTGCGGGGGGCGGGCTACCTGGTGAGGGCGGCGCCGGCCGGCGATACGGCTTCGCGCTGACGGTGCCCGCGCGCGGCGCTATGTTGGCCTTCGGAGGAAAGCCGACGAGAAGAGGGCACGATCCCGAACGAAGCCGCCGCCCAGGAGCCTGAAGCGCCGCTCGACCAGCCGGGAGCGGAGCGGCTGCGCCTGCTCCGGTCCTCGGGCGACGACCAGGGCGAGCGCGAGGCGCTGCGACTGGGACTGCAGCAGGCCGTGGCGGCGCTGAACGGCTTGGGCGGACTGGTCCACCTGCGCGGGCAGGCGGCCCGGGGCGGAGTGCCCCTGCGCCTGGCCGCCAGCACCGGTCTGCCCAGGAACCTGACCCGTGCCTGGCTCTTCCTCCCCCCGCAGGACGCCACCGCGCCGGGCCGCGCGACGACCGGGGGCGAACCGGTGTGGCTGCCCACGACGGAGACGACCCCCGGCCCGCTGCCCGGCGGGTCCGGGCTCGCCGCCGTACCGCTCCCCGGCCCCGAGGGCCCGCTCGGCGCGCTCTCGGTGGTGACCGCGGACGCCGTACCGCCGGCTCCCGGCGCGTGGGAGCTGCTGCGGGGGATCGCCGCGTGGGTGTCGGAGCGGCTGGGCCGTACGGCGGCCGTCGGGTCGCGCGAACGCTGGCGCCTGGCGGAGGGCGGCTCGGGTTCCCGGCCCCGGGAGACCCCGTCCGACGTGGGCATCGGCACCTGGGAGTGGAACGTCCGCACCGGCGAGGCCTACCTCGACGAGACCGCGCGCTCCGTCTTCGGGATGTCCCCGCAGATGTACGACGGTCGCCTGGAGACCTGGGTGGAGCTGGTCCACCCCGAGGACCTGCCCTGGGTGATCGCCGACGCCGAGGAGGCCGCCCGGGCCCGCGGCGGCTTCGCCTGGGAGTACCGGGTCCGCCGGCCCGACGGGACCTTCCGCTGGGTGCAGGCCCGCGGCCGCAGCGTGCTCGGTGCGGACGGCAAGGCCGTCCGGCTCGCCGGTGTGCTGTGGGACAGCACGGAGACCCGGATCGCGATGGACGCCGCCGGCCGGGCCCTGCGTCACATGAGCGACGGCTTCCTGGCGGTCGACGACGACGGCCGCATCGCCTTCGCCAACCCCCAGGCCGAGCGGCTGCTGGGGGCGCGGCGGCCCCTGGTCGGCGCGGTGCTGTGGCACCTGCCCGGCGTCCACGACTCGGAGCTCGAGGCCCACTGCCGCCGGGCGGCCGAGGGCGACGCGACCGTCAGCGCGGACATCGAGTGGGGCGGCGGCACGCGCCGCTACCACCTGCGCGTCATGCCCGTACCCGACGGCCTGACCCTCTACCTCACCGACGTCACCGAGCACCGGCTCGCGGAGGAGGCCCGCGCCGACGCCGCCCGCACCGCCGCCGACCGCGCGGCGCACATCGGCCGGCTGACCACCGCGCTCGCCGAGGCCGTCACCGTCAAGGACGTCGTCGCCGCGGTCGCCGACCGCGTGCTGCCGCTGTTCGACGCCACCGGGCTGATCATCAAGACGCTGGAGGGCGACCTGCTGCGCGTGGCCGGCTTCGTCGGCTACCCCCCGGGCCTGATGGAGCGGCTCAGCCGGACCCGGCTCGCCGAGGGCAGCCCCAGCACCGACGCCATCCGCGAGCGCGTGCCCCGCTACATCACCTCCGCCAAGGAGTTCCACGAGGCGTACCCGGCCCGGGTCCACCTCCAGGAGTGGTCCCAGAAGCACGCCTGGGCCTTCCTGCCGCTGATCGTCTCCGGGAAGGCCGTCGGCTCCTGCGTCGTCTCCTTCTCCGAGCCGCGCCCGTTCAGCGAGGAGGAGCGCACCCTGCTGACCGCGCTCAGCGGGCTGGTCGCCCAGGCCCTGGAGCGGGCCCGGCTGTACGACGCCGAGCACGGACGGGCCCAGGAGCTGCAGCGCGGCCTGCTGCCGCGCGTCCTGCCCGAACTGCCGGCGGTCAGCGCCGCGGCGCGCTACCTGCCCGCCGTCGAGGGGACGACGGTCGGCGGGGACTGGTACGACGTCATCCCGCTCTCCGCCGACCGGGTCGCACTGGTCATCGGGGACGTGATGGGGCACGGCATCTCCGAGGCCGTGACCATGGGGCGGCTGCGAACCGCGGTGCACACCCTCGCCGGTCTCGAACTGCCCCCCGACGAGCTGCTCGCGCACCTCAACGAGCTGGTCAGCGACCTCGGGGACGACTTCTACGCGACCTGCCTGTACGCCGTGTACGACCCCACGAACCGCACCTGCGCGTTCTCCCGGGCCGGGCACCCGCCGCCCGCGCTGGTGCTGCCCGACGGCACCGTCCACTTCGCCGGGCACTCGCCGGACCCACCACTGGGCGCCGCCACGCCGCCGTTCGCGACCGTGGAGCTCGAGATCCCCGAGGGCAGTCTGCTGGTGCTCTACAGCGACGGCCTCGTCGAATCCTCCCGCCGGGACATCGACACGGGCATGGCCGGGCTGGCGAAGGCCCTCACCGGCGCACCGGCCGCGGCGCCCGTGCGGCCGGCGGACGGCCGCCGGGGCGAGGTGGAACGCCTGGGAAGGCTCTGCGACGAGGTCGCCGCCGCCCTCGACCCCCACCAGGAGCACGCCGGGGACGACGCGGCCCTCCTCATCGCCCGCACGCACGCCCTGTCGCCCGGCGACGTCGCCTCCTGGTCCCTGCCCGAGGACCCGCTCGCCGCGGGCCAGGCACGCGAGCACATCCGCCGCCGGCTGGACGGCTGGGGACTGGGCGAACTGGTCATGACGACCGAGCTGATCGCCAGCGAACTGGTCGGCAACGTGGTCCGGCACGCCCGGGGCCCCATCGGCCTGCGGCTGATCCGCAGCCGCACCCTCGTCTGCGAGGTCTCGGACCGCAGTCTCAGCACCCCCCGGATCCGGCACGCCGGCGACACCGACGAGGGCGGCCGCGGGCTGCAGCTGGTCGCCGCGCTGTGCCAGCGCTGGGGCACCCGCTACGTCCCCGGCGGCAAGTGCATCTGGACCGAGCAGGCGATCCCCTGACCGTCGTGAGAGCGGGCGATCCCCAGCGCGGACTCTGATCCCGCTTTGATGTGACTTTGATGCTCCGGTGCTTGGCTTGCGCGCATGACCACCCACGCACCGGTGTCCACGGGCCTGGATTCCTGTCTTGACCTGGGATTCACCGACTCCGGCGGAGGCGAGCCCTCGCTGCGGCGGGAGCTGTTCGCCGCCCTGATAGAAGTCGTCTCCGGCTCGGGAGAGTGGAGCGAGCAGACCGCCGCGCGGATCCGCGGCGAGGGGCTCGCCTGGGCCGCTCGGGGCGAGCCGGTGAGCGCGCTGCGGGTCGCCGTCCAGGAGACGACGGAGTACATCCTGGTCTCCGGCGGGCACGCTGCGGCCGGGGCCGACGGCTCGCGCGGCGAGTTCGCCCGGCGCCTGACGGACGCGGGGCGCCGTGTGGCCCGGGAGCTGAACCGGGGCTACTTCGCCCAGTCCGGGCGGGAGGCCCCCGCCTCGGTCCCGGAGCCACCGCGGCCCGGGCCGTCCTACGCCCCGCCCGCCTACGCCGTGATGGCGCTGCGCGCGCCCGGCCTCCCCCTCGGCGACGTCGAGGCGGTGGCCCGCGGCCACGGCGGCCCCGAGACGGCCGTGCTGCCCTCGGCGCGCGGGCTGTACGTGCTCACCCCCGCGCCACGCCACCAGGAGTCCGTCGACCTGGCGGACCGCATCCACCGCGACCTCGCCGGGACGGCCCGGCTCGCGGTGCACTGGAAGCCCTACAACGAGGTGACGGCGGGTCAGCTGCTGGTGGACGACATCTGCGCGGTGGTGGACGCGCTGGGCTTTGGACCCGGCGTCTACGAGCTGGACGACGTCCTGGTGGAGTACGCGGCAGCGCAGACGCCCGACATCGCCCAGCGGCTGGTCGGCATGGTGCAGCCGGTGCTGGACGACCAGGTGCTGCGGGAGACGCTGAGCGCGGTGATCTCCGCCGACGGCGACCCGGACCTGGCGTGCGAGCTGCTCACGCTGCGCCGCAAGTTCTTCGACCGCCGACTGCACCGGGTCGAGGAGCTGACCGGCCGGCGCCTCGACGGCCCGCGCGACCTCCAGGTCCTCAGGACGGCCGTCGCGGTCGCCGCGATCATGCGCCAGTGAGCGTCGGCAACCGCACCCGGAACCACGCACCCGACTCCGAGGCCTCCACCCGCACCGACCCCGCGTGCGCCGCGGCGATCGCGGCCACGATGCTCAGGCCCAGTCCGCTGCCGGGGGCGGGGTGGTCGTCCCGGCGGGCGGGGCGGGGGGTGCCGCCGCCGGCGCGGAAGAACCGCTCGAAGATCCGCTCGCGCAGTTCCTCGGGTATCCCGGGCCCGCCGTCGATGACGTCGACGATCTGCTCGTCGCCCTCGCGGCCGACCCGCACCTCGGCGAGGACGTCGTGGGCGGTGTGCGCGACCACGTTGGCCAGCAGGTTGGTGACCACCTGACGGAGCCGGTCGGGGTCACCGGTCACCATGTGGGGCCCGGGTTCCACGACGAGGGTCACCGGGCGGTCGGGGTCGACGACGCGGGCGTCGGCCACCGCGTCGGCGCAGAGTTCGGCCAGGTCCACGGGGCGGCACTCGAGGGGGCGGCCCTGGTCGAGGCGGGCCAGCAGCAGCAGCTCGTCCACGAGGGCGGACATCCTGCGGGTCTCGTTCTGCACCCGGCGCATGGCGTCGTCCAGACGGGCCGGGTCGTCGAGGGCACCGAAGCGCACCAGCTGCGCGTAGCCGCCGATCGCGGTGAGCGGGGTGCGCAGCTCGTGGCTGGCGGCGCCGACGAAGTCGCGCAGCTGCTCCTCGGCCTTGCGGCGGCGGTTGAACTCCTCGTCGACCCGGCCGAGCATCGCGTTGACGGCGTCGGCCAGCGCCTCCACCTCCGCCGTCGACACCGGGGCGGCGACCCGCTGCGAGAGTGCGCCCTCGGCGGCGAACCGGCGGGCGGTGGCGGTGATCTCCTTCAGCGGCGAGATGGTGCGGCGGCTGAAGTACAGGGCGCCGAGCACGACTCCGGCGACCAGCGGCACACCGGAGACGGCCTCGATGACCACGAGGTTGTGCACCGTGGCCGCGTCGTCCGCGGTGGACTCCGCGATCACCAGGTAGCCGCCGTCGGGGAGCTTCTCGACGACCGCCCGCATCGGGGCCGGGCCGACCGTGCCCGCCCGGCCGGCGGTCGCCATGCGGTCCAAGTCGGCGCTGGACAGCCGGATGACGGCCCGCTCCACCATCGCACCGGACTCGCGCTGGACAACCCTGCCGATGGCGTCGGTGAGCAGCACCACGGCCGTCGCCCCGGCGGGCTTGAGGTCAGAGCTGGTCTCCAGTTCGTCGAGCCGGTCCTGGCGTATGGAGGCCAGCTGCTGGTCCAGCCGGTTCCGCAGGCCGTCGGCGAGGGCGTGCGCGGCGTAGACGTCCGCGGCCGCGACGCCGACCGTGGTGATCGCCAGGAAGCCGAGCGCGAGGCGCCAGTACAGCGAGCGGGGCCACCAGCGCAACCGGCGCCGCCTGCCGGGTGTCTCCACGTGCCCACCCCTCGTCCGGTTCCGGCGGCTGCCGGGATCCGGCCGCTTTCCGAGCAGATACTAGGACAGACCCCGGGGACACCCGTTCGACCGATCGAGCTGAGGAGACCGCACCATGCGCATCGCCGTCCTGGACGACTATCAGAAGGCGGCGCACCGGTTCGCCGACTGGGACGCGCTGGGAGCCGAGGTGGTCTTCCTCCACGACCACGTCTCCGGTACGGCCGAACTGGCCGAGGCGCTGGACGGCTTCGACGTGGTGGTCGCCATGCGCGAGCGCACCCCCTTCACCGAGGAGCGCTTCGCGGCGCTGCCGGCGCTGCGGCTGCTGGTGACCACCGGGATGGCGAACGCCTCCGTCGACCTGGACGCCGCCCGCCGGCACGGGGTGACGGTGTGCGGCACGGAGAGCGTCGCGCACGCCACGGCCGAGCTGACCTGGGGGCTCGTCCTGTCGCTGGTCCGGCACCTCCCCGAGGAGACGGCCGGGATGCGGCGCGGTGAGTGGCAGCACACGATCGGCGGCGACCTGCACGGCCGGACGCTGGGCGTGGTGGGGCTGGGCCGGCTGGGCGCGCGGGTCGCCTCCATCGGCACCGCCTTCGGGATGCGCGTCCTGGCGTGGAGCGCCAACCTCGACCCGGAGCACGCCGCCGCGTGCGGCGCGCGGGCGGTCGGCAAGCGTGAGCTGTTCTCGCAGTCCGACGTCGTCACCGTGCACTACAAGCTCAGCGCGCGCAGTACCGGGCTGGTCGGCGCCGAGGAGCTGGGCTGGATGAAGCCCACGGCGCTGCTGGTCAACACCTCGCGCGGTCCGCTCGTCGACACCCCGGCGCTGGTCGCCGCGCTGCGCGAGCACCGGATCGCCGGTGCGGCCCTGGACGTGTACGACACCGAGCCGCTGCCCGCCGGGGACGTCCTGCGGAGCCTGCCGGGCGCGCTGCTCACCCCGCACCTGGGCTACGTCACGGAGGCGACGTACGAGGTCTTCTACCAGCAGGCGGTCGAGGACATCGCGGCCTTCCGGGACGGCGCGCCGCTGCGCGTGCTCACCGCCTGAGCGGCGGGCGCGCTTTCCGGCCGAACCGGCGTCCCGGCACCCGCGGGGCGCCGGTCCGCGTTTTCCGGGGGCGGTGGTGGGCAGAAGCTCCGTGTACAACCGTTCACCGAATTTCCCGGAACGTCGGAGCACAGGGAAGGACCGGAATGCTGTTCCTGGTGGCCGCACTGGCCCTGTTCGGGCTGCTGCTCGGACCGGTCGCGCATCTGCCGCTGCACGTGACCCTCGTCGCCGCCGCCGGCATCGTCGGGTGGCTCGCGCTGTACGCGGCACGCCGGCGCGTCGCGCACCGAAGGGAGAGGTGAGCGATGCCCGGGACACCCGTGAGCACACGCCGCGCCCACGCGGACGGCGCGGCGGTGGCGTCGTTCGTCCTCGGACTGGTGGGCCTGCTGGTCTTCAGCGTGGTCCTCGGCCCCGCCGCCCTGGTGCTGGGCTCGATGGCACTGTTCCAGGGGACCGCCCGCCGCGGGCGGGCCGTGCTGGGGCTCGTACTGGGGGCGGCCGACCTGGTCGTGCTCGCGGTGGTGACCGCGAGCGACCACGCCTACGTGTGGTCGCTCTGACCGCGGTGGCCGCCGCACCCGTGGGTGCGGCGGCCATGGGGGCTCAGTGGCCGCGGGCGATCCACTCGTCCAGATGCGGGGCCTCGGCGCCAATGGTGGTGCTGTCGCCGTGGCCGGTGCGGACGACCGTCTCCGGCGGCAGGGTCAGCAGCCGCTCGCGGATGGAGTCGATGATGGTGGGAAAGTCCGAGAAGGACCGCCCCGTGGCGCCCGGGCCGCCCTGGAAGAGGGTGTCGCCGGTGAAGACCGTGCCGAGGGCCGGCGCGTACAGGCAGACGGCGCCCGGCGCGTGGCCCGGGGTGTGCAGCACCGTGAGCTCGATGCCGGCCACCGCGATGATCTGACCGTCCGTCAGCTCTTCGTCCGGGGAGCGCTCCGGGTGGGTCTGCTTCCACAGCGGCAGGTCGTCGCCGTGCAGCAGGATCTTCGCGCCGGTGCGGGCGGCGAGCGCGGGCGCGGCGTCGACGTGGTCGTTGTGGGCGTGGGTGCTCACGATCGCGACCAGGCGGCGGCCGCCCAGCGCCGCGGCGATGGCGTCGGCGTCGTGGGCGGCGTCGACGACGATCGCCTCGGTGTCGTCGCCGACGATCCAGACGTTGTTGTCGACGTCCCAGGTGCCGCCGTCCAGCGAGAAGGTGCCCGAGGTGACGAGGTGGTCGATGCGGGCGGTCGTCACAGGACCACCACCGAGCGCAGCACGTCGCCGTGGTGCATCCGCTCGAAGGCCTTCTCCACCTCGTCCAGGGCGATGGTCTCGGTGACGAAGGTGTCCAGGTCCAGCCGGCCCTGCAGGTGGAGGTCGATGAGCATGGGGAAGTCGCGGGAGGGCAGGCAGTCGCCGTACCAGGAGGACTTCAGGGCCCCGCCGCGGCCGAAGACGTCCAGCAGCGGGAGTTCCAGCTTCATCTCGGGGGTGGGCACGCCGACCAGGACGACGGTGCCGGCCAGGTCGCGGGCGTAGAAGGCCTGCTTGTACGTCTCGGGGCGGCCGACCGCCTCGATGACGACGTCGGCGCCGAAGCCGCCGGTCAGCTCGCGAACCGCCTCGACGGGGTCGGTCTCCTTGGAGTTGACGGTGTGCGTGGCGCCCAGCTTCTTCGCCGTCTCCAGCTTCCGCGCGTCGATGTCGACCGCGATGATCTTCGCGGCACCGGCCAGCCGGGCGCCGGCGATCGCCGCGTCGCCCACGCCGCCGCAGCCGATGACGGCGACGGAGTCGCCGCGGCCCACGTTGCCGGTGTTGATGGCCGCGCCGATGCCCGCCATGACACCGCAGCCCAGCAGCCCGGCGACGGCCGGGGAGACGGCCGGGTCGACCTTGGTGCACTGCCCGGCGTGGACGAGGGTCTTCTCGGCGAAGGCCCCGATGCCGAGGGCCGGGGAGAGCTCGGTGCCGTCCAGCAGGGTCATCTTCTGCTTGGCGTTGTGGGTGTTGAAGCAGTACCAGGGGCGGCCGCGCAGACAGGCACGGCACTGGCCGCACACGGCACGCCAGTTGAGGACGACGAAGTCACCGGGAGCGACGTCGGTGACGCCCTCGCCGACCGACTCCACGATGCCCGCCGCCTCGTGGCCGAGCAGGAACGGGAAGTCGTCGTTGATCCCGCCCTCGCGGTAGTGCAGGTCGGTGTGGCAGACCCCGCAGGCCTGGATCCGTACCAGCGCCTCCCCGGGCCCCGGGTCGGGCACGACGATCGTTTCCAGGCTGACGGGGGAACCCTTCTCCCGGGCGACGACGGCACGGACCTGGTGAGCCATGGGGCACTCCTCGGCTGGTACGGAACCCTGAGACGGGCGTTTCTCATTACGGCACATTCTGCACGTGCCGCAACACAAGCATCGACGACGGCCGACAGAGCGGTCAAGGACCGCGCAGCCGGGCCGGCCGGCGCGCTTCATTCTTACCAAGGATCTTGCCCGGCGGCCCCGTTCGGCGGGGCACGGCGTCCGGTGTCTTCCCCTCACTGGGCGTTGAACAGCATCCGCGGATTGCGGTCCCCCGCCGCGCGGGAGGCGGGCAGCAGCGAGAGTGCCACCGCCGCCGCGACGCACACGCCGACGATCAGGGCCAGCACCGCTCCCGGCGGGGACTGGGCAATCCCCGCGCCGACGCCGCTGGAGCCGGCCTGCAGGTCGATCAGCCAGTCGGAGGCGAACACCCCCGCGGTGACCCCCGCCGCGGCGGCGGCCAGGACCACCAGGCCGACGCCGGTCACGACGGTCGCCACGGTCTGCTGGGGCGTCAGGCCCACGGCGCGGTAGGCGCGCATGTCGCGGGCGTGGTCGCGGATGCCGCTGCCGACGGCGGTGGACAGTTCGGCCAGGGCGATCAGCGCGAGGACGCTGACCAGTCCGATGATCACGCCGCGCACCGGGGAGAGTTCGGCGCCGGGGCCGGTGACCTCGCGCACTTCCAGGGCGCCGTGCGACGCGTCGGTGAGGGCGCCGCGCACCGCCGCGCGGTCGGCGCCGGGACGCAGCACCAGGCTGTAGTACGAGGGCCCGATGGAGGCGTCCTGGGCCCGCAGCACGTCGAGCGGGGCGGAGATCACCCGTCCGCCGTGCCCGGTCTCGATGCTGCGGCCGACGATGTGCAGGATGTGCGGCGTGCCGCCGACGGTGACCCGGACCCACTGGCCGACCTCGATGTGCAGCGCGTCGAGCAGGCCCTGCCCGGCGAGTGCCTCGTCGGGTCCTGCGGGGCGCCGGCCCTCCGCGACGGCGAAGGGGTACGGGTCGGCGGTGGTGCCGATCCCCCGCAGGGTGACGGACTGCGACTGGCCGGGGGCGAGCGCGGGGAGGTCGACGCCCGGGTGCGCCGCGGTGATCTCCGGTCGTGCGGCGAGCAGCTGCCGGACGGCTCCGTCGGTGAGGCCGTTGGGGCGGGCGGTGAGCGCGCCGGCCTGGCCGAGCAGTTCGGGGTGGTGCTCGAAGCGGTCGAGGGTGGCCCAGGTCCCCAGCGCCACGGTGATCATCAGGACCGGCAGGGCGAGCCGGGCCACGGCGGCCGCCGAGCGCGCGGGCCGGTGCAGTACGCCGCGGCAGCCGAGCACCAGGGCGGGCGGGGTCCCCAGGCGCAGCGCGGCCCGGGCCGCGCCGGACATCCTGCGGCGTCCCGGAACGGCCCCCCGCGCGGCGGGGATCGGCGGCACGCGGCCGGCCCGCCAGGCGGCGAGCACCGTGGCCAGGGCGATGACCAGCACGGTCGCCGCGGCCGTACCGGGGAGCGCCCAGGTGTGCTGCGGCAGTCCCTGCCACAGCCCCATGGCGTCCCCCATCGGCCCGGGGATGCCCGGCGCGAGCGTCTCCGCGGCGATCGATCCGAGCACCACACCGGCGGTGGCGAGCACCGCGTGCTGCACGAGGAACATCCGGACCACCTGGGCCGGGGTGAAGCCGACCGCCTTCAGGACGGAGATGTCACGGACGTACGCCAGGACGCGGGTGGCGATGCCCCCGGTCACCGCGATCGCGGCGGCCAGCAGCGCGGCCAGCCCGAACAGGCCGAGCAGCAGCCCGAGAAGGTGGTTGTCGCCCTCGGCGTCGGCGCGGGCCTCCCGCCAGGTGGCGACGCTCGTGACGCGGTCCGGTCCGACGGCGGAGACGGCCCGCTGGATGACGAAGGCGGTGTCCGCCGGGTCCTTCAGCCGCAGCCCCACGGTCTGCCCCGCCCGCGCCTGGCCGGTGGCGAGGCCGCTCACCAGCGTGGGCGACGCCCACGCGACACCGGGGTTGTCTCCCGGGGAGTAGAGCGGCTCGGCGGTCCCGGCGACGCCGACCACGCGGACGGTGCTCCGCCGTCCGTCACGGGTCACGCTGATCTCGTCGCCCGGCTCGGCCCACAGCGCCGACGCCACCGACCGTTCCAGCACGACGCCGTCGCCGTCGTCGCCGTCCAGCCAGCTCCCGCGGTCCATGAGCGGCCGGCCCACCGACGGCGGGCTCGTGCCCGCGGCCCGCAGGTCGAGGGCGGCCTTCTCCCGGCCGTGCTGCGCGGTGACGGTGAGGGTGCGGAAGGGTCCGGAGACCGCGGTGACCCCGTCGATCCGCGACAGGGCGCCGGTGTCGGCGCGGCCGTCCGTGCGCAGCCAGACGTGGGCGCCCTCGGTGGCGGTGAACATCCGCTGCCAGGGGTTGGCCGCGTACACCAGCAGCGCGACGGAGAGCAGCAGCGCCACGGTGATGCCCGCGGTGGCCAGGACGATGGACAGGGCCTGGCCGCGGTGGGTGCGCAGATCGGCGAGGGCCCAGCGGGCGGTGGCGCGCACGGCGGTCAGCCCTGCAGCTTCACGACGTCGGCGGCGGCACGGGAGGGACGCGAGGCGTACGGCGGGACGTCGAGGGTGATGTCGTCGACCACTTCGCCGTCGAAGAGGCTGATCACCCGGTCCGCGGCACTGGCCACCTTGGCGTCGTGCGTGACGAGCAGGATGGTCTGGCCACGTTCGTGGCAGCGGGTCAGCAGCCGCAGCACCTCCCGGGTGCCCTTGCTGTCGAGGCTGCCGGTGGGCTCGTCGGCCAGCAGCAGGGCCGGGCGGTTGACCAGGGCCCGGGCGAGGGCGACCCGTTGCTGCTCACCGCCGGACAGGTCGGCGGGGGTGCTGTCCTCCTTGCCCGTCAGGCCGAGGTCGGCCAGCAACTCCTGCCGCGCGGCGCGCACCTGGCGGGGCGAGCGGCCGGCGAGCAGGGCGGGCAGTTCGATGTTGTCCGCGACGGTGAGGGTGGAGACGAGGTTGAAGAACTGGAAGACGATGCCGACGCCGCGCCGGCGCAGTACCGCCCAGCGTGCCTCGCTGAGCTGGTCGACCCGCTGCCCGTCCAGCCATATCCGCCCCCGGTCGGGGCGTTCCAGGCCGCCGAGCAGATGCAGCAGGGTGGACTTGCCGGCGCCGGAGGGGCCGGTGACGGCGACGAACTCGCCCGGCCGCACCTCCAGGTCGACCCCGCGCACGGCCCTGACCTCGCCGCCGTCCACACGGTGCGTCTTGACCAGGCCCTCGACCCGGAGCATGTGCGGCGCCGCGGGAGGCGGCTCGGCCCTTCTCATTCCAGCTCCTCCTGGCAGCGCTCCAGCCAGTCGAGGTCCGCCTGCAGATGCAGCGTCGCGCCCTCGATCAGCAGCTGCGCGATGGTGTTGTCCCGGTCCTCCCCCGCGGCGAGCCGGGACATGGCCCGCATGAGGTTGAGGTAGTGGCGGCGCTGCTTGTTGATCAGGGAGACCTGGTCGGCCAGGCCGGTGGCCGGGGCGAGGGCGAGCTTCATGAAGAACTCGTCGCGCACCCGCGGCTCGCTGGACGGCTCGTCGAACCAGGCGGCGACCGCCTCCTGCCCGGCGTCGGTGAGTTCGTAGATCCGCTTGTTGGGCCGACCGGACTGGGTGACGTCCTCGCCCCGGATCAGTCCCGACTTCTCCAGGCGCGCCAGCGTCACGTAGATCTGGCCGATGTTCGGCTGAGGATAGGCCGCACCGAAAAGCTTCTCAAGTGCCGTTTTGAGCTCGTAACCATGGGCGGGCCCCTTGGCGAGGAGTGCCATGAGCGGAAGGCGCACGCTCGACCTGCCTCCTCCCCGGCTACCTGCTTGTTAGGGGCCGCTCACCAGCCCGATCATCGGTGAGCAGGCCATCCTGCCGCAATGGCTAGTATCGCGCATGTCCAACAGGTATACATGTCTCTTCGGACGACGACGCCGTCGCCGGAAGCGGGACCTGGAGGATCGTATGCGCTGGGCGCGGGCCGCGGGCAGGACCCTGCTCGCCGCTGCCCTGCTGCTGACGGGATACGCCTCCGAGGGCGCCCGCGCCGCCGACGGACCGCCCGGCACGACGGGCCGGGGCCCGGTGACCCTCGCGACCGGTCGCGATCTGACCGGCTACCTCCAGCACGTGCTGGACGGCTGGAACCGTGGCCACCCCCTGGAGAAGGCGACCCTCGTCGAACTGCCCGAGGCGGCCGACGAGGTGCGCGCGCAGATGGCAGACAGCCTGCGCTCCGGCAGCGACCGCTTCGACGTGCTCAACATCGACGTGGCGTGGACCTCCGAGTTCGCGGGCGCCGGATGGATCGCGCCGGTCGACCCGCGCGGCCTGCCGCTGGACCGGCTGCTGCCCTCGGTGGTGGACACCGCCACCTTCCGCGAGCGGCTGTACGCGGTCCCGTACGTCACCAACGCCGGGCTGCTCTACTACCGCAAGGACATCCTCGACCGGGAGCACCTGGATCCGCCGCGCACCTGGGCGGAGTTGGAGCGGCAGGCGCGCACGCTCGCCCCGAAGTACGGGATCGGCGGCTACGCCGGGCAGTTCCTGCCGTACGAGGGCCTGACCGTCAACGTCACGGAGGCGGTGCAGTCGGCCGGGGGCGGCATCCTCGGCGGCGACGGCAGCCGGGTCACCGTGGACTCCGCCGCGGCCCGCGAGGGGCTGGGCTTCCTGGTGCGCGGGGTGCGCGAGGGCTGGATCCCAGGCGAGGCACTGCGGTTCAAGGAGGAGGAGTCCCGGCAGGCCTTCGAGGACGGCCGGCTGCTCTTCCTGCGCAACTGGCCGTACGTGTACGACCTCGCCTCCGCGCCCGGCTCCAAGGTCGCGGGGCGCTTCGGCGCGGTGCCGCTGCCCGGGCCGGACGGGCCGGGCGCCAGTGTGCTGGGCGGGTCCAACCTCGCGGTCAACGCGCACTCGCGGCATCCGCGGACGGCCACCGACCTCATGGCGTACATGACGGGTGAGTCCGTGCAGCGCCAGGTCCTGACGGAAGGCTCGCTGCCGCCGGTGTGGGCCGATCTGTACCAGGACCCCGGGCTGGTGCGCCGGTATCCCTACCTGCCGGTGCTGGAGCAGAGCGTACGGACGGCCAAGCCGCGCCCGAAGAGCGCCCGCTACGAGCAGGTGAGCCTGGCGGTGGCGGCGGTGAGCCGGGACGCACTGGCGCTGCACACCACGCCGGAGCAGGCCGTCGCACGGCTGGACCGCGAGCTGCGGGAGATCGTGCGGGACCGCTGATCCCGCGGCGCCTTCGATGGATGTCACCACCCACCTCATACATACTTGTTAAGTAACTGCGGGGGCCTCCGCGACACCCTCTCGGTCCTCGACTGCGGATCTTACCCACGCAAATCACCCCAGTAAGCGCCGTCTATCGGCAGCTCCGTTGACACCTTCCTGACACTGCTACTTAACATGCATGCATAACGAGCCACCCCGCGCGGCGTGCAGTGTCGTGTCCGTCCGCGCGCCCGCAGTCAGGATGGTGACGGGTGTTCACAGCCCCTCTGGAGGACGGTTCCTCCACCGCCGCCGCCCCCTCCCCGGCACTCACCGCCGTACGCCCCTGGTGGCGCGACGCGGTGGTCTACCAGGTCTACGTGCGCAGTTTCCTGGACAGCACCGGTGACGGTGTCGGGGACCTGGCCGGCGTCCGAGCCGGTCTGCCCTACCTGCGCAAGCTGGGCGTCGACGGGATCTGGCTGAGCCCCTTCTACCCCTCGCCGCAGCACGACCACGGCTACGACGTGGCCGACTACACGGGCGTCGACCCGCTCTACGGCGACCTCGCCGAGTTCGACCGCCTCGTGGCCGACGCGCACCGGCTGGGTCTGCGCACCGTCGTCGACGTCGTCCCCAACCACTGCTCCTCCGCCCACCCGTGGTTCCGCCAGGCACTGACGGAGGGACCGGGCGGCCCCGCCCGGTCGCTGTTCCACTTCGCCGACGGACGCGGCGAGCACGGCGAACTGCCGCCCAACAACTGGCGGGCGATGTTCGGCGGTCCCGCCTGGTCCCGGGTGACCGAGCCGGACGGCCGGCCCGGCCAGTGGTACCTGCACCTGTTCACCCCGGAGCAGCCCGACCTCAACTGGCGTGACCCGCGCGTCGGGGAGCACTTCGAGCACGTGCTGCGCTTCTGGCTGGACCGGGGGGTCGACGGCTTCCGCATCGACGTGGCGGCGGGCCTGTTCAAGCACCCCTCGCTCCCCGACTCCCCCGACCCCGCGGCGGACGAGCGGTCCCGCGACTCCGTCAACCCGCTGGCCTGGAACCGTCCCGAGGTGCACGGGGTCTGGCGGCGGTGGCGCGCGATCTGCGAGGAGTACACCGCCCGCGACGGACGCGAACGCCTGCTGGTCGGCGAGGTCTCCGTCCCCACCCCGGCCGAACAGGCCCGCTACGTCCGCCCCGACGAACTCCATCAGGCCTTCTTCTTCCACCTGCTGAGCGCCCCCTGGAACGCGCAGGCGTTCCGCACGGCCATCGCCGAGGCGCTGCGCGACATCGCCGGGACCGGGTCCACCGTCACCTGGGTGCTCAACAACCACGACCAGGTCAGGACCGTCACCCGGTACGCGGGCGGCCCCACCGGGCACTTCGGCGCCGCCCGGGCGCGCGCCGCCGCGCTGCTGATGCTGGCGCTGCCGGGTGCCGCGTACGTCTACCAGGGCGAGGAACTGGGGCTGCCCGAGGTCGTCGACCTGCCGGACGAGGTCCTCACCGACCCGATCTTCCGCCGCACCGGCAGCCGCCGCTTCGTCCGGGACGGCTGCCGGGTGCCGCTGCCCTGGTCGGGCCACGCCTCGCCGTTCGGCTTCACCGCCGAGGGCAGCGCGGCCCGGCCGTGGCTGCCGCAGCCCGACTGGTTCGCCGAGCACAGCGCCGACCGCGCGCTGCTGGACACCGGTTCCTTCTGGCACCTGTACCGGGAGGCGCTCGGCCTGCGGGCCCGGCTGCCCCAGCTCGGCGAGGGGACGCTGCGCTGGCTGGAGGCACCGCCCGGCGTGCTCGCCTTCGTCCGCGGCGAGGGCCTGGTCTGCGCCGTGAACTTCGGCGACGAGCCGGTCCCCGCCCCCGTACCGGGACAGCCGCTGCTGTCCAGCGCCCCCTGCCCGCCGGGGGTCCTCCCCGCCAACGCCGCCGCCTGGTGGGTCCACGACCCGGCGCGCACCTGACCGTTCCGCACCACTCCACCGAAGAAGGGACACCACCCCGATGAAGCGCACCCTCGTCGCGGCCACCGCCATATGCGGTCTGGCCCTCGCGACCACCGCCTGCGGCGGTGACACCAAGGCCTCCTCCGACTCCGGCCCGGCGGCCGGCGCCCAGAAGCTCAAGGGCCAGACCGTCACCGTCGCGGCCGTCTGGACCGGCGTCGAGCAGCAGAACTTCCAGAAGGTCCTGGACGGCTTCACCGCGAAGACCGGGGCGAAGGTGGCGTACGTCTCCACCGGCGACAACTTCGCGACCGTCCTGGGCAGCAAGGTCGAGGGCGGTGACTCGCCCGACGTCGCGATGGTGCCGCAGCCCGGCGTGCTCAAGGAGTTCGCGGGCAAGGGCTGGCTCCAGCCGCTGTCGCCGGAGGTGAAGGGCGCCGCGGAGAAGAACTACGCCAAGATCTGGCAGACGTTCGGCACGGTCGACGGCACCTACTACGGCCTGTACTTCAAGACCTCCGACAAGTCGACGGTCTGGTACAGCCCGCAGGCGCTGGAGACGGCCGGCGTGCAGCCGCCCAAGACCTTCGCGGAGATGCTGGACGCCGCCCGCGCCGTCTCCGACTCGGGCCTGCCCGCCTTCGCCGTCGGCGGCTCGGACGGCTGGACGCTCACCGACTGGTTCGAGAACCTCTACCTCTCCCAGGCCGGCCCGGAGAACTACGACAAGCTGACCCGGCACGAGATCCCGTGGAGCGACCCCACCGTCGTCAAGGCGCTCACCACCTTGTCCCAGCTGTTCGGCGAGGACGACCTGCTCGCGGGCGGCCGCAAGGGCGCCCTGGCCACCAGCTTCCCGGACTCCGTCGCGCACGTCTTCGGCAAGAGCCCCAAGGCCGGCCTGGTCTACGAGGGCGACTTCGTCGGCGGTGTCATCTCGGGTGACCTGGGCGGCAAGGTCGGCGAGGACGCCAAGTTCTTCCCCTTCCCCTCGGTCGACGGCGGCCCGGCACCGGTGGTCGGCGGCGGCGAGGCCGCCGTGGCGCTGAAGTCCGGCAAGAACGCCAAGGCCGCCATGGAGCTGATCGCCTACCTGGCCACCCCCGAGGCCGCGCAGATCTGGGCCAAGGCGGGCGGCTTCCTCTCCCCCAACACCAAGCTGGACCCCGCCTCCTACGCGGACGACACCCTGCGCACGGCCGCCAAGTCCCTGGTCGACGCCGGTGACACGGTGCGCTTCGACATGTCCGACCAGACCCCGCCCGCCTTCGGCGGCACGCCCGGCAAGGGCGAGTGGAAGATCCTGCAGGACTTCCTGCGCGACCCGTCGGACCCGAAGGCCACCGCGGCGAAGCTCGAGGCCGCGGCCGCCAAGGCGTACAAGGGCTGAGGCCGGATCATGTCCGCCCTCACCCGCAAGGTGCCGCCCGCCCCGGCGGGCGGCACCGCCCCGGCCTCCGTCCGGCGGCGTTCACGCCGGGCCCGCATCACGGCGATCGTCTTCGCGCTCCCGGCGCTCGCCCTGCTCGGCGCCCTCGTCGGCTACCCCATCCTCTTCTCGGTCGGCCGCAGCCTGTTCGACGCGAGCGGCGACCGCTTCGTGGGACTCGCCAACTACCAGGAGATGTTCAGCGACCCGGCCACCCTCAAGGCCGTCCGCAACACCGCGATCTGGGTCGTGGCCGCGCCGGCGCTGCTCACCGGCGTCGGCCTGGTCCTGGCCGTGCTCACCGAGAAGATCCGCTGGGCCACCGCCTTCAAGCTGCTGATCTTCATGCCGATGGCGGTCTCCTTCCTCGCCGCGGGCATCACCTTCCGCCTGGTGTACGACCAGGACCCGCAGCGCGGCGTCATGAACGCGGTCGCCGTCGCCGTCCACGACACCTTCAACGACTCCTCCGCCTACCCCGGCGCCCGGCCCCGCGGCACGGACGTGCTGAAGGAGTCGGGCGACGGCGGTTACCAGGCGGTCGCGCGGGTGGAGCCGGGCAAGGACGTCACGCTGGGCCTGGTCGGCCTGCCGCCCGCGTCCCTGCCGAAGCAGGCCCGCCCGGCCGCGCCCGCGCAGGTCTCCGACGACGCCGTCACCGGCGTGGTCTACCTGGACTTCGTCCCGGGCGGCGGGGGCACGCCCGGCGCCGTGGACCCCCGGGAGCGCGGCCTGCCGCACATGACGGTGGAACTGACCAAGGGTGATGCCGTGGTCGCCACCACGACCACCGGTGACGACGGTTCCTTCCGCTTCGCAGGAGCCGGGGACGGCCCGTACGGCGTCCGGCTGCCCGGGAAGAACTTCGCGGAACCGTACGCGGGCATCGACTGGCTCGGCCCGACACTGATCACCCCGGCGATCATCGGCGCCTATCTGTGGATCTGGACCGGCTTCTCCATGGTGCTGATCGGCGCCGGGCTGTCCGCGCTGCCGCGCGAGACGCTGGAGGCCGCCCGGATGGACGGCGCGGGCGAGTGGCAGATCTTCCGCAGGATCACGGTGCCGCTGCTCGCGCCGGTGCTGGGCGTGGTCTTCGTGACACTGGTGATCAACGTGATGAAGGTCTTCGACCTCGTGTACATCATCGCGCCGGGCCCGGTGCTGGAGGACGCCAACGTCCTGGCGCTGCAGATGTGGCTGGTCTCCTTCGGCGGCGGCAACAACCAGGGCCTGGGCAGCGCGATCGGCGTCGTCCTGCTGCTGCTGGTGCTGCCGGCCATGGCCCTCAACATCCGACGCTTCCGCAGGAGCAACCGATGACCGTGCAGACCGCCGCTCCGCACCCCGCTCCGCCCACCCCGCCCGGCGGGACGTCCGGCCGGACCCCCGGGCGTCCCTCCGTGGCGGGCCGGCTGGTCTCGGTGCTGCGCGGGGGGCTCGTCCAGGTCCTGCTGACGGTCGTGGCGCTGATCTGGCTCACCCCGACGGCCGGGCTGTTCGTCTCCTCGCTGCGCAACTCCGACGACAACGCCGGTTCCGGCTGGTGGACCACCCTGCTCCACCCCGGCTCGCTGAGCTTCGACAACTACTCCGCGATCCTCGGCGACAGCGGGATCACCCAGGCGCTCTGGAACACCGTGCTGATCTCGGTGCCCGCCACGGCCGCCGTGGTGGTCCTCGCCGCGCTGGCCGGATACGCCTTCGCCTGGCTGGAGTTCCCGGGGCGCGACTGGGTCTTCCTGGTGGTCGTCGGCATGCTCGTGGTACCCGTGCAGATCGGGCTGCTGCCGGTCGCCAGGCTGTTCCGGGAGGTCGGGCTGTTCGGCACGACCGCGGGCGTGGTCCTCTTCCACGTGGCGTACGGACTGCCGTTCGCGATCTTCCTGCTCCGCAACTACTTCGCGGAGATCCCGCGCGAGATGCTGGAGGCCGCCCGCATGGACGGCGGGACGGAGTGGACGATCTTCCGGAAGCTGGTGCTGCCGGTGGGCCGTCCGGCGATCGCGAGCCTGGCCGTCTTCCAGTTCCTGTGGGTCTGGAACGACATGCTGGTCGCGCTGATCTTCGCCGGCAGCGACGCGCAGCCTCTCACGGTCGCCCTGCAGTCGCAGATGCGGCAGTTCGGCTCCAACATCGACGTGCTGGCGCCGGGGGCCTTCCTGTCGCTGATCGTGCCGCTGGCGGTCTTCTTCGCCTTCCAGCGCCACTTCGTGGAGGGGGTCATGGCGGGATCGGTGAAGTAGGTGAAGCAGGTGAAGTAGCCGCCGGGCCGCCGCGGGAGCGGGTGCCGCGATACGTCGGAGGTCTTTCTTGTCAGTCGCCCTGATCCCCCTTGGGGTCGGGGCGGAGGACAGGACTCCTCCGACGTATCACCGCACCCGCGGTCGTCTTCTCCCCTCCCGCGAGGACTCGTCAGCCATGCCCCTGCAGCCGTGGTTCGCCGACGCCAAGCTCGGCATCTTCATCCACTACGGGATCTACGCGGTCGACGGCGTGCCCGAGTCCTGGGCCTTCTACAACGGCGAGGTCCCCCACGAGCGGTACATGCGCCAGCTCGACGGGTTCACCGCGGCGCGGTACGAGCCGCGCGCCTGGGCCGGGCTCTTCGCCCGCGCGGGCGCCCGCTACGCGGTGCTGACCGCCCGGCACCACGACGGGGTCGCCCTGTGGGACACCGCGCAGGGCGACCTGTCGGTCGTCCGGCGCACCCCGGCCGGGCGCGACCTGATCGCCCCGTACACGCAGGCGCTGCGCGAACACGGCCTGAAGGTCGGGCTCTACTACTCCCACTCGGACTGGAACCACCCGGACTACCCCAGCGTCGTCCACCCCGCCCCGCCCACCGACGACGTGGTGACCAGCCCCTTCGTCGCCCCGGCGGACGGCAAGGAGGACCCGGCCGCCTGGGAGCGCTACCTCGCCTACCGCAACGCCCAGGTCGGCGAGCTGGTCGACCGCTTCCGGCCCGACCTGCTGTGGTTCGACGGCGAGTGGGAGCGCAGCGAGGAGCAGTGGGGCCTGGACGCCCTGGCCGCGCGGATCCTCGCCGGGAACCCGGAGACGGTCCTGAACGCGCGCATGCTGAGCCACGGCGACTACGCCACACCCGAACAGGGCATCCCCGTCGAACCGCCGGCCGGGCCGTGGGAGCTGTGCCTGACCGTCAACGACTCCTGGGGCTTCCAGCACGCCGACCACCGCCACAAGTCGGTGCGCCAGCTGGTCCGCTACTTCACCGAGACGATCGGCGCCGGCGGCAACCTGCTGCTGGACGTCGGCCCCCGTGAGGACGGCACCATCACCCCGGAGCAGACGACCCGCCTGGAGGGCCTCGGCGACTGGATCCGCGGCCACGCCGACGCCGTGTACGGCACCGTCGCCGGCCTGCCGGCCGGGCACCACTACGGCCCCAGCACCCTGTCCGCCGACCGCCGCACCCTGTACCTGGTGTGCTTCGACGCCCCGCGCGAGACGGTCGCGCTGCGCGGCCTGCGCAACCGCGTCCGCCGTGTGTCGGTGGTGGGCACGGGCGCCGGGCTGGGCCACCACGTGACCGGCGGGCTCCACGACGTGCCCGGCGTCACCTGGATCGACGCGCCCTCCCCCGACGCCCTGGACCCGTACGCCACCGTCCTCGCCCTCGAACTCGACGGCGAACTGGACCTCTACCGCGGCACCGGTCGCGCCTAGCTCCGTGCCGCCCTCCCGTGAGGTGCCTTCCCGTCCCGGCTTCCGGAACCCTCCCGCGCTGCCCCACGAGGTGGTGGCCGAGACCCTGGAACGGGCCCTGCGCGACCGCGCGCACGAGGCCGAGGCGGCGAGCGTCCTGATCGGGAGCGCGCTGAACGACGACGACCGGCGGTTCGTCGAGCACTGGTGCGTCGAGGTCGGGACGCGGGCCCTGCCGGGAAGTCCCCTTCTCGGCCTGGCCGGTCTGTGCCTGGGGCACACCGCCAGACGGTTCGGACGCCTCGGCGACGCGGCCCTCGCGCTGACGGAGTCGCCGGCGGCGCGCGGAGGCGGATCCGTCGGACGTGGACGCCCGGGCCCTCGACGGCCGCGCCGACGTCAGGAACTTCCTGCGCCTTCGGTGATCGGGCCGCACCGGGACGTCCGGCGCGGGGCCCGGTTCCTAGATGGCCAATTCCAAGGGATGCCTGCGGGGGGTGTGGGGCGGGCGGCGGCCGAAGCCACCGCGAGACGGTCAGGCGGTGGGCTGCCGCCCCTGGTTGTCGAGGTGGCAGCGGGCGGTCAGTCGTCAGGGTCGACTTCGGGGTGCGTGAACCGCACGGGCTTGCCCAGCGACCGGGCGTAGGCGATTTCGGCTCGGGTGCTGTCTCCGATGTAGTCGCCGACCACGAGCACCTCATCGGCGAGCCGGATCTTCGCCCGGTGCAGATCGTCGAGTCGAACCTTCAGCGCCTCGGCCTCGGCAGGATCGGACCAAAGTTCGTGCGGCGACTTCATGTCGCAGCCTGGTTTGACGACGATCCTTCCGGCTGTGGTCTCCCGCAGATCGGCCTCGTCCATCTCGGTCATGAAGCGGGTGGAGCCGCAGATCACGACGATATGCGGGAGGCTCAACAGCTTCTTCGCGTCGGCGAGCTTCTCCTCGGGGGTGAGCAGTTGCGGGTATGACACCGGTTCCTCCTGGTGGTGCGGTCCAAGGGGTGCCTGCGAAGACGAGAACGAGGGTGTCCAAGATCGTTTCGTCGAACGACGTGGACACCCTCGCGACAGCACTCTATGCGACGGCCGACGACATGCCGAAGGAGCATCCTTCCTCAGGCGGAGCGTGCGAGCGCGTCGCGGTGGACGGCGTGGGCGAGGGGCGCACCGTGGGCGAGACGTTCGATCTCCTCGATCGCGGTGTCGGCGAGCCGGGCCAGCTCGCCGCCGAGCGATCCGGCGACGTGCGGGGTCAGCAGGACGTTCGGCAGATCGTAGAGCGGCGAGTCGGCGGGCAGCGGCTCGGGGTCGGTGACGTCGAGGACGGCGTGCAGCCGGCCGGAGACCAGTTCGGCGGTGAGCGCGGCGGTGTCGACCAGCGAGCCCCGCGAGGTGTTGATCAGCGTGGTCCCGTCCCGCAGCAGCGCCAGGCGCGCGGCGTCGAACAGGTGGCGGGTCTCGGGCAGTTCGGGGGCATGGACGGTGACCACGTCGCCGAGCAGGCACAGTTGGTCCAGCTCCACCGGCTCCGCACCGAGCGCGACCACCTCGCCGGGGTCGAGGTAGGGGTCGTGGACGAGCAGGCGCAGGTCGAAGGGGCGCAGCAGCTCGATGACCCGCCGCCCGATGCGGGAGGCACCGACGACCCCCACGGTACGACGGTAGTTGCCGATGCCGTGGCACACCTCGGAGGGCTCCGGCCGGCGGCGGGCCTCCCGGTAGGCCTGCGCCGAGGCCAGGACGCGCTTGTTGGCGAACAGCACGGCGGCGACGGTGTACTCGGCAACCGGCAGGGCGTTGGCCGCGGCGGCGGTGGAGACCTGGATGCCGCGCCGCCACACGGCGTCGGTGATGTGCTGCTTGACCGATCCGGCGGCGTGGACGACCGCGCGCAGCGCGGGCATGCGGGCCAGCGCCGCCTCGTCCAGCGGCGGGCAGCCCCAGCCGGTGAGCAGCACCTCGGCCTCGGCGAGCGGTTCCGCCACGGCGGGGTCCCCGAAGTCCTCGACGAGCAGGGCGGGGTCGACGCGGGCGACACGGCAGAGCCGTTCGAGCGCCGCGTCGCCGAGGACGGCCTCACGGGTCCCGGCGCTCATGGCCAGGACGGTACGGGGACGGTGGTGCGCGCGGGTCACGTGACGGCTCCCCCTGTGGAGACCTGCGGACAGGTGAGGGCGCCATCATTCGCACGGGACCCGGCGCCGTCAAGGGCGGACCGGGCCTCCCCGGCCCCGGCACGCGCACCGCCGCGGACGCCGCACACGGGGTACCGGACCGGGAGCCGGGCCGGCACCCCCGTCGGGGGTCAGCTGCCCGCGGCGAGCACCGTCTCGTAGCCCGGCAGGACGACGTCGCGGATGATCGCGTTCCGCTCGTCGAAGGGGAGGAACGCGCTCTTGAGCGCGTTGACGGTGACCTCGCGCAGGTCCTCCGCCGTCCAGCCCGCCTCGGTGACGAGCAGCTCCATCTCGCGGGTCATGGTGGTCGCCGAGACCAGCCGGTTGTCGGTGTTGAGGGTGACGCGGAAGCCGAGGTCGCGCAGGAGGGTGATGGGGTGCTCGGCGATGGAGGTGGCGGCGCCCGTCTGGAGGTTGGAGGTCGGGCAGACCTCCAGTGCGATGCGGCGGTCGCGTATCCAGCCCGCCAGGCGGCCGAGCTTGCCGTCCACGATGTCCTCGGCGAGGCGGACGCCGTGGCCGATCCGCAGCGCGCCGCAGACCTGCACCGCCTGGTGGATGCTGGGCAGGCCGTGGGCCTCGCCCGCGTGGATGGTGAAGGGCACGTTCTCGCGGCGCAGGTGCTCGAAGGCGGCGAGGTGGTCGGCGGGCGGGAAGCCGTCCTCGGCGCCCGCGATGTCAAAGCCGACGACGCCCGCGTCGCGGTACGCGACGGCGAGGTCGGCCACCTCGCGGCTGCGGTCGGTCATGCGCATCGCGCACAGCAGGGTCCCCACGCGGACCGGCGTGCCCGCGGCGGCGGCCTTCGCCATGCCGGCGGCCAGGCCCTGCTGGACGGTCTCGACGACCTCGGCCAGGGTCAGGCCCCGGTGCACCAGCAGCTCGGGCGCGTAGCGCACCTCGCCGTAGACGACGCCGTCGGCGGCGAGGTCCAGCACGTACTCCTCGGCGACGCGCAGCAGGCCCTCTCGGGTGCCCATCACGGCGATCGTGTGCTCGAAGGTGGCGATGTAGCGGACCAGGTCGCCGGAGTTGGCGGCGTCGTAGTACCAGGCGGCCAGCTCGCCGGGGTCGGTGGCGGGCAGGGTGTGGCCGATCTCCGCGGCCAGTTCGACCAGGGTGGCCGGGCGCAGGCCGCCGTCCAGGTGGTCGTGGAGGACGGCCTTGGGGAGCCGGCGGATCAGGTCGGTGTCGAGGGCGGTCACGCGGTGGGCTCCTGGTCGGTGGGGGCGGTGGCGGCGGGCTGGAGGAGGTCCCAGCGGTTCCCGTAGGGGTCCTGGAAGACGACGACCGAGCCGTACGCCTCGTGGCGGGCCTCCTCCAGGAAGGTCACCCCCGCGGCGCTCATCCGCGCGTGGTCGCCCGCGAAGTCCTCGGTGTGCAGGAAGAAGCCGACCCGTCCGCCGGTCTGGTCGCCGACCCGCGACAGCTCCGCGTCGTTCTTGGCGCGGGCGAGCAGCAGCCCGCTGCCCGCGGCGCCGCCGGGCGGGCGCACGACGACCCACCGGCTGCCGCCGGGGCGCGGCTCGTCCTCGACGAGCTCGAAGCCGAGGGCGCCGGTGTAGAAGGCGATGGCCTCGTCGTAGTCGCGGACGACGAGGGTGACCAGGGCGATACGGGACATGCGCGAACGTTATACGTAACACCACGACCCGGGCAAGGCGCCCCCTCCGGCTGGGAGGGGCGCCTGTCCCTGCCCGGGCGGGGCGGCGGCCGGCCGCCCCGCCCGGGCCCCGGGTGAGCCCGCCTCGGCCTGCCGGACGCGCAGGGCG
>NZ_JBEXSX010000024.1:0-122764 GCF_040613835.1 Streptomyces sp. NPDC006207 | reverse complement strand
ATCCACACCAGGCCAGAAGGCCCTCACCCATTTCAAGATCCCTCAACCGAGACCTGCATCACCCGTCCACAACCTCCCGGGACAGAACACCTAGGCCGCCTTGGCGTCGATCTTCCCCATCCGCTCCTCGTCGACGTGCGTGTTCTCGGCGAGGAACACCGCCCGTACCGGGCCGGAGAGCCACAGCGAGACCGCCGAGAGTTCCGCGACCCCCAGGACGGTGAAGAACATGCCGCCGGAACCGATCGCTGCCGTCCACCAGTCGTAGGAAAGGCCGCCGATGAGCACCGCGACCGGGTAGGCGCCCTGGGAGATCAGGCGGCGGCAGCCGCTGACGACGCCGAGCGCGTCGCCGGGTGACTGGCGCTGCCAGATCGCGGTCATCGGGCCGCCGGTGAGCTGCAGCCCCGCGTTGCGGCCGAAACTCCCCAGGTACCAGAGCCAGTGGGCACCCGGTACGACGAGCAGGATGCGGCCTGCCACGGCCGCGGTGGCCTGTGCGGCGGGCAGGAGGACGTCGGCGCGGTGCGGCCGCTTGCGCAGCGTCATGTACAGGGCGCCGGAGACCAGCCCCACTCCGCCGAACGCGGAGTACGACCCCCAGCCGACACTGCCGGCGTGCCGGGTCACGTAGGCCACCAGCCCGGCTGCCGAGAGGCCGTTGAAGAAGTTCAGGGCGCTGTACGACAGCTGCAGCCGGCGCAGGCCGCGATGCGCCCAGATGAACCGGAAACCGGCCGCGACATGCGCGAACGGCGACTGCCTCGCCCCCCGTTCGACCATGGGCAACCCTCGGGCCAGCACCGCCATGAGGGAGAAGGAGAGCAGCAGCCCGGTGAGACTGGTTCCCAGCACGACGTCCGGCCCGGAGACCGCGTAGGTCCACGCGCCGATCGCCGGTGCCAGGATCTGCGGAACGCTCTGCACCAGGTGGACGAGCGCGTTGGAGCGGACCAGTTCGACATCGCTCGCCAGGTGCCTCACCACACTGACGATGAGCGACTGCGCCACGCTGTCGGCGAGGGCCTGCACGACGAGGACGACGCCGATCAGGACGAAGTCGACGTGGTCGTCGCGCACGATGAGGAACAGCGCGGCGACCGTCGCGGCCAGCACGGCGTTGGCCCCGAGCAGAACGTGCCGTTGAGGGAAACGATCGACGATGACGCCCGCGAACGGGGCGAAGAAGACGCTCGTGAACGTGCGCACCGCCAGCAGGACCGCGAGCGTGGAGGCCTCGCCGGTTTTCGTCGTGACGGTGAGCGTGACGGCGATCGACGCCATTCCCGCACCCAGCAGGTTCAGGAATTCGGACACGAGTATCGCGAGGAAGGTCGCCCGCCTGACAGCAGCGGTAGGGCGCATCACGTGCTGGCCTCCAGGGTGCCGGTGGTGCCCGGCCAAGGCCGGGCAGGGTCGGTCAACGACGGTTGCTCAGGGCGTGACGGGGTCAGCCTGCGCCGCCGCCGGTCAGTGATGGTTCGGGGATTGCGGTATCTCACCGGTGCTGTACGCGCTCGTGGGGGACCTGCCGTGCGTGGGGAGACGGGCTCAAGCGGAGTCCGGGAGCGTGTCGATCACGGCCAGGACCGTAACAGCCAGGCTGAACCGGCGCCTACTGCCTCGGCACACCCGTCACCGACAGGCACTGTGGTCAACGGCATTGAGGTCCGGGAACAGCCGGCGGAGGGTCAGCACCGTGAGCCCGGCGTCGATCGTCGCCCGAATATCCTTCCGGGATGATGCCTGCGCCCCTGACCCACGTCGATGAGGACGCGGCCTGCGGTTTGCCGGGCCGGGCGGTGACGTGTTCCGCGTGCCCGGGGCGACCGTCGTGGTCGGACCCCTGTCGGTGGTGATCGTCGCGGACCCCGGGGACGACCCGGACGTCAGCGGGGTGTGGAACGACCGGGAGTTCCGGCTGGTCGGCCTCGCACCGGCCCCCGTCGCGTCACGCACTTCCTGGTCGGCCCCTGGTCTCGTCGCCACGGTCAGCCCCAGCGGGGACGAAGGAAAGCTCGACGTCTGGGTCGGCGGCCGGCACCGCGGCGCACTGCATCCGCTCGGACTGCTCGACATCCCGTGGCGGCGCTTCGACGGATGACCGATGCGTTCACGCGCCCGCGCGGTGCTCAGCCGGGTGGGAGGGCGAGCCGCAGGACGATCTCGCCGTCGTCGATCTCACCGGTGGGCTCGAAGCCGAACTTGCGGTAGAAGGGCCAGGGTTCGCCGTCACCGGGCTCGTAGCTGGTCAGCAGCTCGGTGGCGCCGTCGGCGCGGACCAGGTCGGCGATCTGGGTGAGCACCTCCCGGCCGATGCCGTGCCCCTGGTGGTGCTTGTCGATGAGGAGGCGCCAGATGAAGTGCCGTCCCTGGTAGGGGCCGGCCGGCGGTTTCCACGACAGCATCACGAAGCCGACCGGCTCGTCGCCGCGGTACACGGCGCGGTACCAGGGGTTGGCGTCCGGCATCTTCGCCGCCTGCTTGAGCGACAGGGACACCGACGCGACGAACTGCTTCTGCTTGTGCCGGACGCGCAGGGCACGGACGGCCTCGCGGTTGTCGTCGGTGATCTCCCGGAGGTGCACGCCTGGGGACGTCATGCCACACCCTTTCCCTGTGCGTACGCGTAGCCGCGGGCGCCGGGTCGTACGTCCTCGCAGCGTATGCGGCCCGCCGCGCCCAGAGCGGGACTGGCGCGCCGGGAGGTGTGCGGACCCGGGCGGCGCATCCGGGGCCTGCGGCGTTCGACCGGCTGTTAGAGTCCGGCCTTGCCGGTTCCCGCCACCGTACGCAGGCGGCGGAGGATCCATGAGCGATCGGACCGCGAAGGACAACGATGGTCGAATTGGTACGGACCCTGGTCGAGGCACTCGTGCAAGGGCTGCCGGGACTGAGGGCGATCCGCGAGGAGAAGCGGCGCAGCAAACTCGGCGCGGAGCTGTTCATCCTCTACGTGCGGCTCAACGAGGTGATGCTGGAGGCGGAAGGCATCGTCAGGAACCTGGAGGGCTACGCGGAGCGGATGGGCCGGCACCTCGAGCACGGTGACGACGCGTACGCGCTCGGCGCGGGGGGCTGGGTCGCCCGGGGTGTGCAGAGGCAGATCGTGAACCTCGCGCGGATCTCCGGTCTGATGGGTGACCACGGTGTGGCGCTGCAGATCATCGACCCCGAGGCCTACAACCGGCTCCAGCCGCTGCTCAGCGGCAAGTTCAACGCCCTGCAGGTGCTCCTCGCCATCATGCGCTCCGGGGCCCTGCCGCTCGCCCCGACGCAGGAGGACCTCGCGAGGGCGATGGACGTCGGTCATCCCGGCAGCAGGGAGGGGCAGCGCCGGATGATGGCCAACCTGGAGGAGTTCGCGCCCCGGTGGCGTGACACCGCGCTCGCCACGTCGTCCCCATGGGGACCGTCGACGTACGAATCCGTCGTCCGGTACCTGCGGGAGCGCGAGCCGCGCGAGCAGCTGTCCGAGATCCGCGCCGCCCTGGAGTCGCTGCGGACGGCCCTCGAAAAGCACTTCACGATCTCCGACGTACTGCTGGAGGTCGGGGACGCGCGCATGGGGTATCGGAGCGGCAGCTTCGTGGAGTGACCCGCCCGGGCGGTGGACTAGGCGGGGTCGAGCGGTTCCCACGGGGGCGTGCCGCGGTAGGCGCGGCCGACCATCGTGACCCAGCGGTGGACCGCGTCCTCGTTGGGGGCGAAGGGGCCGGGGCGGTAGTGCGGGGAGGCCAGGCCGCGCTGCACCGACTCGCAGGCGGCCCAGTCCTGCCGGTTCGTGCGGTCCCAGAACTCCACGGCGTACGAGGCGTCGGCCACGCCCTGGGGTACGTACCAGGTGCAGGTGACCCGGGTGAGGTCCGGGGCTTCCGGGACGAGCAGATGGGTCATCACGTAGTCGGGGTGCAGGGAGAGCAGCAGGTTCGGGAAGAGGCCGAGGTACAGCACGCGGCGCCGGTCCGTGCCGTCGATGAAGGTCCCCCGGGACCGGCCGGTCAGGGACATCGTCTCCGCGCCGTCCCGCAGGTCCATCGCCCCACCCACCCATGCGCCGGGGAGGTCGTAGTTGTCGCCGCTGGCCGGCGGGGACACGGCGCACAGCTCGGGGTGGATCAGCGGGCAGTGGTAGCACTCGTGGTAGTTCTCGGCGATCACCTTCCAGTTCGCGCGGACCGTGTACGCGTGCCGCTCGGCTGCCTTCAGCTCCCCGGGGGCGTACGGGTCGACCAGCGGGCCCATCCCGCCGAGGTGCTCGGCGAACGGTGCCGCGCCGCCGGTCGCGTTGGCCATGACCCAGCCGTGCCACTCGACGGCGGGCAGTTCGGCCAGCCCGTGGTCCCGGCGGTCGAAGGAGGGCACGTCCTGGAAGCCGGGCGCCCTGCGCAACGCGCCGTCCAGGCCGTACGCCCAGGCGTGGTAGGGGCACGGGACGATCTCCCGGGTGCCCGTGCCGCCCTCGGGCAGGAGTTCGTGGGCCCGGTGCCGGCAGGTGTTGGCGAACGCGCGGACGGCGCCGCCGTCCCCGGAGCGTGTGAGCAGGACCGGGACGTCGCCCACGACCAGGGCGCGCTGCGTGACGGCGGTCCCGTCCGGCCCGCTGAACAGGTCGTCGGCGCGGCCGAGGCAGCACCAGGTGCCGGCGAACAGGTGCCGCCGCTCCCAGTCGAGGACGGCGGCCGAGGTGTACGCCTCGCCGGGCAGCATCGTCGAGGTTCCGAACGGCCGCAGTGCGCGGTCCAGTTCACCGGGCGGGACGGGGGCCTCGGGGAAGACGGGACGTGCCATCGCACACCTCCGGACGGGGCTACCTGGACGGGCGGGCATGGTATCCCGGCCCTGGGCGGCCGGGTCAGATCCAGGTGTTCAGCCACATCCGGGCGTGCCAGTCGTCGTACGGGATCGTCCGCCCTGTGTAGATCGGGAAGAAGTAGAGGAAGTTCCAGACGATCAGCAGGACGAGGACGCCCGCGGCCACCGCCCCGTAGGTGCGGCGGCGTTCGCCGGCGCCGGGCCGTCCGAGGAGCGCGCCGAGCGTCATGGCGAGGGCCAGGCAGAGGTAGGGGAGGAAGACGACGGCGTAGAAGGAGAAGATGGTGCGGTTCTGGTAGTGGAACCACGGGAGGTAGCCCGCGGCGACCGCGCACAGGAGGGCGCCGGCGCGCCAGTCACGGCGCAGCGCCCAGCGGTAGAGCAGGTAGACGAGGGCGAAGCAGGCCGCCCACCACAGCAGCGGCGTGCCGAGGGCGAGGATCTCCCGCGAGCAGTTGGCGGCGCCGCAGCCGTCCTGCCCCGTCTTGGGGGACTCGTAGAAGAAGGACACCGGGCGGCCCAGCACCAGCCAGCTCCACGGGTTGGACTGGTACGGGTGCGGGTCCTCCAGGCCGACGTTGAACTGGTAGACCGCGTACTCGTAGTGCCACAGGCTGCGCAGCGGCGCCGGGATCCAGGACCACGTGCCGCCGCGCCCGTCGGCCCAGTCCCGGCCGTAGCCGTCGTCGCTGAGGAACCAGCCGGTCCAGGTCACCAGGTACGTGACCAGGGCGACCGGGACGAGGGACAGGAAGGACCAGCCGAGGTCGCGGCGGAGCACCGCGCGGCGGGGGCGGCGGGCCCCGGCCAGACGGCGGGCGCCGACGTCCCAGAGCACGGTCATCAGCAGGAAGAACGCCAGGTAGTACAGGCCGTTCCACTTGACGGCGGAGGCCAGGCCCAGTAGCGCGCCGGCCGCGAGCCGCCAGGGCCGCGGGCCTGTTCCCGCGCGGGCGCCGGTGACCGCGTCGGGCCCGGCGAAGCCGTCGGGGTCCACCGGGAGGGCCGCCGCGAGCCGGGCCCGCGCGCGGTCGCGGTCGATCAGCAGGCAGCCGAACGCCGCCAGCACGAAGAACATGACGACCACGTCGAGGAGGGCGACCCGGCTCATCACGAAGTGCAGCCCGTCCACCGCCATCAGGCCGCCCGCGAGGCAGCCCAGTGCCGTCGAGCGGAACAGCCGGCGGCCGATGCGGCACAGCATCAGCACCGACAGCGTGCCGAGCACGGCCGCCATGAAACGCCAGCCGAGCGGGTTCAGGCCGAACATCCACTCGCCGAGGGCGATCACCCACTTGCCCATCGGCGGGTGCGCCATGAAGTGGCCGGTCCCGGAGAGCGGGATGACCTGGGGGTCCCCCAGGATCTGCGGGTCGGAGACCTTGCGGTCGGGCCAGGTGCCCTCGTAGCCGAGCCGGAGCAGGGACCAGGAGTCCTTGGCGTAGAACGTCTCGTCGAAGACGATGGCGCGCGGGCTGCCGAGGTCCACGAAGCGCAGCACTCCGGCGAGGACGGCGACCAGGGCGGGGCCGAGCCAGCCCATGGCCCGTGCGGCGCGGTGCGCCCGCGCCGGACCCAGGCCCAGGGCCTGCCATGTTCGGGTGCCCGGTTCGGGGAAGGGCGGGACCAGCCGCTCGCGCGTGTCGGTCCGGGGGCGTGGGCTGTGGCCGAACCGGCGCAGTCGCAGCGGCCAGTCGGCGGCGGTCGCCGCCCGGGGGCCGCCGGCGGCGTCTTCGGTGCGGTCCGGCGTAGCGGTGTCCGTCGTCACCCGGCCATCCTAGGGACGTTGTCGGATCGTCATACTGGCCCCCGTGTTCGAGGAGATCCTGGTGCCGGTCTCGGACGACCCGGCGGTGGACTTGTTCGTCGCCCGGGCGGGCCGTCCGCCCGGGCCGCCGCTGCTGGTGGTGCACGGCGGACCCGACTGGGACCACACCTATCTGCGCCGGCCCCTGGACCGGCTCGCCGGGCACCGCCGGATCGTCCTCCCGGACCTGCGCGGCTGCGGGCGCTCCACGCGCGGGCTCGCCGACGGCCACTACACGCCGGACGCGGCCACCGCCGACCTCGTGCGGCTGCTGGACGCCCTGGGGATCGGGCGGACGGACGTCCTCGGCTTCTCGTACGGAGGGCTGATCGCGCAGCGCCTCGCCCTGGCCGCGCCCGGGCGTGTACGACGCCTGGTGATCGCGTCGAGCAGTGTCCTGCCGGTGCCGCCGGACGCCTTCGACGGCTGGCCGGAGCGCGAGGAGCGGCTGGCGGCGGAGGCCGCGGTGTGGTCCGACCGCTCGTTGTCCGGAGCGGCCCTCACACGTGCGGCCGCCGTGGCCTCCGCACGGGCGAACGTGTGGCGGGAGGAGGCCCTGCCGGGTTACCTCGACGTCCTGCGCGGCGTCCGCTTCACCGGGGAGTGGCTGCGCCCCTGGCAGGCCGGGACGCTGCCGGGGCCGCGCCGCCCCGGCGACCCCGGGCGGCTCGCGGCGCTCGGCGTGCCCGTGCTGCTGCTGCACGGGCGGCAGGACATGACCTTCCCGGCCGGCCTGGTCGCACCCACGCTGCGGCTCCTCCCGTCCGCGCGGGCCGCGGTGATCGAGGAGGCGGGGCACATGGCCCACGTCGACCAGCCGGACGCCTGGCTGGAGGCCCTGGAGGACTTCCTCTCGCAGGGCTGACCACGGCCGTGCCCGCGGAGCGACCCGGCTCAGACGACCGGCGCCCGGTGCAGGGCCGGCGGAAGGCGATCTCGGACGCGGTCACCGGCAGCAGCCACAGCAGACGCGCGTGGCCGTCCGGCAGCCGGCACACCTCCAGATCGGGGCCGTACAGATACGGGAGGCTGACCAGGATGTGGTCGCAGGCCGAACCGGGGACCCGGGGCTCGCCGACCGGAAGGCTGTGGCCCACGTCGAGCGGATGCGGCCGGGGACCGCGGTGGTGGTGGGCGGTCATGGCGACCAGGTCGGCGAAGCGGGGGTCGCGGACCGGGGCGGTCAGCACGAACTCCAGGCGGTGGCCGTCGCGGTCGGCCCGTGACCCGCGACCGGCCGTGACGTAGGTCCAGTAGCCGCTGCGGGGGCCCGGGCCCACCTCCAGGACGCGCAGCCCGGGGACCGTACCGCGCCGTCCGTCGCCCAGGTCGTGGTCGGCCGTGCCCACCGGGTGGCCCGCGAAGAACCTCCGCACGTGCCGGTCGAGCGCCTCCTGCGTCGGCTCCGCCCCGCTCGTCGTCATGGCGGGGACCATGTCAGCTGCCCGGCGCCCGACCCCGCCCCACCCCGTGGGGCGCGAGGGGCCCCGCCGTACGCCACGGCGCGCACCGGTGCGCGCCGTGAGGCGCGGGCTCCGGGACGTGCGCACCGGTGCCCGGCCACGGCGGTGGGGCGGAAGTGACACCGCTGACGGGTGGAGCCGCCGTGGTCGCCCTCCGGGGTCCGCCGACGCGCGCCAATGCCGCCGCCTCGCGCGTCCGTTGCGGTAACGACGGGTGACGGGAGGCCGAAGCGCACCCGCCGGGCGCCCGCACGTCTAGGCTGGTGCTGCGCGCTCACGCGCCCCCGGACACCGCTGCATTGGAGATCCCGCCATGGCCGCTGACCGCCTCGACCTGCCGCCGGTGAGGCTGCTGCCCGAGGAGGAGCTGGCGCGGCTCGCACTCGCCGTACCGCTCCTCGACCGCGCGGTACGGCTGGCGCGCTGGTGCGCGCCGCACGTGACCGTGGACGCGATGGGGGAGCTGACCGCCGAGGACGTCCCGCGCGCGGTCCGCGAGCTGGGTCTGGAGGAGCAGCCGGACGGCCCGGCAGAGACGACCCAGGCCTGGGGCGTGGCCGTGGACGCGGGCCTCGTCGACCTGGACATCGCGGACACCGCGGACGAGGACGAGGAGGGCGGCGCCCCGAGCGTGGCCCTGGACGAGCCCGCGGGGCGCGCCGTGCCCGGCGAGGCGCTGACGCGGCTGGACACGGGCGAGCCCCGCGAGGTGCTGGAGCTGTGGCTCGCCGCACTGGACACGGCGCTGGCCGAGGCCGCGACCCCCGACCTGGACGGCCTGCTGGAGGAACTGGGCCCGGACGGGGAGGTCGACCTGAGCACCCTGGACTGGGACCCGGAGGAGGAGGCCGAGTTCCTCGACGGCGCGCTCGCCAACCTGTACCTCTTCACCGTCATGGAGGACTCCGGCGGCGACGCCAAGGACGCCGTGCCGCTGCCGGTCCTGGCCGCCTCCCTCGTCGTCCCCGAGGACGTGGAGGAGCCGAGCGACGCCCTGCTGGAGGACGTCACCGAGGTGATGATGCGCCTCGACGAGCACTTCCGGCTGCTCACGACCACCGGGCTGCTGGAGTACCAGCCGCTGGACGAGGCGCTGATCGAGGAGGCCGAGTCCGAGGACGCCGGTCCCGCCGAGGGGACGGTGGCCTTCCCGCAGGAGATCGGGCCCGATGAGGTCTCCCGGTACGGCCTGGTGCGGCTGACCCCGCTCGGCGCGTACGGCGTGCGGTCCCGGATGGTCGAGGCCGGCCTGCACGCCCCGGTCGCCGGTGACCTGGCCGGGGAGCCCGCCGCCGCCCTCCTGGAGGCGCTGTTCCGGTACCCGGACCAGATCGCCCGCCGGGAGGCCGACGCGTGGCTCGGCAACCGCAAGCCGTACGACGCGGCCCGTGAGCTGCTGGAGGCGGCGCGCGGCGAGGACCGCAACGCACCCGGCCGCCGGCTGGTCGCCCAGCAGACCCTGAGCCTGCTCGGCGACGAGGCCGAGCCGGCCCTGCGCGAGGTCCTGCCCGACCGCCAGCTCGGCGGACTGGCCCGGGTCTGGCTGACCGAACGCGAGGCGGCGGACGTCCCCGCGCCCGACGAGGACATGATCTTCTGGCTCACGGTCGACACCATCGCCGCCCAGCTCGACGCCGACGACGACCCCGAGTTGCTGCGCGAGCTGGTCACCGACCTCGTCGCCCGGCATGACGGGTTCTTCACCGCGGCCTGGCGGGTGGACCACCCGGCGACCGCCGACGTCCTGGAGGCCATGGGCCGCATCCACCCCGACAAGCGGCTGGCCAAGGAGGCGCGCAAGGCCGCGTTCAAGGCCCGTTCGGCGGGACCCACGGCGCCCTGAGCCGCCTGCCGCGGCGCGGAACGGGGCGCGGAGGAGGCCCGAACGCCTCAGGGAATGGGCGTCGGAATGTCCCGCTCAGTTCAACTCCCGTTCGCCACGGGGCGGGAGCGTGACTGCGGCAGAGCAGTGACCTCGTGGCCCCAGGAGACAACGATGCCGCTCACCCGTAGAGACTTCGCCAAGCGCACGGCGATCACCGGCGCCGGAGTCGCGCTGGCCGGAACCGTCGACGTCCTCGCGACCGCACCGGGTGCCCTCGCCGCCGAGGCCCCGGCGACCGCCGCGGAGGCCGGGGCGTCCCGGCACCACGGCCAGCTGGGTTACGGCGAGCTGATCAAGGACCCCAAGGGCATTCTGGCCCTGCCCAAGGGCTTCTCGTACCGCGTCATCACCAGGACCGGCGTCACCAAGCTGGAGTCCGGCGAGTCGACCCCCTCCAACCACGACGGCACCGCGACCTTCGAGGGCCTGCGCGGCGCCACGCTGCTCGCCAACAACCACGAGCTGGCCGGCGCCCGCGCCGACTGGCCGCACCCGGTCCCGCTGACCGAGGGCCTGGTCTACGACTCCGGCGCGGCCGGCGGCGTGACCATCGTCGAGGTCGCCCAGCACGGCGGCCACGTCGTGGAGTGGGTCGGCGTGGCCGGCACGGTCACCAACTGCGCGGGCGGCCGCACCCCCTGGGGCACCTGGCTGACCTGCGAGGAGACCGAGGACAAGGCCGGCAAGAACGGCTTCCTGAAGGACCACGGCTACGTCTTCGAGGTCGACCCGTACGACCGCAAGGCCAACCGCGACCCCAAGCCGATCAAGGCCCTGGGCCGCTACGCGCACGAGGCGGTCGTCGTCGACCCCAAGCGCGGCCACCTCTTCCTCACCGAGGACGCCTCCAACCCCAACGGCCTGTTCTTCCGCTGGACCCCGCCGGCCGGCTTCCACCACGGCCGCGGCAAGCTGCGCGCCCTCAAGGCCGACGCGGGTGTGCTGCAGGCCTTCAAGTGCTTCGACTCCGGCGGCAGGTTCGTCGACGACCTGTCCCGTGCCACGAAGATCGGCACGGTCTACGGCGTGGACTGGGTGGACGTCCCGGACCGGGACGCCGCCACCACCTCCGTCCGCAAGCAGTTCGCGGCCGGCGAGGTCACCCGGGCCCGCAAGCTGGAGGGCATGTGGTGGGGCGACGGCGGCGTGTACGTCGTCTCCTCCTACGCCCGCGAGGAGAGCCCGGGCGCGGCCCACGACGGTGCCGTGTGGTTCTACGACCCCAAGCGCCGCACCCTGACCCTCAAGGTCCTCCTGGGCGTCAACCCCGACCCGTCGGTCGACGGCGCCTTCGACGGCCCGGACAACATCACCGTCTCGCCCTACGGCGGCCTGGTCATCGCCGAGGACGGCGAGGGCCAGCAGCACCTGTTCGGCGCGCTCGGCGACGGCCGCACCTACCCGATCGCCCGCAACGAGCTGAACATCGGCACCGCGCAGGAGCCGGAGTACAGCGAGTTCACCGGTGTGACCTTCTCGCCCGACGGCAGGACGCTGTTCGCCAACATCCAGGTGCCGGGCATCATGCTGGCCATCACCGGACCGTGGCGCCGCCAGGGCCACGGCGGCGCCTGCTGAGCTCCGACCGCACCACCCGCGCCCGGTGGTCCGTGCCCCGCACGGACCACCGGGCGCACCCGCGTCGCTCAGAGCGCCTGCGCGGCGGGCTTGACCATGCCCTTCACGGTGCGGGAGTCGACGAAGTCGCCCAGCGCCGTCATCTCCCACTCGCCGGAGAACTGGCGGACGAACTTGGCCATCATCACGCCCGTGCGGGGCTCGGCGCCGGTGAGGTCGAAGCGCACCAGCTCCTCGCCCGTCGTGCCGTCCAGCAGGCGGCAGTAGGCCTTGGCCACCTGGTTGAACTTCTGGCCGGAGAAGGAGTTCACCGTGAAGACCAGTCCGGTGACCTCGGGCGGCAGCCCGCCGAGGTGGACGGTGATGACCTCGTCGTCGCCCGCGCCCTCGCCGGTGAGGTTGTCACCGGAGTGCTGGATCGCCCCGCCCAGGATGGTGAGCCGGCCGAAGTAGCAGGACTCGATGTGGTTGCGCTGCGGCCCGTACGCGATGACCGAGGCGTCCAGGTCGATGTCCTTGCCGCGGTAGGCGGGCTCCCAGCCGAGGCCCATGCGGACCGAGGTCATCAGCGGCTTGCCGCCCTTGACCAGGGAGACCGTCTGATTCTTCTGGAGGTTGACCCGGCCCTTGTCCAGGTTGATCTTGCCGGTGCCGACCGGTGGGGCGGGGGGTGCCGGGGGCACGGGCGGCGCCGGGGGCGCGGGGGGAGGCGTCATGGCGGCGGCCGGGGGCGCGGGCGGCGGGGGAGCCACGGGCGGCGCCTGGGGCGGTGCCTGCGGCGCGGCGGCCGCGGGCTCGTCGACGGACACGCCGAAGTCGGTCGCGATGCCCGCCAGCCCGTTGGCGTACCCCTGGCCGACCGCGCGGGCCTTCCAGGCGCCGGAGCGGCGGTAGATCTCGACCACCACGAGGGCGGTCTCGGTGCTCAGGGCGGGCGGGGTGAAGGTCGCCAGGACGGCGCCGCTGTCGGCGTCCCGCACCGTCGCCGTCGGCTCGGTGCCGGCGAAGGTCGCCCCGGGCGCGTCGGGGCTCGCCGTCACGACGATCTTCTCGATGCCGGCGGGCACGGCCACCGTGTCCACCGTGATCGCGTCGGGGGAGGTGCCGCCGCCGGACCGGTAGGTCACACCCGGCGCCGCGGGCTGGTTGTAGAACACGAAGTCGTCGTCGGAGCGCACCTTGCCGTCGGCGGCGATCAGGAGGCCCGACACATCAAGCCGCACGGGCGCGGATACCTCCACTGCCACGCGTGCCGCGGAGAGCGGGATGTTCGAGCCGGGTGTCATTGCGGTCATGTTCCGCTTAACGATCGTTCCGGGTTTACGGTTCCATTACCGAACGGAGTTTTCACGTGTCACGCATCGTGGTCATCAGCGGCGGCGGTACGGGGATCGGCCTGGCCGTCGCGGAGGCGTTCGTCCGCGACGGGGACCAGGTCGTGCTGGTCGGACGGCGCAAGGACGTCCTGGACGGGGCGGTCGCCCGGCTGGGTTCCGGATCGGCCCTGGCGGTCCCGGCGGACCTGACCGACGAGGCGGGGACGGCCGGCGTTCGCGAGCTCGTGGCGGAGCGCTTCGGGCGGGTGGACGTCCTGGTCAACAACGCGGGCGGGAACGTCGCGCTCGGCGGCGGGGAGCCGTCGCTCACCGAACTGTGGACGGGCAACTTCCGGTCCAACGTGCTGACCGCCGTGCTCCTCACCGAGGCGCTGCGCGACCTGCTGGCAGACGGCGGCCGGGTGCTGCTGCTCAGCTCCATCGCCGCGGTGCGCGGCGGCGGGTCCGGCTCGTACGGCGCCGCCAAGGCCGCCCTGCACCCGTACGCCTACGACCTGGCGGCGGACCTCGGCGGGCGCGGGATCACGGTCAACGTCATCGCGCCCGGCTTCATCGACGACACCGAGTTCTTCGGCGGGCGCATGACGCAGGAGCGGCGCGCGTTCCTCGTCGGCCAGACCCTCACCGGCCGGGTCGGCGTCCCCGAGGACGTCGCCTCGCTCGCCCACTGGCTCGCCTCCCTGGTGCCGCCCACATCACCGCGCAGATCCACCAGGTGAACGGCGGCGCGGAACGCGGCCGCTGAGGGCCGCCGCGGGTCAGTGGGGCCAGAGGGGCGGATGCGTGGTGAAGTGGCCGCCGAGGTGCGCGTGGTCCGGGTTGTCCGGGTCGAGTTCGCCCTGTTCGGCGATGAGCTTGGCCGCGAAGGGCTCGGAGTCGTCCTGCGGCTCGTAGCCCAGCGCCCGCGCGGAGGACAGGTCCCACCACAGCCGGGTGTTGGCGGAGCTGCCGTGGACCACGGTGTGCCCGACGCCCTCGGCGGTGAGGGCGGCGTGCAGCAGCCGGGCGCCGTCCTCGGGGCTCATCCAGACCGACAGCATGCGCACCGAGGTCGGCTCCCGGAAGCAGGAGCCGATGCGGATGGAGACGGTCTCCAGGCCGTGCAGGTCCCAGTAGAGCTGGGCGAGGTCCTCGCCGAAGCACTTGGACAGGCCGTAGAAGGTGTCGGGGCGGCGCGGGGTGTCGACTGGGATGAGCGGGTCGTCCCCGACCGGGCGCGGGGTGAAGCCCACGGCGTGGTTGCTGGAGGCGAAGACGATCCGCGGCACGCCCTCCTCGCGGGCGGCCTCGTAGAGGTGGTAGGTGCCCTCGATGTTGGCGCGCAGGATCTTCTCGAAGGGGGCTTCCAGGGAGATGCCCGCGAGGTGGATGATCGCGTCGACCCCGCGTACGGCCTCGCGCAGGGCGGCGAGGTCCGCCAGGTCCGCGGTGATCGCGTCGGGCGCGCCCTCGACGGGCCGCACGTCGAGCAGGCGCAGCCGGTAGCCGTAGGCCGGCAGCAGCTCGCGCATCAGGGTGCCCAGGCCGCCTGCGGCGCCGGTGAGCAGGACGGTGCGGGGAGCGGGCATGCGCGGGTCTCCTCGATCGGACGTCCACATTGGTGGATGTCATTCATATGCATGGACACGCTAAAGAGAGCTTGTCGAAGCGTCAAGACTCCACCACCTGCGGCTGTCTTTCTTGACCCCTCCTTATGTGCTGCCTTAGCGTAAACGCGTTCATGAATATAGACATCGATCAGATGAGCGCACAGACGCCAGTCTTCAGGGAGAACCCGATGACCGATGCCGCCTCACTCTCCGCGCGCCTCGACGGCCTGCTGTTCTTCCCCGTGACGCCCTTCGGCCCGGACGGCGCCGTTGACCTGGAGGTCTTCCGCGCGCACGTGCGCCGCGGGATCGAGGCCGGAGCCGGGGCGGTCTTCGCGTGCTGCGGCACCGGCGAGTTCCACGCGCTGACGCCCGAGGAGTTCCGCGCCTGCGTGGCCGCGGCCGTCGAGGAGTCCGCGGGCCGGGTCCCCGTCGTCGCCGGCGCCGGCTACGGCACCGCCCTGGCCCTGCAGTTCGCTCGCCTCGCCGAGGAGGCGGGCGCCGACGGACTGCTCGCCATGCCGCCCTACCTCGTCGTCGCCGACCAGGCCGGACTGCTGCGGCACTACGCGGCGCTCGCCGCGGGCACCTCGCTCGACGTCATCGTCTACCAGCGCGACAACGCCGTCCTCACCCCCGCGACCGTCGCCGAACTCGCCCGCATCCCGCGCATCATCGGCCTCAAGGACGGCGTCGGCGACCTCGACCTGATGCAGCGCATCATCAGCGCCGTCCGCAGCACGGTCCCCGACCGCGACTTCCGCTACTTCAACGGCCTCCCCACCGCCGAACTCACCGGCCTCGCCTACCGCGGCATCGGCGTCACCCTCTACTCCTCCGCCGTCTTCTGCTTCGCGCCCGAGATCGCCCTCGCCTTCCACCGCGCCCTGACCGGCGGCGACGACACCACCGTGAACGCCCTCCTCGACGGCTTCTACCGGCCGCTGGTGGAACTGCGCCAGCAGGGCCGCGGCTACGCCGTCTCCCTGGTCAAGGCCGGCGTCCGGCTGCGCGGGCTGGACGTCGGCGAGGTGCGCCCGCCGCTGTCCGAGCCCGCGCCCGCGCACATCAAGGAACTGGCCGAACTCATCGACCGCGGACTCGCCCTGCTCGGCGAGGACTGACGTACGGTGACCCGCGTCAACCCCCACCCTCAGGAGCCGCGTTGAGAGCCTCCACCTTCGTCTACCCGTGGGACGTCGTCGGCGACCCGGAGGCGGCGGACCGCATCGCCGGCCTCGGCGTGCAGCAGGTCACCCTCGCCTCCGCGTACCACTCCACGCGGGCGCTGACCCCACGCCATCCCGGGCACCGCGTCGTCACCGCCCGCCACGCCGCCGTGCTCTACCCGCCGGACGAGCGGCGCTGGGCGGGGCGCGCCCTGCGGCCGTACACCCAGGACTGGGCGGGCGCCGAGGACGCCTACGGCGAGGCCGCCCGGGCCCTGCGGGCGGCCGGACTGGCCGTGCACTCCTGGGTCGTGCTCGCCCACAACTCCCGTCTCGGGGACGAACACCCCCGGGTGAGCGTGCGCAACGCCTACGGCGACCCCTACCCGTGGGCGCCGTGCATCGCCCAGCCGGAGGTGCGCGAGTACCTCGTCACGCTGGCGGCGGAGGCCGCGGTGCGGCCGGGGACCGGGACGGAGGGTACGGAACTGGAGTCCTGCGGCTGGTACGGCCTCGCCCACCTGCACGCCCACGACAAGACGGGCGGCGTGCCGCTGCCCGGGGCCGCGCAGTACCTGATGTCCCTGTGCTTCTGCCCCACGTGCGCGGCGGGGTACGCCGCGCTGGGCGCGGACCCGGACGAACTGCGCGCGGCCGTGCGCGACGCCCTGGCGCCGGTGTGGGCGGGGGAGTGGACCCCGGGGCCCGACGAGTGGGCCGACGTCGAGAAGCTGCTCGGGGCGGACCTCGCGGGGCTGACGATGGCGTGGCGGGGCCCCGTCGCGCGGGAGTTGCAGCGGGCGGCGGTGGAGGCTGTACGGGGTGCGGCGGCACGGGCCGGGGCCGCACCGGGGTTCCAGGTGCTGCTGCACGCGGATCCGCACGCCCACCGCTGCGGGGCCAACGTGGGCGTCGACCCGGGGTACGTCCTGGACCATGCGGACGGGCTCGTGCTGCCCGGGGCCGACCTGGTGGCGGCCTGCGTGCCGCACGCACGGGCGGGCACCGTGCTGGCCGCCAACTTCCCCGTGGTCGCGGGAATGGGGGGCAGCCCCGGCACGCTGACCGCGGACGCCTCCCGGGCGGCTGCGGCCGGGGCGACGGAGCTGCGGCTCTACCACGCGGGGCTCGCGTCCGCGGGGGACCTGGCGGGGGTGCGGGCGTTCTTGGCGGGGGTGGGGTGAGGCTTGCGCCTCGGGTGCGGGTGGGTTGTTGTGTGCGGGTTGGTTGCGCCTGCGGCGGGCATCCCCCGCCCGCCCTCCCTCCCCCAGCCTTCGGCCGGGGGGACCCCCATCCGGCGCGGTCAGTGACCGCCTCGCTGCGTACGTATGGGGTCGGTGCCGCGCCGGGGTACGCCCCCAGCCTTCGGCCGGGGGCGTACCCCGCCACACCCCCTCCTGCCGGTGTGGGCGACTGACGGCCGGAGGGTGGTAATGACGGGGGTGCCCTTCCGCCGACATAAGCGCACCGGTATACCGGCGGGGTGGTCGAAAAGGTGAGGGCCGTCCTTCTGGACTGGGTGGGAACGCTCATCGTCCCCAAGTGGGGTCCTGACCATGCCGGTCCGAAGGGTGGGGCGTGGATCGAGGGCGCGTTGAGGCGTCTCGCCCGGGACGCCTCGCCGTCGGAGGTGCGGCGGCTCAGCGCTGGTCTCGACGCGGCGATCAGGCAACCTGAAGTGGCACGGGCCATGAACGGCGCGGACGTGTCCGTGGAGTCGTACCGGGCCGGGTTCAGGCACTGGGCCTCGGCCGCGGGCATCGACGAGACGCTGGTGGACGCCCTGTATGCCGAACTGGCGCAACTGGACGTCGATCTCTTCGCGGTGGACGTGGGGCCGACACTTGCGACGCTCAAGGCCGCCGGGGTGCGGGTTGCCGTGGTCAGCGACGTCCACTTCGACATCCGCCCGTGGTTCGAGAAGGCGCGCCTCGACGGTTACGTCGACCGGTTCGTGCTGTCCTTCGAGCATGGTGTGTGCAAGCCCGATCCCGCCATCTTCCGACTGGCGTTGGACGAGCTCGCGGTGGGTCCGGGCGAGGCGCTGATGGTCGGGGACCGTTCCGCCTATGACGGTGCGGCGGTCGAGGCGGGCATCGCGACCCTGCTGGTCCCCCCTCTCGCCGAGGCCACCGACGAACGCCTGCACCTCGTGCTCGCATCCTGCGGACTGCCCTGGAACGTGCGCCCCTGACACCCCCACCGGCCGTCAGTCGCCCACACAGCGGGAGGGGGTGTGGCGGGGTGCGCCCATGGGGGTCCCCCCGGCCGAAGGCTGGGGGAGACGAGCGGCGGACCCGGCGCCGAATACTGCAGGGGTAAACCGCGAGCCCTGTGGGGGTCCCCCCGGCCGAAGGCTGGGGGAGTGCGCCGGCGCGGCCCTGACCCCACCCCAACAGTGCGCAGGCCCGCACTGACCGCGCCGGATGGGGGTCCCCCCGGCCGAAGGCTGGGGGAGGGAGGGCGGGCGGGGGATGCCCGCCGCAGGCGCAAACAACCCGCACACGACAACAACCGCACCGCACACAAAGTGCGTCGGGCCCATTGACGAACCCCGCCCCCCGCCCTACTTTCATCGCGTCGTACTTCGTACGTCATATATGAGACGCCCTACGTGAGATCCGAAAGAGCCCCCATGGACCTGCTCGCCGGCACCGCGCCGACGCCGATTCCGTCCCGTACCCAGGTCGTGCTGGAAACGATCAAGCACGGGATACTGACCGGGCAGCTGAAGCCCGGTCAGGCACTCGTGGAGGCCGAGCTGGCCGCGCAGTTCGGGGTGTCGAAGACGCCCGTGCGGGAGGCGCTCAAGACGCTCGCCGGCACCGGGCTGGTCGTGATGAGCCAGTACAAGGGCGTGACCGTGCGGGCCGTGGACGCGGAGATGGCGCGTCAGGTGTACGACGTGCGCCTGCTGCTGGAGCCGGAGGCGCTGCGCCGTACCGTCACGCACCGCGCCTCGCTGGACGCCGCGCGGGACGCGCTGTCGCGGGCCGACGAGGCGGGGGACCGGGCCGACCGGTCGCTCGCCAACCGGGAGTTCCACCGGGCGCTGTACACGCCGTGCGGCAACCCCCTGCTGGCCCGGATGCTCGACGACGTGCGGGACCAGGCGGCCCTGGTCTCGGCGGTGGTCTGGCAGGAGACCCCGTCGTGGGAGCAGGAGGCCCGCGAGCACCGGGAGATCCTGGCGCGTGCCCTCGACGGGGACGCGCACGGCGCGGCGCGGCTGCTCCACGACCACATCGCGAGCTTCGTGGCCCGGGCGTTCCCCGAGGGCCCGGACGGCGGCGAAGGAACGGCCCGCTGAGCCGCGGGCGCGCGGGGTGAGGGGACGGCCCTCCGCGCGCCCGCTCCCCCCATGCCGCCCCCACGGCATCCCGTAGCGACCCGAGCTGAAGGGCAACCGCATGTCATTCGCAGAGCAGTCGTCGGCGCTCGCCGATGTCGTGGCGATCCCGGTGACCCCGTTCGGCGCGGACGGGGGCGTGGAGCCCACCGCGTACCGGGCGTTGCTGCGCAGACTGCTCGACAGCGGGGTGCGGACGGTCACGCCGAACGGCAACACCGGGGAGTTCTACGCCCTCGACCCGGCCGAGCGGCGGCTGGTCGTCGAGCTGACGATGGCCGAGGCGGACCCGGACACCCAGGTCGTGGTGGGCGTCGGCCACGACGTGCCGACCGCCGTGGCCGCCGCGCGGCACGCACGCGACGCCGGGGCGCAGATGGTGATGGTGCACCAGCCGATCCACCCGTACGTGTCGCCGGAGGGCTGGGTGGACTACCACCGCGCCGTCGCGGAGGCCGTCCCGGAGACCGGGGTCGTCCCGTACGTCCGCAACGCGGCGCTGGACGGGGGGCTGATCGCGCGCCTCGGCGAGCTGTGCCCGAACGTCGTCGGGGTGAAGTACGCGGTGCCGGACGCCGCCCGCTTCGCGGCGGTGGCCCGGGACGCGGGGCTGGACCGCTTCACCTGGGTCGCCGGCCTCGCCGAGCTGTACGCCCCCGCGTACTGGGCGGTCGGCGCGAGGGGCTTCACCTCGGGCCTGGTCAACGTCGCGCCCCGGGTGTCCCTGGAGATGCTGCGCGCGCTGCGCGACGGCGACTACGCGGCGGCGATGAAGGTGTGGGAGCAGATCAGGGAGTTCGAGGACCTGCGGGCCGAACAGCAGTCCGCCAACAACGTGTCGGTGGTCAAGGAGGCGCTGGCGGTGCTGGGACTGTGCCGCCGCGACGTGCGCCCGCCCAGCCGCCTGCTGACCGGGGGCCGGCGCGAGCGGGTGGCCGCGCTGCTCGCCGGCTGGGACGTGTGAGCCGGGACGGGACGGAGGGCCGCCATGAAGAAGCCGGAAGAGCTCCGCAGCCACCAGTGGTACGGGACGGACGGCCTGCGCTCGTTCAGCCACCGGGCCCGTACCCGGCAGCTGGGCTACCTGCCCGAGGAGCACCTGGGCAAGCCGGTGATCGCGGTCGTCAACACCTGGAGCGACATCAACCCCTGCCACGTCCACCTGCGCGAGCGGGCCCAGGCGGTCAAGCGCGGGGTGTGGCAGGCGGGCGGCTTCCCCCTGGAGTTCCCCGTCGCGACGCTGTCGGAGACGTACCAGAAGCCGACGCCGATGCTCTACCGCAACCTGCTCGCGATGGAGACCGAGGAGTTGCTGCGCTCCTACCCGGTGGACGGGGCGGTCCTGCTGGGCGGTTGCGACAAGTCCACCCCGGCGCTGCTGATGGGGGCCGCGAGCGCCGACCTGCCGGCGGTGTTCGTGCCGGCCGGACCCATGCTGCCCGGGCACTGGCGCTCCGAGGTGCTCGGCTCCGGCACCGACATGTGGAAGTACTGGGACGACAAGCGGGCCGGCCTCATCGGTGACTGCGAGATGGCCGAGCTGGAGAGCGGGCTGGCCCGTTCGCCCGGCCACTGCATGACCATGGGCACCGCCTCCACGCTGACCGCGGCGGCGGAGGCGCTGGGGATGACGGTGCCGGGCGCGTCGTCGATCCCCGCCGTCGACTCCGGGCACGACCGCATGGCGGCCGCCTCCGGGATGCGGATCGTCGACCTCGTGCGGGAGGACCTGCGGCCGTCGGCAATCCTGACCCGCGAGGCGTACGAGGACGCGGTGGCCACGGTGCTCGCCCTCGGCGGTTCGACCAACGCCGTGATCCACCTGATCGCGATGGCCGGGCGCAGCGGTGTCCCGCTGACGCTGGACGACTTCGACCGCATCGCCCGCACGGTGCCGGTCCTGGCGAACCTCCGGCCGGGCGGCCGCCACCTGATGGAGGACTTCCACTTCGCCGGCGGCCTCCCGGGGTTCCTGACCCGGCTGCGGGACGCCGGTGTCCTGCACCTCGACCGGCCGACCGTCGCGCACGCCACGCTCCGCGAACAGCTCGCCGGTGCCCTCGTCCACGACGAGGACGTGATCCGCCCGCTGGACAGGCCGCTCGCGGCCGAGGGCGGCGTCGCCGTCCTGCGCGGCAACCTGTGCCCGGACGGCGCGGTCATCAAGCACATCGCCGCCGAGCCGCACCTGCTCAAGCACACCGGCCCGGCCGTGGTGTTCGACGACTACCGGACCCTGCAGCGCACCATCGACGACCCGGCGCTCGGCATCACCGAGGACAGCGTGCTCGTGCTGCGCGGCTCCGGTCCGCTCGGCGGCCCGGGCATGCCCGAGTACGGGATGCTGCCGCTGCCCGGCCACCTCCTGAAGAAGGGGGTGCGGGACATGGTGCGGATCTCCGACGCCCGGATGAGCGGCACGAGTTACGGCGCGTGCGTGCTGCACGTGGCGCCCGAGTCGCACGTGGGCGGGCCGCTCGCCCTCGTCCGCACTGGCGATCCGATCACCCTGGACGTCCAGGCGCGCACCCTGCGCCTGGAGGTCGACGACGCGGAACTGGAACGCCGGCGCGCGCAGTGGCAGGCGCCGCCGCCCCGCTACGGACGCGGCTACGGCGCGCTGTACCAGGACCAGATCACCCAGGCCGACACCGGCTGCGACTTCCGCTTCCTGACCCGGCCCGGAGAAGTGCCGGAGCCCTACGCGGGCTGACGCCCCGCCGCGCACCACGCCGTACCGCCCGTACCGCCACCGCGCCCGTGGCGGCCCCGCACCACTAGGCAAGCGCTTTCCCCGCACCCGTACGAAGGAGTACCGGTCATGGCCACAGCCGTGGCGAAACCACCCCGGCCCTCGCGGCGCCGGCCGTCCGGCGCGGCCCGGCGCACCCCGTACCTCCTGATCGCCCCCGCCGTCCTGCTGATGCTGGGCTTCATCGCCTACCCGATGGTCAGCGTCCTCTACTACAGCCTGCAGGACCACAACGTCACCAAGCCCTGGCGGAACGGCTTCGCCGGCTTCGGCAACTTCCAGCGGATCCTCTTCGACGACCCGCTGTTCTGGCAGAGCCTGCTCTTCAGCCTCAAGTGGGTCGCCGCGGAGGTGGGGCTGCAGCTCGCCCTCGGGCTGGCGCTCGCCCTGGTCGTCAACCAGACCTTCGTCGGCCGCGGACTGTCGCGCGCCCTGGTCTTCTCGCCGTGGGCCGTCTCCGGCGTGCTGACCACCACCATCTGGATGCTGCTGTACAACCCCGCCACGGGCATCAGCCGCTACCTGGCGGACGCCGGCATCGGCGAGTACGGCACCTCGGTGCTCTCCGACCCCGACACCGTCTTCCCGGCCGCCGTCCTGGCCGAACTGTGGCGCGGGGTCCCGTTCTTCGCCATCCTCATCCTGGCCGACCTGCAGTCCATCCCGAACGAGCTGTACGAGGCGGCCTCGGTCGACGGCGCGGGCCGCTTCCGGCGGTTCTTCCACATCACGCTGCCCCACCTGCGGGACGCCATCGTGCTGTCCACGCTGCTGCGCGGGGTGTGGGAGTTCAACAACGTCGACCTGCTCTACACGCTCACCGGAGGCGGTCCCGCCGGTTCGACGACCACGCTGCCGCTGTACGTGGCCAACACCGGCATCGACGGCCACGACTTCGGCTACGCGTCCGCGCTCACCACCGTCGCCTTCGTGATCCTCCTGTTCTGCTCCATCGTCTACCTGCGTCTGAGCAAGTTCGGGGGCGACCGCACATGACGACCACCGTGCCGGAGAGGAACGGCCTCCCCCTGCCGCGCGTGGCGCCCGCCGCGCGCCCCGACGACGACGGCGGCGGTGCCGGGCGGCGCCGCGGGCGCCGGGGGCTCGGCGCGGGTGCGCCCCGCTGGCAGATCTACCTGCCGCTCGGCCTGTACCTGCTGTTCACGCTCGTCCCCTTCTACTGGATGCTGCTGTTCGCGCTGCGCCCCTCGGGGTCCACCTCGCTGGTGCCGTGGCCGGCCACCACCGCGCACTTCTCGAAGGTGTGGAACGACCTCGGTTTCGCGGTGTTCTTCAAGAACAGCCTGCTCATCGGCGTGGCCACGCTCGTGATGACCACCGTGATCGCCCTGCTCGGCGGTTACGCGCTGGCCCGTTTCGACTTCCGCGCCAAGCGCGCCTTCCTGCTCGCCCTGCTGTGCTCGCAGTTCATCCCGGGCGCGCTCATGCTGGTGCCGCTCTTCCAGATCTTCAGCGAACTGCGCATGATCGACTCCCTGTGGAGCGTCATCGTCGCCGAGACGGTCTTCCAGCTGCCGCTGTCGATCATCCTCATCAGCGGCTTCATCAGGAACGTCCCGGTGTCGCTGGAGGAGGCCGCCTGGGTCGACGGCTGCGGCCGGATCCGGGCCTTCTGCGCGGTGGTGCTGCCGCTGCTGCGGCCGGGGCTGGTCGCGGTGGGCTCCTTCGCCTTCGTGCACAGCTGGAACCACTTCCTCTTCTCGCTGATGTTCCTCAGCACGCAGGAGAAGTACACGATCCCCGTCGGCCTCAGCTACACCATCGGCTCCGGCGAGAGCGTCGAGCTCGGAACGCTCGCCGCGGGCGGCGTCGTGGCCGCGGTGCCCGTCGTCATCGTCTTCGCCTTCATCCAGAAGTGGCTGGTCACCGGCTTCAGCGCGGGTGCGGTGAAGGGCTGACGCCCGTCCCGCCACCCGCCCCTGTCCCGCGGACGAGGAGGTCCGAACCGTGCGAGATGCATCCACGCGGCCCGCCGGCGGCGGCCCGGCGGCGACGCCGTCCGGCGACGCGCCCGTGCCCGTCGTCCTGGCCGGGGCCCGCGGTCACGGCGCCTGGCACCTGGAGAACCTGAGGAGGCTGTCGGCCACCGGTCTGGTGCGGCTCGCCGGGATCTGTGACACCGTCCCGCCGGCACCGGGGGAACCGGCCGGGTTCCCCGCACCCGCCCACGGCACCGACCTGGGCGAACTGACCGCGCGGACCGGCGCCGGGATCGTCATCGTCTGCACCCCCCTCCACACGCACACCGACCTGGCGCTGGCCGCGGCTGCGCAGGGCGCCCACGTGCTGCTGGAGAAGCCGCCCGCACCCTCCTACGCCGCGTACGAACGGCTGGTCGCCGGGGTCGAGGCGAGCGGGCGGGCCTGCCAGATCGGCTTCCAGTCGCTGGGCTCGCACGCCCTGGACGCCGTCCGCGCGCTGGTGGCCGACGGCGCGATAGGCACCGTGCGCGGCATCGGCGCCGCCGGCAACTGGGTGCGCGACGAGCACTACTTCCGCCGGGCCGCCTGGTCGGGGCGGCGCAGGATGGGCGGTACGGACGTGGTCGACGGGGTGCTCACCAACCCCCTCGCCCACGCCGTCGCCACCGCGCTCGCCCTGGACGGCAGCGAACGCGCCGAGGACGTCGGGGCGATCGAGCTGGAGCTCTTCCGGGCCAACGCCATCGAGGCCGACGACACCTCCGCCCTGCGGCTGCGCACCGCGCGGGGCACGGTCGTCACGGTCACCGCCACCCTGTGCGCCGAGCGGAACGCCGAGCCGTACGTCGTCGTCCACGGCGACCGCGGCCGTGTGACGTTCTGGTACAAGCAGGACCGCGTCCTGCTGCAACGCGCCGCGCGCGGCCCGCAGGAGCAGCGGTACGGACGCACGGACCTGCTGGAGAACCTGGTCGCGCACGTGCGGCACGGCGAGGACCTGCTCGTGCCGCCCCGCGCCACCGGCGCCTTCATGAAGGTCGTCGAGGCCGTGCGCACCGCCCCGGACCCGGTGCCGCTCCCCGACGGCGCCTGGCGCACCGAGCCCGGCGAACGGTCCACGCGACGTGTCGTCACCGGGGTCGACGGCATGGTCACCGCCGGCGCGGAGACCCTGGCCCTCTTCTCCGAGCTGGGCGCCCCCTGGGCCGCACCGAACGGGGTGGTCCGGCGATGACGACCACCGTGCTGCGCGCCGCCGGACGCACCGTCGGACGGTACGTCCACCGCCCCGAGCTGCCCGGGCGGCTCGCCCCGCGCCCCTACCTGCACCCGCTGACCACCCTGGCAGGGGTGCCCGTCACCGAGTTCATGCCCGGCGACCACCTCCACCACCTCGGGGTGAGCGTCGCCGTCCCCGACGTCGACGGGCGCAACTTCTGGGGCGGGCGCACCTACGTCCGCGACCGGGGCCCGGCCGAGCTGGACGACCACGGTGTCCAGGAGCACCTGGGCCTGCTCCGCGGCGGCCCGGACGGCTTCACCGAGGAGCTGTCCTGGCGCACCGGGGACCGCGAACTGCTCCGCGAGCGACGGACGGTCACGGCCCGCGCGCTCGGCGAGGGCTGCTGGGCGCTCGACGTCACCTTCGCCCTGGCCAACCCCGGCGACCGGGAGCTGACCATCGGCAGCCCCGCCACCAACGGCCGCCCCGGCGCCGGTTACGGCGGCTTCTTCTGGCGGGCGCCCGCCGAGCCGGAGCGGGCGCGGGTGTTCACGGCCGGCGCGGAGGGCGAGGAGGCCGTGCACGGCCGGGCGGCCGACTGGCTGGCCCTCTCGGGCGAGGGCTGGACGCTGGTCTTCGCCGGGGCGACCGCCGGGACCCGCCGCGACCCGTGGTTCGTGCGCACCGCCGAGTACCCCGGCGTCGGCTCCGCCCTCGCCTGGGCGCGGCGGCTGCCCGTCCCCGCGGGCGGCACCGTGACCCGGCGGATCGTCACCGCCGTCGCCGACGGGCGGCTCGGACCCGCGCAGGCCGGCGCGCTGGCCCGCCGCCTCGTCGACGGGAGCGGCTGACGATGCGCCCCTGGACCGCCGACCCCCCGCGACGGCACCTACCGCCGCGGACACCGGCGACGGCCCGCGCCGGACCCCGGGCCACCCCTCACGTCCCCACCACCCGCACACACCCCGACAGGAGAGTCACCATGAGAGCACCGAAGGGCCGCGGAGCGCGCCTCGCCGCCGCCGTCGCGGCCGTCTCCGCACTGGCGCTGACCGCGTCCGCCTGCGGCACCGACGGCAAGGGCAGCTCGGGCAGCGAGGGCAGCGGCAAGGGCACCGTCACCTTCTGGGACAACAACGGCGGTGTCCGCACCGAGGTGTGGAAGGAGATCATCTCCCGCTTCGAGAAGAAGAACCCGGACGTCGAGGTGAAGTACGTCGGGGTCGCCGCCGCCGACGTGCAGTCCAAGTACGACACCGCCATCGCGGGCGGCAAGGGCCTGCCCGACGTCGGTGGCGTGGGCACCGCGATGCTCGCGAGCCTGGTGGCGCAGGGCGCGCTCGACCCGGTGACCGACCGCATCGACGACAGCCCCCTGAAGGGCAGGTTCGACCCCAACCTGGTCAAGAGCGTGCAGGTGGCGGGTGGCGGCGACGAGCTGTTCTCCGTGCCGACCTCCGCGAACATGGGCGTCCTGTGGTACCGCACCGACCTCTTCGAGGCCGCGGGGGTGCCGGCGCCCACCACCTGGGACGCGTTCTTCACGGCGACGGAGAAGCTGACGGACCGCAAGAGCAACGAGTTCGGCTTCACCTTCCGCGGCGGCGCCGGCTCGATCGCCCAGGCCCTGGACATGATGTACGGGCAGTCGGGCATCGACAGCTTCTGGAACGGCGACACGACCACCGTCAACGACCCGAAGAACGTGGCGGCGCTGGAGAAGTACGTCGCGCTGTACAAGAAGACCACGCCCGAGGCCGACCTCAACAACGACTTCACCAAGATGGTCGCCGAGTTCGACAACGGGAAGATCGGCATCCTCCAGCACAACCTGGGCTCCTACCAGAACCACCTGGATGCCCTCGGTCAGGGCAAGTTCGCGGGCGTGGCCATGCCGGTCGACGCGGCGGGGGTGCGCACCACGGTCTCCAACCCGGTGGACGGGCTCGGTCTGTTCAAGAGCTCCGAGAACAAGGAGGCCGCCTGGAAGTTCATCGAGTTCGCCGCCTCCGCGGAGGCGAACAGCCTGTGGAACGAGTCGGCCGGGGCCATCCCGTCCAACACCGAGGCGCAGGACGACGACTGGATCGCCTCCGCCGGGGCGACCAAGATCGCCATCGAGGCGCTCACCGACCCCAAGACGAAGATCGTCCAGCTGCCGTACTACCTGCCGGACTGGAACACCCTCAGCAAGGCCGACAGCGAACCGGAGTTCCAGAAGGTCGTCCTCGGCCGGCTGAGCGCCAAGGACTTCCTCGACGCCTTCGCCGGGAAGCTCAACGCCGCGCAGGCGGACTGGAAGAAGCACACCTCCTGATCCGCGTGCCCGGGTACGGGACGGCCGGCGGCGCCCACGCCGCGCCGTGAGCCGCCGGCCGTCCCCGCTCCCGCTCCCTCTCCCATCCCCACCTCCTCCCAAAGGAGCCGCAATGCGCAGATCTATGTGTCATGCGCGCGTCATTCCTGTCCTGATGGGCTGCACGACGTTCGCCCTCGCCCTCACCGCTCCGGCCGCGGCCCAGGCCGCCGTCCCGCGCGGGGCCGCCCTCGGCCGTGCCGTACTGCCCGCCGGTGACGGCTGGGCCTCGGCCGGCGGGGGCACCAGGGGTGGCTCGGCCGCCGACGCCGCCCACGTCTTCACCGTGCGCAACCGCGCCGAACTGGTCGCCGCCCTCGGCGACGGCGACGGCACCCCCCGGATCGTTCAGGTCAAGGGCGTCATCGACGTCAACACCGCCGACGACGGCACCCCCCTGGGCTGCGCGGACTACGCCACCGACGGGTACACGCTCGACGGCTACCTCGCCGCCTACGACCCCGCGGTGTGGGGCACCGACCGCGAGCCGTCCGGCCCGCTCGAGGACGCCCGCGCCGCCTCGCAGAAGGTCCAGGCGGAACGCGTCCAGGTGCGGGTCGGCTCCCGCACCACCATCGTCGGCCTCGGCCGGGGCGCCACCCTCCGCGGCGGCAACCTCATGGTCCAGGACGCCGACGACGTCATCATCCGCAACCTGTCCTTCGAGAACGCCGCCGACTGCTTCCCCGCCTGGGACCCCACCGACGGCGACACCGGCAACTGGAACTCCGAGTACGACAACCTCAGCGTGGTCGGCTCCACGCACGTGTGGGTGGACCACAACACCTTCTCCGACGGCGACGAGCCCGACACGACCCTGCCCACGTACTTCGGCCGCGTCTTCCAGAAGCACGACGGCCTCTTCGACGTCATCAACGGCTCCGACCTCGTCACCGGGTCCTGGAACGTCTTCCGGGACCACGGCAAGACCTCGCTCATCGGCAACAGCGACAGCGCCGCCGCCACCGACGCGGGCAGGCTGCGCGTCACCCTCCACCACAATCTCTACCGGAACGTCACCGAGCGCGCCCCGCGCGTCCGCTTCGGCCAGGTCGACACCTACAACAACCACTACGTGGCGACCGCGGACTCCGGCTACGCCTACGGCTACAGCCTCGGTGTCGGCGTCCAGTCGCAGCTCGTGGCGGAGGCCAACGCCTTCACCCTGCCCGCGGGCGTCGACCGCGCCACCGTCATCAAGAAGTGGAAGGGCACCGCCCTCACCGAGGACGGCAACCTCGTCAACGGCCGCCCCGTCGACCTGCTCGCCGTCCACAACGCGGGCGTCCCCGCCGAGCAGCTCGGCGACGACGCGGGGTGGACCCCGGCCCTGCGCACCCGGGTCGACCGTGCGGGCGCCGTACCGTACGTCGTCGACCGCCACGCGGGCAGCGGAAGGCTCTGACCGGCCGCCGCCCCGCACCCACCCCACCCGTCGGCCGACCGTCCCCGGCCGGCGGAGGCCCGCGCCCCCGGGCGTCCCGTCAGGCCACGGGACCGCCGCGGTAGGCACGGGGCGAGCTCCCCGTGACCTCCTTGAAGGCCGTGCTGAGCGCGCTCTCGGAGCCGTAGCCGACCGCGCGGGCGATGACGGCGAGGGTCTCGGTGCCCTTGCGCAGGCGCTGCGAGGCGAGTTCGATGCGCCACCGCCTGAGGTAGTCCAGCGGCGGACAGCCCACGGTCCGCTTGAACCGTGCGGCGAGCGTGGACCTCGACACCCCGCTGGTGCGGGCGAGTTCGGCGACCGTCCAGCCGTGCGCCGGCGCACGGTGCAGCGCGGCCAGGGCGGGCGCCACGACGGGGTCGGACAGGCCCGCCGGCCAGCCAGACACGCCGTGCGACTCCTCTGCGAGGTGCAGACGCAGCACGTGGACCAGCATGACGACGGCCAGGTGCTCCGCCACGAGGGTGGAGGCCACGGGCCGTCGCAGCAGCTCCTGCCCGATCTGCTCCAGTGCCCAGCCCACGGTCTGCGCGTGCGCGGTCCCCACGGGCACGTGGATGACCGGCGGCAGGGCGTCCAGCAGCAGGGCCCGCGCGCGGTCGCCGAAGGAGAAGCGGCCGCCGACCAGCAGGACGTCGTCCCCCCGGCCGACCCGCGCGAAACCGCCCTCCGCCGCGGCGAACACCGGCTCCGCGGCGACCGGGGCCACGCCGGGAGCGCTGCGCAGCACGAACGGGCGGGCCTGGGTGAGCAGGAAGCAGTCGCCCGCGGCCAGCTCCACCGGCCCGTCCGCCCCCTCGACCTCCAGGAGGCACCCGCCGTGCCGGACCGCGTTGAACTTCACCCCGGACGGCGCCTCGAAGCGCACCGCCCACTCGCCGCCCGCCACGAGGCCCGTCGACAGGTGGGCCCTGGTCTCCAGCAGGGCCAGCACGTCCTCGAGCGGATCCATGACGTACCTCCTGGGTCTGGACGATGGCTGAAGTTTTCCGGAGTTTTCATTATGGAGAATACGCGATGCCGTCCATAGCCTGGTTCGCGTACCAGCCGTTCCCCTCCCGAGAAGGTCACCGTGCTCGACCACCCCCTGCTGCAGACCCCCTTCCCCTCGCACGCCACGGCCTCCGAGGTCGTCAGCGGAGTCGACCTCACCGGCCGGCGCGCCCTCGTCACCGGCGGCGCCTCCGGCATCGGCCTGGAAACGGTCCGGGCCCTGGCCTCGGCCGGCGCGGACGTCACCGTCGCCACGCGCGACCCCGCCGCCGCGGAGCCGGCCCTCCGCGGACTCGCCACCACCGCCCCGGCGGGCTCGGTGGACGTACGGGGCCTCGACCTGGCCGACCTCGCGTCCGTCGCACACTTCGCGGACGCCTGGAGCGGGCCGCTCGACATCCTCGTCGCCAACGCCGGGATCATGGCCCTCCCCACCCGCCAGGTCACCGACCTCGGGTGGGAGCTGCAGCTCGCCACCAACCACCTCGGGCACTTCGCCCTCGCCACGGCGCTCCACCCCGCACTGCGGGCGGCCGGGTCGGCCCGGCTGGTGGTCGTCAGCTCCGGAGCCCACCACAACGCCGCGTTCGACTTCGGCGACCCCCACTTCGAGCGGCGTCCCTACGACCCCTGGACGGCCTACGCGCAGTCCAAGACCGCCGACGTCCTGCTCGCGGTGGGCGCCCGCCGGTGGGCCGCCGACGGCGTCACGGCCAACGCGCTCAACCCCGGATGGATCCTCAGCACCAACCTCCAGCGCCACATCGACGCCGGCACCATGCGGGCGATGGGCGTGACGGACGAGGACGGCGCCGTCATCCCGCAGCCGTACCACAAGACCGCGGAGCAGGGAGCCGCCACCTCGGTGCTGCTCGCGGCGTCGCCGCTGCTCGACGGGGTGACCGGACGCTACTTCGAGGACAACCAGGAGGCGCCGGTCGTGGACGGGGACGAAGGGCGTCCCGGCGGCGTCGCCGCCCACGCCGTGGACCCGATCGCCGCGGACCGGCTCTGGGACCGCGCCCTGTGCGCCCTGCGGGTGTGACCTCCCGGACCTGCCCCCTGTCCGATGTCACACCGGGGAGGCCGCCGTCCGTCGTACGCCCGCAGGCACGACGCGGACGACCCCAGGAGGCACGACATGTCCCGCATCTCCCTCGACCCGCCGCGGACCCCGTTCATCCGGCTCGCCGAGTGGTACGCGCGCCGCAGGTTCGGCAGGGTCCTCGACCCCGGCCGGGCGGTCGGCCACAACCCGAAGGTGCTGATGTCCTACGCCCGCTTCGAGCAGGGCGTGGAGAAGTGGCACGCGCTCGACCCGGGCCTCAAGCACCTCGCCGTCATGGCGTCCGCGGTCCGCATCGGCTGCTCCTGGTGCGTGGACTTCGGCCACTGGAAGGCCGAGGGCCTGAGGCTGCCCATGGAGAAGGTGGGCAAGGTGCCCGTCTGGCGCGACCACCGGGAGGACTTCACCGAGCTCGAGCAGTGGGTGATGGAGTACGCCGAGGCCATGAGCGAGACGGAGCCGTCCGTCACCGACGACCTGGCCCGCCGGCTGCTCGACCGGCTCGGTGAGGCCGCCTTCGTCGAGCTCACGGCCATGGTCGCGGTGGAGAACCTGCGCTCCCGGCTCAACAGCACCCTCGGGCTGACCAGCCAGGGCTTCTCCGAGCAGTGCGCGGTCCCGCCCCGTACGTCCTGACCGCCCCGCGGCCGGGTCACGCCGCCGCGGCGCCCTCGGGGGTCGCGGCCCGGGCCGTGCGGCCCTCGTGCCAGAGGGCCGCACCGGTCACCAGCGCGCCCACGCCCTCCCACACGCCGACCCCGAGGAAACCGGAGGGCGCCCGCCCGATCACCACGGCCGTGGTGAAGACGGTGAAGGTCAGCAGCCGGAACGGGACCGTCCAGCGGAAGAAGGCGCGCCAGTCGGCGAGGGCCGCCAGGACGTAGTAGACGCCCATGTTGAGCGCCGCCATCGAGGACGCGGTGAGGAAGACCAGGGTGTAGTCGCCGGCTGCGCGGTGGTCCGGACGGTGGAAGCCGAGCAGGGACAGCTGCACGGCCGGCGACACGATCCCGACGATGCCGAGCGCGGCGGCGAGCACACCGAAGACGGCCATGGTCCAGCCGGAAAGGGAGCGGGGGAGACGCACCGGTCCTCCAAGTCCGGGGGCGGCGGCTTCGACGCCCCAACTCCCATGATCCTAGGGGATGTTCAGGCCGACTCCCGCCGTATCAGCTCCGTCGGGAGGATCACCGCGGACGGCTCGTCACCGGCGATGCGGGCGAGCAGCAGCCGCACCATCTCGGCGCTGATCCGGTCCCACGGCTGGCGGATCGTGGTCAGCGGCGGCAGCGTGGCCAGCGCCGCCGGGGAGTCGTCGAAGCCGCCGACCGCGACGTGCTCCGGCACGCGCCGCCCGGCCCGTTCCAGCGCCGCCAGCGCGCCCTGGGCCATCAGGTCGGAGGCGACGAAGACCGCGTCCAGGCCGGGGGAGCGGTCCAGCAGCGCGGTCATCGCGGCCTCCCCGCTGGCCCGGCTGTAGTCGCCCTCGGCGATCAGGGTCTCGTCGGCGGGCAGCCCCGCGGCGGCCAGCTCCTCGCGGTAGCCCGCCAGGCGCTGGACACCGCCGGGGGTGTCCAGCGGCCCCGTGATCATGGCGATCGTGCGCCGCCCGGAGGCCACGAGGTGCCGCACCATCCGGTGCGCGCCGCCCCGCTCGTCGGCCGCCACGTACGCGACCCGGCCGCCCTGCCCCAGCGGCTCACCGCAGGCGACGACCGGGACCCCGGCCTTCTCCAGCCGCTCGGCGACCGGGTTCCCCGAGTGGCTGGACACCAGCAGCACGCCGTCGACGTGCCCGGCGGTGATGTAGCGGGTGATCCGCCGCCGCTCCGACTCGTCGCCGGCGATCATCAGCAGCAGCGGTATGTCGTGCGCGGCCAGCGCCTGGGTGCAGCCGCTGAGCAGCACGTTGAAGTTCGGGTCCTCGAAGAAGCGCTCCTGCGGCTCGGTGAGAAGGAAGCCCACCGAGTCCGAACGCCCGGTGATCAGGCTGCGGGCGTGCCGGTTCACCACGTATCCGGTGCGGCGGATGGCGGCGTTGACCGCCTCCATCGCGGCCGGGCTCACGTTGTGCCCGCCGTTGAGGACGCGCGACACCGTGCCCCGTGACACACCCGCCTCGCGGGCCACGTCGTGGATCGTCGGGGGACGGCGTCGTTCTGTGCGGCTCATACCGTTCTTCCTTCGGGACTCCTCAGGACTTTACGGCCCCGGAGAGCAGGTCCAGGCTCCAGAACCGCTGGATCACCAGGAACAGTGCGATCAGCGGCATTATCGCCAGCATCGCACCGGTGATCACCAGCGTGTAGAGGGCGGGCGCCGAGGCGCCCTGCTGGAGCAGGGTGAACAGGCCCAGCGTCACCGGGAACTTCTCGTCGTCGCCCAGCATGATGAACGGCAGCAGGAAGTTGTTCCAGATCGCCACGAACTGGAAGAGGAAGACCGTCACCAGGCCGGGCAGCATCACCGGCAGCGCGATCGTGCGGAAGATCCGCCACTCGCCCGCCCCGTCCACCCGGGCCGCCTCCACCACCTCGTCCGGCACGGCGGCGGAGGCGTAGATCCGCGCCAGGTAGATGCCGTACGGCGCCAGGACGCTCGGCAGCAGCACCGACAGGTAGCTGTCGGCCAGACCCGCCTTGGCCATCAGCAGGTACTGCGGGATCGCCAGGATGACCGGCGGCATCAGCACCCCGGTCAGCAGGACGTTGAAGATCGCCTCGCGGCCGCGGAAGCGGTACTTCGCCAGTGCGTAGCCGCTCACCGCGGACACCGCGGTGGACAGCAGCGCGCCGAGGCCCGCGTAGAAGAGGGAGTTGAGCATCCACCGCCAGTAGACGCCGTCGCGGTACGCCGTCAGCGCGGAGACGTTGTCGACCAGGCCCGTGCCGGGCAGGAAGGTGAACGTCGCGAACAGCTCGCGGCTGCTCTTCGTCGACGCCACCAGCACCCACGCGACCGGGAGCAGGCAGTAGGCCGCCCCGAGCAGCAGCACGACGGTCGGGACCAGGCCGGTCCCGCGGCGCCGCCGCGGCGCGGAGGCGCGGGCCGCCGTGGTGGCGCCGGGCCGCTGGGCGAGGGGGGTTGCCGTGACGCTCATCAGGAGGCTCCCTGCCGGGTACGGGAGTTGGCCGCCCGCAGGAAGCCGAAGGACAGGACGAGGGTGACGACGGCGATGACCACGGACGTCGCGGCCGCCGAGTGGAGGTCGCCGCGCACGAAGGCGTCCTGGTAGACCTTCATCAGCGGGCTCCAGGTCGTGGAGATCGAGTTCGTCATCCCCTTCAGGGTCATCGGCTCGCCGAAGACCTGGAAGGTGGCGATCATCGAGAAGAAGAAGGTCAGCACGAGCGCCGGCGCCACGGTGGGGATCTTGATCCGCAGCGCGATCTGCAGCTCCGAGCAGCCGTCGATCCGCGCGGCCTCGTAGATCTCGGAGGGCACCGCCCGCAGCGACGTGTAGATCACGATCATGTTGAAGCCCGTGCCGCCCCACACGGCCACGTTCGCCAGCGCGCCGAAGAGCGCGCCGCCGGTCAGCAGGTCCGGCTCCGGCAGGCCCATGGCACCCAGCGCGTAGTGGAGCGGGCTGAGCGAAGGCAGGTAGAGGAAGCCCCACAGCAGCGCCGCGACCACCCCGGGCACGGCGTACGGCAGGAAGATCGCCAGCCGCGAGAACCCGCGCAGCCGGGTCCGCTGCGCGTCCAGCATCAGGGCGAACAGCAGGGCGAGGCCCAGCATCACCGGCACGACGATCGCGCCGTAGCCGAGGATGCGGGCGGCGCCGTGCAGGAGCTCGGTGTCGGACAGGACGGAGGTGTAGTTGGACAGCCCCGCCCAGGCCTCGCCGCGTGCGCCCCGTCCCAGGCCCAGGCCCTTGACCTCGATCTTGCGGAAGCTCAGGTAGACGGCGTAGCCGATGGGGAGCGCGAAGGTCGCGGCGAACAGGAGGACGGCGGGGACGAGGAATCCGTAGGGGGCGAGGCGTCGGGTGCGCCGGGCAGCGGACGTGGGCGGCATGGGCGGCTCGTTTCGGACGGCTGACGGCTGACGGCTGACGGCTGAGGGCGGACGGACGGGCAGCGGACGGGCGGGCGGGACCGGGGGCGCGTGGTGCCCCCGGTCGGCCTGAGGGGCTGCCGCGCGCTACTCCGCGACCGAGAAGCCCTGCTTCTTCATGTCGGCGACCGTCGTCGACTGCACCGTGCCCAGCGCCGGGCCGAAGCCGGCCTTGTCCTGCGCCGCCTTGCCGAAGGCGTCCTTGAACGCGCTGTAGGCGACGTTCACGTTCGGACCCCACGCCCCCGGGGCGGTGGTCTTCGCGATCTCGGCCGCCTTGGTGTAGAAGTCCGGCTGGTTGGAGAAGAACTCCGGCGCCTGGGCGAGCGCGTCCCCGGTCTGGGCGGCCGTCGCCGCCGGGTAGATGCCGCCGTTCTTCACCAGCGCCGTCACGGCCTCCGGGTCGGTGTTCAGCCAGGTCGCGAACTTCACCGCGGCGTCCTTGTGCTTCGAGTCGTTGCTGATGCCGGTCGTGGAGCCGCCCCAGCTGCCCGTGACGTTCTCACCCGCGTTCCACTGCGGCAGCGGCGCCATGGCCCACTTGCCCTTGGTGTCGGGGGCCGCGGTCGTCAGCACGCCCGGCGCCCACACGGCGCTGACCCAGGCGATCTGGGTCCCGGTGTTGAGCGCCTTGTTCCACGCGGGGGTGTACATCGGCTGGTTGTCGACGACGCCCTCCTTGACCAGGCCGCCCCAGAAGTCGGCGACCTTGGTGGAGGCGGCGTCGTCGACGGCGACGTTCCACTCGTCCCCGGAGGTCGTCCACCACTTCGCGCCCGCCTGCTGCGACAGGCCCGCGAACAGGCCGGGGTCGGTCGCCGAGAAGGTGGTCAGCGACTTCTCGGCGTCCTTCTTCTTCAGGTCGCGGGCCGTCCGCGCGAACTCGTCCCACGTCGTGGGCACGTTCAGGCCGTACTTCGTGAACAGGTCCTGGCGGTAGTAGAACATCAGCGGCCCGGTGTCCTGCGGGATCGCGTACACCGCGTCGGAGCCGAGGGTCACCTGCTGCCACACGCCGTCGGCGAAGTCCTTCTTCACGTCGCCCGCCTGCCCGGATATGTCGGCCAGGACGTCGTTGCTCACCAGCGTGGGGAGGGCCTGGAACTCGGCCTGCACCAGGTCGGGCGCCTTGTGCGCCTTCGAGGCGGTGATGATCTTGGTGACCAGGTCGTCGCCCGACGCCTGCTTCTTCACCGTGACCGTGATGCCGGCCTCCTTGCCGGGACCGGCGTTCCAGATCGCCGCGACCTTGTCCAGGCCGGGGGCCCAGGCCCAGTACGTGAGGCTGACCGGTCCGGACTCCGCCTTGTCTCCGTCTCCGCCGTCGTCCGACGAACCGCAGCCGGCCAGCAGCGTGGTGGAGAGCGCGGCCGCTGCGAATGCGGCGACGAGGCGCTTGTTCATGGGTTCCTCCCCTGACGAGGGTGCGCGGGGGCGCTGTGAGCGTTCACAGTAGAGAAACATCTCCGACACTTGTCAATGCTTGTGGCCGTGCGGTTACCTTGGCCGAGCCGCCCCTCGGGCTGCTGTGCACGTTCCCAGAGTTGACCCAGGAGATCCCATGGCGCGCCTTGCCTACGGCGGCGACTACAACCCCGAGCAATGGCCCGAGGAGGTCTGGCACGAGGACGTCCGGCTGATGCGCGAGGCCGGTGTGACCATGGTCAGCGTCGGCATCTTCGCCTGGTCGAAGCTGGAGCCCGAGCCCGGCCGCTACGACTTCGCCTGGCTCGACCGGCTGCTGGACCTGCTGCACGAGCACGGCATCCGCGCCGACCTCGGCACCCCCACCGTCGTGCCGCCCGCCTGGTTCTACGCCGCCCACCCCGAGGCGCTCCCGGTGAGCCGCGAGGGCATCCGCTACGGCTTCGGCTCGCGCGGCGCCATCTGCCACAGCTCCGCCGCATACCGCCGGGCAGCCGCCCGGATCACCGAGCGGCTGGCCGAGCGCTACGGGAGTCACCCGGCCGTGGCGATGTGGCACGTCCACAACGAGTACGGCGTACCGGTCGGCGCCTGCTACTGCGAGGCGTCCGCCGAGGAGTTCCGGCACTGGCTGCGGGCCCGCTACGAGGGCCTCGACGCCCTCAACGCCGCCTGGGGCACGGCCTTCTGGGGGCAGACCTACGGCGACTGGGCGCACGTCGACGCCCCGCGGCTGACCCCCACCGTCGCCAACCCGGCCCAGCAGCTGGACTACGCCCGCTTCACGGACGAGACCGTCCGCGGCAACTTCACCGCGGAACGCGACATCCTGCACCGGCTGTCACCCGGCATCCCGGTCACCACCAACTTCATGACCGCGCTCAGCCAGTGCGACTCGATGGACTACTGGGCCTGGGGCCGCGAGGTCGACCTCGTCACCAACGACCACTACCTGATCACCGACGGCCGCCGCACCCACGTCAACCTGGCGATGGCCGCCGACCTCACCCGCTCCGTCGCCGGCGGCGCCCCCTGGCTGCTGCTGGAGCACTCCACCAGCGGGGTCAACTGGCAGCGCCGCAACCCCGCCAAGGCCCCCGGCCAGATGGCCCGCAACAGCCTCGCGCACGTGGCCCGCGGCTCGGAGGGCGCCCTGTTCTTCCAGTGGCGGCAGTCCCGCTACGGCGCCGAGAAGTTCCACTCCGCGATGCTGCCGCACGCGGGCACCGACAGCCGCGTCTGGCGCGAGGTGGTCCGGCTGGGCGCCGACGTCGCCGCCCTCGCCGAGGTCGCCGGCACCCGGACCGTCGCGGACGCCGCCGTGCTGTGGGACTGGCAGTCCTGGTGGGCGCAGAAGCTGGAGTGGCGGCCCAGCCAGGACCACGACGCGCGCGAACGCGCCGACAGTTACTACGAGGCCCTCTTCGACCGGCACCTGACCGTCGACTTCACGCGTCCAGAAGCCGACTTGTCGGCCTATCCCCTCGTCGTCGTCCCCGCCCTCTACCTCACCACCGAGGCCGCCGGACGGAACCTGCGCGCCTACGTCGAGGGCGGCGGCACGCTGCTGGTCTCCTACTTCTCCGGCGTCGTCGACGAGCACGACACCGTCCACCCGGGCCCCGCGCCCGGCGCGCTGCGGGACGTGCTCGGGCTGACCGTCGAGGAGTTCGCGCCCCTGCTCGACGGGGAACGGGTCCGGCTCGACGGCCCCGAGGGCCCCGCCCTCACCGGCGACCTGTGGACCGAGGTCGTCGTGCCGCGCGGCGCAGAGCCGGTGTGGACGTACGCCGACGGCCCCGCCGCCGGCCGCCCCGCCGTCACCCGGCACGCCCTGGGCGAGGGCACGGCCTGGTACGTCTCGACCCGGCTCGGCCCCGCGGAGATCGGCGCGGTCCTGGCCGCCGCCGCGGAGGACGCGGGCCTGCCGGACCGGGCCGAACTGCCGCGTGACGTCGAGGTCGTCCGCCGCGCCGGTGAGCAGGGCAGGTACCTCTTCGTGATCAACCACACCGGGTCCGAGGCGAAGGTGCCCCTCGACGCGCCGGGTACGGAATTGCTCACCGGCGAACGGGTCATCGGCCGGCTCAGCGTGCCGCCGGGTGCCGTCCGGGTGTTGCGCGAGGAGTCCTGACCGGGAGGGTCACAGACGGCGGGTCGCCAGCGTGAGGCGGTCGCGCGCGTCGAAGAGGGCGTCCTTGATCAGCTGCTCGTGGGCCGGGGTCAGCCTGGCCACCGGGACCGAGCAGCTGATCGCGTCGCGGGCGGGCGTGCGGTACGGGATGGCGACGCCGAAGCAGCGCAGGCCCAGCGTGTTCTCCTCGCGGTCCACGGCGTAGCCCTGCTCGCGGATCTGGTGCAGCTCCGCGATCAGCTTCTCGCGGTCGGTGTGGGTGTGCTCGGTGAGCGGCTCCAGCGTCTCCGGCAGCAGCTTGCGGACCTGCTCGTCGGTGTACGTGGCGAGCAGCGCCTTGCCGAGCGAGGTGGAGTGGGCCGGCAGCCGGCGGCCGACCCGGGTGAACGGCCGCAGGTAGTGCGAGGACTGGCGGGTCGCCAGGTAGACGACGCTGGTTCCGTCGAGGCGGGCCAGGTGGATGGTCTCGCTGGTGTCGTCCGAGAGCCGGTCCAGGGTCGGGCGGGCCGCGGCGACGACCTCGTCGCCGTCGATGTACGAGGTGCCGACCAGCAGGGCGCGCACGCCGATGCCGTAGCGGGTGCCGGTGGCGTCGGTCTCGATCCAGCCCAGCTCCACGAGCGTGCGCAGCAGCATGTACAGGCTGGACTTGGGGTAGCCCACGGCCTCCTGCACGGCGGCCAGGCTGTGCATGCCGGGTTGCCCCGCGAAGAACTCCAGCAGCTCCACCGTCCGCACCGCGGATTTGACCTGCGCGCCGCCCTCACCTGCAGCCATCTGGAGTGGACCCCCCTTGTTCGGCCGGGACCCGCACAAGTAGGCTCCCGAACAGATTCACAGTTGCGGATGCTGTTCAGTATATCGAACGGAAGGCCTGGAGGTACCCGCGGTGGCCGTACCAGTGTGGAGCGTCGATCCCCGAACCGGGAAGCAGCGGGAGCAGGTCGCCGTGGAAGCCACCGCCGAGGAGGTCGACGCCGCGGTGCGCGCCGCCGCCGCGGCCTTCCCGGCGCTGGCCGACCGCGAGGTGCGCGCCCGGCTGTTGCGCACCGCGGCCGACTTCCTGGAGGAGGCCGGCCCCCGCATCCTGGAGGCCGCCGACGCGGAGACCGCCCTCGGTCCTGCCCGCCTCACCGGCGAACTCGGGCGCACCACCTACCAGCTGAGGGCCTTCGCCGAGATCGTCGAGGAGGGCGCCTTCCTCGACGTCATCATCGACCACGCCGACGCCACGCTCGCCCCGCCCCGGCCCGACCTGCGGCGCTACAAGATCCCGCTCGGCGTCGTGGCCGTGTACTCCGCCAGCAACTTCCCCCTCGCCTTCTCCGTGCCGGGCGGCGACACCGCCAGCGCGCTGGCGGCCGGCTGCCCCGTCGTCGTCAAGGCCCACCCCGACCACCCGGCGACGAGCGAGCTGTGCGCGGACGCGCTGCGCCGTGCCGCCGTCGCCGTCGGCCTGCCCGCCGACGTCGTCTCGGTGCTCCACGGCTTCCAGGCCGGCATCGACCTGATCAAGCACCCGCTGGTTTCCGCCGCGGGGTTCACCGGCTCCGTACGGGGCGGGCGCGCCCTGTTCGACGCCGCCGCGGCACGACCGGTGCCGATCCCGTTCCACGGCGAACTCGGCAGCCTCAACCCCGTGGTGATCACGGAGGCCGCGGCCGAGGAGCGCGCCGAGCAGATCGGCGCGGGACTCGCCGGGTCCGTGACCCTCGGCGTCGGCCAGTTCTGCGTCAAGCCCGGCCTCGTACTGGCCCCGGCGGGCGAAGCCGGCGACCGCCTCCTGAAGTCCCTGGCGGCCGCGGTCGGCGACGTCGCCCCCGGCACCCTGCTCGACGCCCGCATGCGGGACAACTTCATCGCGGGCGTGCGCGAACTGACCACGCTGCCCGAGGTGGAGGCGCCGGTCGAGCCCGGCGACGGCGGCGAGCACCTGGTGCGCGCCGGCTTCGTCTCCGTCCCGGCGGCGCGGCTTGCGGAGGGCGGCGTGCACGACGCGCTGCTGGAGGAGCACTTCGGACCGGTCACGGTCGTCGCGCGCTACGGCGGCGCGGAGGAGGTCGAGGGGGTCCTCGGACGGCTCCCCGGCAACCTCACGGCGACGGCGCACCTGAGCGAGGCCGAGGCGTCCGGCACCGACGCCGACGCCGACGGCTCCGGCGCGGACCTGCTGCGCCGCCTCACCCCGCTGGCGGGGCGCGTCGTGGTGAACGGCTGGCCCACGGGGGTCGCCGTGGCCCCGGCCATGCACCACGGGGGGCCGTACCCGGCCACGACCTCGACGTCCACGTCGGTCGGCGGCACGGCGATCGAGCGGTGGCTGCGGCCCGTCGTCTACCAGGACGCGCCGCAGGGGCTGCTTCCGGCAGAGCTGCGCGACGGCAACCCCCTGGGGTTGCCGCGCCGCTTCAACGGGCGCCGCGAGGCCTGACGGGGTTCCCGTCTGCGGGCGGCTGCGCCGGGCTGCCCGGTGGTTGTGTGCGGGTGCGGGTTGTGTGCGCCTGCGGCGGGCGGTTTCCCCGCCCGCCCTCCCGATTGCCCGGCGCGGTCAGTGCGGGCCTGCGCATCGTGTGCCTGGGTCGGTGCCGCGCCGGCGCACGTCCTCAGCGTTCGCGGTTTGGCCCTACGTCATTCGGCGCCCGGGTCCGCCGCTCGTCGCTTCCGGGCGCACCCCGCCACACCCCCTCCCGTAGTGCGGGCGCACGACGTCCGGTGGGGGCGAGTAAGGCACCTGCGGCAACCCCGGACCGCCCTCGAACCCCGCCCGGCCGTCAGCCGTCCACACGACCGGAGGGGGTGTGGCGGGGTGCCCCCATGGGGGTCCCCCCCCGGGCCGAAGGCTGGGGGAGACGAGCGGTGCGTGCGGTGCCGGATGATGTGGGGCAGCGCCGCGAGCGCCGAGCTGGGGGAGGGCGGGCGGGGGAGAAACCCCAACAGCAACAAACGCGGCGCCGCACGCAGAACCCGCACCCGCGGAGGGCTACCGCACAGGCGTGAAGTCGCGCGCTCCGATGAACTCGGGGCGGCGGACCGGCGCCGCGAAGGGGTCGACGGCCGCGTTGTCGACGCTGTTGAAGACGATGAAGACGTTGCTGCGCGGGTACGGCGTGATGTTGTCCCCCGAGCCGTGCATGGCGTTGCAGTCGAACCACACCGCGGACCCGGGCGGCCCGGTGAAGAGCCGGATCCCGTGGCGGCCCGCCAGTTCCGTGAGGGCCGCGTCGGAGGGCGTGCCCGCATCCTGCATCTGGAGGGACTTCTTGTAGTTGTCCTCCGGTGTCGCGCCCGCGCAGCCCAGGAACGTCCGATGCGAGCCCGGCATGATCATCAGGCCGCCGTTGGTGGCGTGGTTCTCGGTCAGCGCGATGGAGACCGAGACCGTGCGCATGCGGGGCAGCCCGTCCTCGGCGTGCCAGGTCTCGAAGTCCGAGTGCCAGTAGAAGCCGGAGGCGCCGAAGCCCGGCTTGACGTTGATCCGGCTCTGGTGGACGTAGACGTCCGAGCCGAGGATCTGCCGGGCGCGGCCGACGACGCGGGGGTCGCGGACCAGTTCGGCGAAGACCGGGCTGATCTTGTGGACCTCGAAGACCGAGCGGATGTCCTGGGACTTCGCCTCGACGATGGACCGCTCGTCCGCGCGCACCGCCGGGTCGGCGCACAGCCGCTCCAGCTCGGCGCGGTAACGGGCCACGTCCTCGGGCCCGATGATCGCGTCCACGGGCAGGAAGCCGTCGCGGTCGAAGTCACGCAGCGCGGACGGCTGGATCGGGCCGGACGTGCCGGGTCCGCCCCAGACGACCGGGTCCTGACGCGGGGTCAGCACCTCGGCCGTGCCACGGGTGGGGTAGAGGTCGGTCGTCGTCACGGTGGTCATCGCTGGTCACGCTCCCTCGGTGAGCAGGGGGTAGACGCCGTTCTCGTCGTGCACCTCGCGCCCGGTGACGGGCGGGTTGAAGACGCAGACGAAGCGCAGGTCGGTCCTGGGGCGCATGGTGTGCCGTTCGTGGCCGTCGAGCAGGTAGAGCGTGCCGGGGGAGATCGCGTGACGCTCGCCGGTCTCGTCGTCGGTCAGCTCGCCCTCGCCCTCGACGCACAGCACCGCCTCGACGTGGTTGGCGTACCACATGGAGGTCTCGGTCCCGGCGTACATCACGGTCTCGTGCAGCGAGAAGCCCACGCGGTCGTCGGCGAGGACGATGCGCTTGCTGCGCCAGGTCCCGGTCTCGGCGGTGACATCGCGGTCGGTGCCCTCGATGTCCTTCAGGGATCGCACGATCACGGTCGGACGGTTCCTTTCGTCAGGCGGTCTCACGGACGGAGCGGGCGAGGGTGCGCAGCCCCTCGTCGAGCTCCTCGGGGGTGATGGTCAGGGCGGGCAGCAGCTTGACGACCTCGCCGCGGGGGCCGGAGGTCTCCAGCAGCAGGCCCAGTTCGAAGGCGCGGGCGCACACCCGCGAGGCCCGGCCGGGATCGGTGAACTCCAGGCCCCACACCAGGCCGCGGCCCCGGTACCGGGCGCCGGAGCGCGGATGTTCGGTGCAGATCTCCCGCAGGACGGCCTCGGCCTGCTCACCGCGCCCCAGCGTCTGCTTCTCCATGCTCCCGCCGTCCGCCCAGTAGGTGTCGAGGGCGGCGGTGGCGGTGACGAAGGCGGGGTTGTGGCCGCGGAAGGTGCCGTTGTGCTCGCCCGGCTCCCAGATGTCGAGCTCGGGGCGGAAGAGGGTCAGCGACATCGGCATGCCGTAGCCGCCGATCGACTTGGAGAGGGTGACGATGTCCGGCACGATGCCCGCCTCCTCGAAGGAGAAGAACGGGCCGGTGCGGCCGCAGCCCATCTGGATGTCGTCGACGATCAGCAGCATGTCGCGGCGCCCGCACAGGTCGGCCAGGCCGCGCAGCCACTCGGGGCGGGCGACGTTGATGCCGCCCTCGCCCTGGATCGTCTCGACGATCACGGCGGCGGGCTGGTTGAGGCCGGAGCCCTGGTCCTCCAGCAGCCGTTCGAACCACAGGAAGTCCGGGACGCGGCCGTCGAGGTAGTTGTCGAAGGGCATCGGGGTGCCGTGCACCAGGGGGACGCCGGCGCCGGCCCGCTTCATCGAGTTGCCGGTGACGGCGAGCGAGCCCAGCGACATGCCGTGGAAGGCGTTGGTGAAGGACACCACCGACTCCCGGCCCTTGACCTTGCGGGCCAGTTTCAGCGCCGCCTCCACGGCGTTGGTGCCGGTCGGGCCGGGGAACATCACCTTGTGGTCCATGCCGCGGGGGCGCAGCACGACGTCCTGGAAGCGTTCCAGGAAGGCGCGCTTGGCGGTGGTGCTCATGTCGAGGCCGTGCGTGATGCCGTCGCGCTCCAGGTAGTCCAGCAGGGCGCGCTTGAGCACGGGGTTGTTGTGGCCGTAGTTGAGGGCCCCGGCGCCGGAGAAGAAGTCGAGGTAGTCGTGGCCGTCCTCGTCGAAGAGCCGGCTGCCCTGCGCGCGGTCGAAGACGGCGGGCCAGCCGCGGCAGTAGCTGCGGACCTCGGACTCGAGGGTCTCGAAGACGGACAGGGCGGGCGGGGTGAGGGTCACCGTGCATTCCTTCTGTGGGGGAGAGAGGAGTCGTGCGAGGACGGCCGGGTCAGACGAGGGGCCCGATGCGGTACAGGACTTCGGGCTGGTGGCCGTCGGGGAACAGCGCAGCGTCGAAGAGCACCTCGCGTTCGGTGCGGGCTCCGTGGCGGGCGCCGAATGACGTGAACAGGCGGTGCGAGGCCTCGTTGTCCGGGGTGATCGTGGTCTCGACCTCGCGCACACCGGACGCGGCGGCCCGCTGCGCGAGGTCGTCGAGCATGGTGGCGGCGAGCCCCTGACCGCGGTGCGCCTCGTCCACGGCGACCTGCCAGACGACGAGGGCGCGGGGGCGCTCCGGACGGACGTAGCCGGTCACGAAGCCGATCGGTTCGCCGTGCTCCGCTCGCGCCACCACGGAGGTGCCGGCGAAGTCCCGGCACCACAGGAGGTAGCTGTACGGGGAGTTCAGGTCCAGGGTCCGGGAGTCACGGGCAATGCGCCACAGTGCGGCGCCGTCCTCTATTCGCGGGGTGTCGAGCAGCAATTCCCTTGCGGCGGTCATGCGGAAAGAACGTAGCGCGCGGAATTCGGAATTGCATTCCGCGCGGCCCTTGTGGCGGGCTGGTGCTGCTGATATCAGGCGCGTGAAGGCCGTCGGTATGCAATGCTTTGCCCGGATATATCGGGGCGGAAAGGTGAGCTTGTGGGCTCGGTCACATCCTCAAAATCATCACGTCGCGTTGATGAAATCTTGGCGTTTGAAGTCGTGATCCCGGGGCAGGAGTTGAATGCTGAATATCCTTTCGGATTCCCTGGATAATTCCCCGGAATTTCCCTGGGGCAAGCCGCGTGGAATTCCGGGTGCCGACGGCGAGGGGCCGCCCGGGCCGGCGCGAACGGCCCGGGCGGCCCCTCGGGGGTGGGGGTGGGGTCAGGCCCGCCAGGCGGTCTCGGCAGCCGCCACGGCCGGCCCGGGGTCCGCCTCCAGCGCGCCGGCCAGCGCGCGCAGCGTGCGGACGACCACGGCCGGGTCGGCGTCCCGGCCGTAGTGGTTGACCCGGATCATCTCCTTGGCCAGCGCGCCGCCCCCGGTGACCAGCGGAAGCCCCGGATCCAGCGCGAGGGCGCCGGTGACCAGGGCGTCGGCGGCGACGCCGTCCAGGGTCCGCAGCGTCGTCGCGACCGGCGCGGCGTCCTGGTCCCGGTACACGTACGGCTCGACGGCGGCGGCCAGCGCCGCCGCACCGGCCCGGGTCGCCGCGGCGGCGGCGCGGTGCCGGGCGACCACCGCGTCGAGCCCGGCCTCCTCGATCCGCTCCAGGCAGGCCTCCAGCGCCAGCATCTCCAACTGCGCGGGCGCGTGCGGCAGCGCCCTGCGCCCGGCGTCGATCCAGCGCTCCTTCCAGTCCAGCAGGGACAGGTACGAGCGGCGCGGCGCCGCCGGGTTGTCCGCCAGGCGCCGCCACGCGCGCTCGCTCACCGACACCGCCGACACCCCGGCGGGCCCTCCCATGGCTTTCTGGGCGCCGATCACGCACAGGTCCACGCCCCACGCGTCCACCATCAGCGGCTCGGCCGCCACCGAGGCGACCGCGTCGACCATGAACAGGGCGCCGTGCGCCCGGACCACCTCGCCGATCTCCGCCACCGGGTTGGTGTTGCCGGTGGCCGCCTCCGCGTGCACCAGCGACACGAAGTCGACCTCCGGGTGCTCGGACAGCGCCCGCGCGACGTCCCGCGCGCTCACGGCGGCGTGGAAGGGCACCTCCAGGTCGACCACGGTGGCGCCCGCGTCCCGCAGCCAGTTGCCGAAGGTCTGGCCGTACGGTCCGGTCACCACGTTCAGCGCCGTCGAGCCCGGCCGCGCCCCGCCGCGGATGCAGCCCTCCAGCGGCAGCAGGGCCTCGCCCTGCGTGATCACGACGTCCTGCCCGGTGTGCAGGAGCGCGGCGACCCTCCGCTCGATCGCGGCGAAGCGCGCGGCGGTCAGCGGGGGCAGGTCGAGGAGGGGGTGGGACACGGCAGCGCTGCTTCCTTCGTCGGGGGGTGTACGGCCCGAGGGTATCCGGCGGCTCGTAGAGTGCAGACATGGCTGATCGCGAGGGGACGCACGCACTGCACGTCAAGGGCCGCATCCTGGCCGGGCCGCAGGACGTACGGGACGAGTTGTGGGTGGTCGGCGGGCGCGTCACCTACGAGCGCCCCGCCGGCCTCCGCGACCTCACCACCGTGCAGGGCTGGGTCCTGCCCGGCCTGGTCGACGCCCACTGCCACGTCGGCCTCGACCAGCACGGCCCGGTCGACCCGGGCACCTCCGAGAAGCAGGCGCTCACCGACCGCGACACGGGCACCCTGCTGCTCCGCGACGCCGGTTCGCCCTCCGACACGCGCTGGATCGACGACCGCGAGGACCTGCCGCGGATCATCCGGGCCGGCCGGCACATCGCCCGCACCCGCCGCTACATCCGCAACTACGCGTGGGAGATCGAGCCCGAGGACCTGGTCTCCTACGTCCGCGGGGAGGCCCGGCGCGGCGACGGCTGGGTCAAGCTGGTCGGCGACTGGATCGACCGGGACACCGGCGACCTGTCCGCCTGCTGGCCGCGCGGCGCCGTCGAGGCCGCCATCGCCGCCGCCCACGAGGAGGGCGCCCGCGTCACCGCCCACTGCTTCGCCGAGGACTCCCTGCGGGACCTGGTCGAGGCGGGGATCGACTGCGTCGAGCACGCCACCGGGCTCACGCAGGACACCATCCCGCTCTTCGCCGAGCACCAGGTGGCCATCGTCCCCACCCTGGTCAACATCGCGACCTTCCCCGGTCTCGCGGACGGCGGCCAGGCCAAGTTCCCGCGCTGGGCCGACCACATGCGCCGGCTGCACGAGCGCCGCTACGACACCGTCCGCGCCGCCCACGACGCGGGCATCCGGATCTTCGCCGGCACCGACGCCGGCGGCTCCCTGGCCCACGGGCTCGTCGCCGACGAGGTCGCGGAGCTCGTCACCGCCGGTCTGCCCGCCCTCGACGCGCTCTCGGCCGCCACCTGGTCCGCCCGCGAGTGGCTCGGCCGCGACGGCCTCACCGAGGGCGCCTCCGCCGACCTGGTCGTCTACCCGGACGACCCGCGCGCCGACGTCCGCGTCCTGGCCGCGCCCCGGCGCATCGTGCTGCGCGGTCGCGTGGTGGGGTGACCCGGCGGGCGCGGCGGCGCCACGGAAGCGGAGCGTGGCCACCGATGCGCCCGGAATGATCCCGGAGCACCGATTCGGGTGATCCTGTACGGGAAAAGTCGATCCGTCCTCTTCTGTCGTGCTGCGATCGGTCGTACCGGCCGACACCGCAACGGGACGGGGAGCACGATGACCAGGCAGGGACCGCAGAAGTACCCGGGGGCCTCGCGCAGGTACTGGTACCAGGACGACTACGGCGGCGACGCGATGGAGGTCAACGCCGTCGTGCTGCACACCACCGAGGGCCGCAGCGTGCCGACGTACGGGGGCGGCGGCAGCGCGCCCAACCTGACGGCGAAACCGGACTTCGAGGACGAGAAGCTGGTCTGGTACCAGCACTTCGACATCGACATCTCCTCGCGCGCCCTGGTCAACCGGCCCGGCGGGGTGGAGACCAACACCCTCAACGTGTGCCAGGTGGAGCTGGTGGGCACCTGCGATCCCGAGCGGCACGAGGACTGGGGCGCCGCCAACCGGCACGTCTACTGGCCCAAGGCGCCGCAGTGGGCGCTGCGCGAACTCGCCGAGTTCCTCGCCTGGATGCACACCCACCACGGTGTGCCGCTGAAGGGGCCGAAGCTCTGGCTGCCCTACCCCCGCTCGTACGGGAACGCGGGCGGCCAGCGGATGACCGGACGGGAGTGGAACGTCTTCCGCGGCGTCTGCGGCCACCAGCACGTGCCGGAGAACTGCGTGCACCCGGACACCCCCGTGCTCCTTGCCGACCTGAGCTGGGCCCGGGCGGCCGAACTGGCCGTCGGTGACGAGGTCGCGTGCTTCGACGAGGAGGAGGCGCAGGGCGCTGCGGACACCGCGGACACCGCGGGCGGGCAGGGGCGACGCCGGCTCCGCCGCGGGGTGGTGACCCGTAACGACCCGGCGCGCAAGGACGCGTTCCGGGTGACCACGGCGCGGGGCGAGGTCGTCGCGACGGCCGACCATCCGTGGCTGGTGCGGCTGCCGCACGGCGACGCATGGGTGACCAGCCGTGAACTCACCCCGTTCAAGCACCGGATCGTCGCGGTCGCCGACCGGCAGGGCACCCCCGCGGGGGCGTGGGAGGGCGCCGCCGTCGCCGGGGTCACCGCCGAGGCGGAGGTGCTCGCGGTCGAGCACCTGGGGGAGCAGCCGATCGCCTCGCTGTCGACCTCGACGCGCACCTATGTGGCCGGCGGCCTGCTGTGCCACAACTCCCACGGGGACCCCGGCGCGGTGGACTTCGCCAAGGTGCTCGAATACGCGCGATCGCAGGTGTGACGCGCGGGAACGCATGTGCCGCAGGTTTCGAATACGGAGGCGAAAACCACCCTTTGGAGTGAACCGGGCCCAGGCGGGCGCCGGTTCACTCTCCGTACGTAAATCATTACGGGGTCGAGGTCGCCCGGCGAGCGCGCTGTCCCCTTCAGCGGCGCCGTGGCGACTCCATGACCACTTGGGGGTTTTCCACTTTGTCCAGCTCTCCCTTCAGCATGCCCGCGCGCCGTCCCGCCGCCGCGCTGGGGGCCGCCGTCGCGCTGGCGGCGGGTGCCCTCGCCCTCGGGCCGGCGACCCCGGCCGCCGCGACCGGGGGGACCCACGGCTCCTCCGGCAAGGCCGGTGCGGTCGTCCTGCGGACCGGCCTGGAGGTCTCACTGCTCCGCAAGTCCGTGGACGTCCCGCTGAACCTGACGCTCAACGAGGTCCACGCACCGGCGAGCGCCGACGAGACCGCGCTCACCGCCACCCTCGACGGGGTCGACCACGGCAGGCCGTTCAGCGTCCTGCGCTCCGACGTCGCCACCGCCAGGGCCACCGCCGACCGCCACAAGACGGAGGGCTACGCCAACCTCGTCAAGGCGCGCGTCAGCCTGCCCGGACTGCCGTTGCTCGGGCTCATCAAGGCCGACGCGATCTCCGCCCGCGCCACGTGCGTGGCCGGCCGCAAGCCGGTCGCCGACGTCGAGCTGCCCGGCCACGTCGTCGTCCTCGGCAAGCGCGTCAAGGTGTCGGCCGGCGGCGCGACCCTGGTGAAGGTGCCCGGCGTGGGCGAGGTCCGCCTCGACCTCGCCAAGAGGACCGTCACCTCGCGCAGCGCCGCCGCCACCGCCCTGGAACTGTCGGTGGAGGTCAACCCGCTCAAGCTCGGCGTCGCCGAGGTGAACGGCACCGTCACCCTCGCCGGGGCCACCTGTGAGACGCCCCGCCGCGGCGGGCACGGCGGCGGGCACCACGGCGGCGGCAACGGCGACGGGGACAACGGGGGCGACGACTCCGGCAGCGGCGAGGAGCCGCAGACCGGCGGCGAGTCCGAGCAGCCCTCGCAGTCCGCGGAGCCCTCGGCGTCGGCCGGGCCGTCGGAGTCCGCGCGCGCCGACCAGTCCCCGCAAGCCGCGCCCGCGGCCGCCGGCGACCTCGCCGAGACCGGCAGCAGCTCCATGACCCCGTACCTCGCGGGCGGTTCGGTGCTGCTGTTCGCCGCCGGATTCCTCGTGATCCGCAAGACCCGCCGCAGGCCGGCGGCCGAGAGCGCCCGGGACTGACGAACCCGGGTCGACCCCGGGGGGCGGACCAGGGGTGAGGGGGACGTGGAGGGCGGCGGAGTGTCCGGAGCCGCCCTCCACGCGCTTTCCCGCACCGCTCCCCGCTCCGGCCGCTCGCTCACGGGCGTCTGAAAAGGGCACTTTCCACTACCCTGTTGGGGAGTGTCCGCGCGCCCGTCGCGGACGGGGCCGGGGGGTCGCATGTTCGGGGGACGGTACGAGTTGCGGGCGCTGCTCGGCTCCGGCGGCATGGCCCGGGTCCATCTGGCGTACGACACCCGGCTCGGCCGGACCGTGGCCGTCAAGACGCTCCTGCCGGAGCTGGCCCGCGACCCCGAGGCGCGCCGCCGCTTCGCCCGCGAGGCACGGGCGGCGGCCGGGCTCAACCACCCCGGCATCGTCACCGTCCACGACCAGGACGAGGTGACGACGGACGACGCGGTCGTGCCGTACCTGGTGATGGAGCACATCGAGGGCCGCACCCTCGCCGAACTCGCCCGTGCACAGGCCCCGATGGAGATCGAGCGGGCCGTCCGCATCACCTGCGAGATCCTGGACGCCCTCGCCCACGCCCACGCCCGCGGACTCGTCCACCGCGACGTGAAACCCTCCAACGTCCTGATCGCCACCGGGGGCACGGTCAAGGTCGCCGACTTCGGCATCGCCCGGGTCGTCCACTCGCTGTCCCGCATCACGGGCACCGGCTCCGCCATCGGCACCCCCGGCTACATGGCCCCCGAGCAGTGCGCCGGCGACGCCGTGGACGCCCGCAGCGACCTGTACGCGGTCGCCTGCATGCTCACCGAACTCCTCACCGGCACCGTGCCCTTCGCCGGGGCCACCCCGCTGTCGGTGATGTACGCCCACGTCCACCAGGCACCGGCGCCGCCCTCCGCGCGCAACCCGCTGGTGCCGCCCGAGCTCGACGCGATCGTGCTGTCCGCCCTGTCGAAGAACCCCGCCCTGCGCCCGCGGAGCGCCGCGGAGATGAGGGGCGCCTTCAGCACCTGGCTGGCCTCGCGGACCCCGCCCACGGGCCCGCCCGCCCTGCCCCCGCCGCCCGCACGGCCGTCCACCCTGCCCCACCCCGCGTACAACCCGCCCTCGTACGGGCCGCCGTCCTACCCCACCCGGCCCGCCTGGGACACCCCGGTCCCGGGGCCCCAGCGCCGCCGCTGGGGCGTGGTGTCCGCGGTCACCGCGGCGGTCGTGGCCGTCCTGGTCACCGTGACGGTCGTCGTCGACCCCTTCGGAGACGACCCGAAGAGGCGGTCCACCCCCACCGCCCAGGACCTGATCGCCGCCCGCAGGCCCACCGGCGGCTACAACGGCGCCCTCACCGGCGCCGTCAACCCGTCCACCGCCAAGGGCGGCACCCTCAGGCTCATCTCGGCCTACACCCCCGACTCCCTCGACCCGGCCCGCACCTACTCGCCGATCGTGTGGAACCTCGGCCGCCTCTACCTGCGCAAACTCGTCGACTTCGCCCCGCAGCCCGGCGCCGCGGGGACCCGGCTCGCCCCCGACCTCGCCACCAGCACCGGCACGATCTCCGACGGCGGCCGCACCTACACGTACACCCTCAAGGAGGGCGTCACCTTCGAGGACGGCACGCCGATCACCTCACGGGACGTCAAGTACGGCATCGAGCGCACCTTCGACAGGGACCTGTACCCCGGCGGCCCCACCCACCTGCGCGACCTGCTCGACCAGGGGCAGGACTACCCCGGCCCCTACAAGGACACCGACCCCGACGGGCTCGGCCTGAAGAGCGTCGAGACCCCCGACGACGGCACGATCGTCTTCCACCTCGACGCGCCCTTCGCCGACTTCCCCCACGTCCTCGCGCTGCCCATGTCCTCGCCCGTCCCGAAGGCGAAGGACACCAAGGAGAGCTACCAGGACCAGCCGGTCGCCAGCGGCCCCTACCGCATCGCCTCCTACGACGCCGCCAAGGGACTGCGCCTGGTGCGCAACGACAAGTGGGACCCGGCGACCGACGCGATACGCACCGCCCTGCCCGACGAGGTGGAGCTCACCATCGCCGCGGACGCGGCCGCCGTGGACACCGCCCTGATGAACGGCACCGCCGACCTCGACCTCGCCCAGGCCGGCGTCCAGGAGGCCACCCGGACCCGCATCCTCGCCGACGACGCGCTCAAGTCCCGCGCGGACCTCGTGCAGACCGGCGCGGTCCGCTACTTCTCCCTGCAGACCGCCGTCGCGCCCCTGGACGACTACCGCTGCCGCTGGGCCGTCCAGTACGCCACCGACCGCAGCCTGCTGCGTGACGCCCTGGGCGGCCAGGACGCGGGCGACGTCGCCGGCGGCATGCTCCCGCCGACCATCGGCGGCCACGACCGGCACCTGGACACCTACGGCACCGTGACCGGCGGCTCCTACCCCGACCAGGCCCGCCGCTTCCTCGGCGAATGCGGCCACGCCAAGGGGTTCAGCACGGTCGTCGCGGTCTCCGCCACCGATCAGGCAGCCCGCAAGGCCGCGCAGTCGCTGGCCGGCCAGCTCGCCAAGGTGGGCATCACGGCGACCGTGCAGACCCCCGACGCCGCCGACTTCTACGCCGCCCTCACCGACCAGCAGCAGATCAAGGACAAGGGCTGGGGCATCGTCATGACCACCTGGCAGTCCGACTGGCCCTCCCCGGCCGGCTTCCTGCGCCCGCTGCTGCTGCCGGACAGCCCCAGCAACTACGCGGGGCTGGACGACCGGGAGATCAACTCCCTGATGGACGAGGCCGACTCCGAGACCAACCGCAACGCCGCCGACAACCTCTGGCGCACCGTCGACTCCACCGCCCAGGACCGCGGCACGCTCCTGCCCTTCCTCTACGACCGCCGCCTCAACTACCGGTCCGACCGCCTGGCCAACGCCTACGTCCACCCGGCCCTGGGCGGCCTCGACATCCAGGCCCTCGGGGTCAAGGGCTGACCGGGCGGCGCCGGGTCAGGACAAGCGGGGCGTGCGGCGGGGGACGCCGCGGATACGGATGAGAGGGTGCGCAGGGCAGGTCCTGATCGACCCAGACGAGCTTGCCGCCGGTCGCGGACCGGAAGCCCCACCTGTGGCACAGCTGAGCGATCATGAAGAGGCCCCGGCCGTGCTCGTCGACGCCGCGAGCGTGGCGCAGGCGCGGGTGGCCACTGCCGCTGTCGAAGACTTCGCAGGTCAGGACCTGGTGCTTGATGAGCCTGAGACGCAGGGGGCCGACGCCGTGGCGGACGGCATCCGTTCAGGTGTGCGGCGCGGGAAAAGCCGATCTTCGTGCAATTCCAGCGAACCAGCCGGAGAGGTGCCTGAGGGCGGTCAGGCAGGCTCTCCTGGACGGTGGTCTGCTGGTGCGGGTACTGGCAGGCCCCCTGCCGATCGCCGGGTGACCACTGGGGCGGGGGCCTTTTCGGGAAACGCCCTCGACGGCTATTGTTCGAAACAATGCATTGAAGTGAGAGGGAATTGGCGTGGTGGGAACCGTGATTTTGCCGGGGTGGTGCGCAGAGCGTTAGCCTTGGCATATGGCCAAAGCGGCGTCCGGTTCGGGTGACAACAAGGAACTGAGCGATTTTCTGCGTTCGCGGCGCGCCCGGGTGGCTCCCGAGCAGGCCGGGGTCACGCCGGGGGCCAGTCGGCGTGTTCCGGGACTTCGTCGCGAGGAGGTCGCGTTCTCGGCCGGATTGAGCGTGGACTACTACATCCGTCTGGAACGCGGACGGGTGGCCAACGCCTCGGAGGCGGTGCTGGAGGCCGTGGCCCGGGCTCTGCAGCTCGACGACGCCGAGCGTGCGCACCTGTTCAACCTGGCCAGGCCGCAGTCCGTGGTCAGGGCCAGCCAGCCGGAGGTTCCGCGGAGAGTGCGTCCGGGCGCGTACGCCCTGCTCGAGGTTCTCGCGGACAGCCCTGCCATGATCCTGGACGGCCGGATGGACGTCCTCGCCGTCAACCGGATGGCCCGGGCGCTATTCGTCGATTTCGACGCCATGCCGGTCCGTGAACGTAATTTGGCGCGGTTCGTATTTCTCGATCCTGCGGCACGTGAACTGTTCATCGACTGGGACATGGCCGCCCGCATGGTGGTGACGGGGTTGCACCTGTACGCGGGTCAGAATCCGGACGACACGCGTCTGACCGAGCTGATCGGCCACTTGTCGGCCGCGGACGCCGACTTCAGCCGGTGGTGGTCGGCGCATGACGTGGAGGTGTTCTCCCACGGCACCAGGCGCTGTCGGCACCCTTTGCTCGGGGAATTCGTCCTCGACTACGAGACCCTCGTGTTCCCCGGTGACCCGGACCAGTGGTTGTACGTGTGCATGGCCCCACCCGGCTCACCGTCCGCCGAGGCGTTGCGTTCCCTGGCCGGCCGGATCGGTGAATCGGACACCGGTCCGGAGCGGAGGTCACCTCCGGCTCCTGCGCCCTGACGGAGGCCGGGTTCCCCCGGCGGGGTGTCGGGGTCGGAACGGGTCCGCCCGCCAGGGCCTCAGCCGTCGAGCGCCTTCGACAGGGCGGCCGCGAAGCGGTCGGTCGTGGCGGGGTCGCGGACGGCGAGGCGGAGCCAGTCGGGGGACAGGCCGGGGAAGGTGTCGGCGCGGCGGACGGCGAAGCCGAGGTCGCGCAGGCGTTCACGGACGGAGGCCGCTCCGGGCAGGCGCAGCAGGACGAAGGGGCCGTGCGCCGGACCGGCGACTTCGACGGCGTCGAACTCGGCGAGCCGGCGCAGCAGGTGGGCGCGGTCGTCGGCGATCCGGCGGGCCGCCTCTTCGGCCTCCGCGAGGGCCGCGGGGGCGCTGCACGCCTCGGCGGCGGTGAGGCCGGGCGCGGAGACCGCCCACAGGGGCTGGGCGCGGCGCAGCGCCGCCACGCGCTCGCGGTCGCCGAGGACGTAGCCGACCCGCAGGCCCGCGAGGCCCCAGGTCTTGGTGAGGCTGCGCAGCACCACCAGGCCGGGCAGGTCGCGGCGGGCGGCGAGGCTCTCGGGCTCACCGGGCACCGCGTCCATGAACGCCTCGTCCACGACGAGGGTGCGGCCCGGCCGGGCCAGGCGGGCGAGGTCCGCCGCGGGGTGCAGCACGGAGGTGGGGTTGGTCGGGTTGCCGACGACGACCAGGTCGGCGGCGTCGGGCACCGCGCGCGGGTCGAGGCGGAAGCCGTCCTCCGCGCGCAGCACGACGCGGTGCACGGGGTGCCCGGCATCCCTCAGCGCCGCCTCCGGCTCCGTGAACTGCGGGTGCACGACCACCGCGTGGCGGGCCCGGGTGGTGCGGGCCAGCAGGACGAACGCCTCCGCGGCACCCGCCGTGAGCAGCACCTCCTCCACGGGTCGGCCGTGGCGGGCGGCGACCGCCCGGTGCGCGGCGCGGTCGTCGGGGTAGCCGGCCAGCCCGTCGAGGGTGGCGCCGAGGCGTTCCTTGAGCCACCGGGGCGGTGTTCCGGCGCGCACGTTCACGGCCAGGTCCGTCAGGTCCCCGCCGCCGTCGCGGACCTCGGCGTCGCCGTGGTGCCGCAGGTCGTGGTCGCACTCGCCGGGTTCCTGCCGCACGGCCCCGGCGTCGCCGGGCGGCGCGTGCCGTACGTCGGCCTCGGGATGCGCCTCGGCCCAACCCTCCGCCTGCTGCCGGACCCGCTCCTCCAGGGCCGCGTCCGCCGGGAAGCAGGTCAGCACGACGATCCGCCGGGCTCCGAGCCGTGCGCAGCGCTCCAGGCCCGCGGGCACGTCCGGCGCCGCCGTCGTCAGGAAGGCGGTCTCCACGCCCGCGTAGCCCCGGCCCTCCCACAGCAGCCGCGCGGTGCGGGCCACTTCGGCGTTGCCGGCGGCCTCGGGGGAACCGGCGCCGACCAGCAGCACCATGGTCGCCGCCAGATCCAGCGGCGTACGGCGGCCGCCGCCCAGCGCGGCGTCGACGCGCCGCTCCAGCACGTCCTCGGGCGGGGGGTTGCTCACGGTGCCTTCTCCTCCGTCGTGCCGTGCGTGCCGTGCCTGCTGTCCGTGCCGGGATCGGGCGTACGGTGCCGCGCCACGGCCGCGGTCGCCCTCGCCGTACCGCTCCCGGGGGCGGACTTCCTCTTCGGCACCAGCAGTTCGCCGCCGGGCGCCGCGGCGAGCGCGGCCGCCTCCGCGACGGAGGGCGTGCCGGCCGCGGCCAGCGGGGCGGCCGAGGGGCTCGGCACGTCGACCGCGGCCAGCGTACGCGCGTCGTACGTCACCAGGGGGACGCCCAGCCGCGCCGCCGCCGCGACGAGACCCGGCTCACCGGCCTTGCCGTCCACGGTCGCCAGCGCCGTGACGGACGGCTCCGGCACCCCGGCCTCGGCGAGCACGGACCGCACGAGCGCGAGCACTTCGGCCGCCGCCACCCCGCGGCCCGCCCCGACGCCGACGACGACGCTCACGCGGCCGCGCCCGAGCCGCCCGCGCAGGAGGCGACGAACCGCCGTGCCAGGGACGGCTCGGCGGCCCAGTGGACGTGCAGGTACGACGCGTGGACGCCGCCCCGCACGAAGCCCTCCACGCGCCGCTCCGGCCGGATCAGTCCCCAGGCGGGGGTGGCCCCGGCGACGGGCTCCACGACGGTGCGGTGGAACTCGTGGCCGCGCACCCGCGTCCCGGCGGCCGCCAGCGCGTTGTCGGCGATCGCGACCGCCTCGCGGTAGCCCAGGGTGAGCCGGTCCGACATGCGGGCCGTGGTGTCCAGCACCCCGCACATGGGACGTCCGTCCAGTTCCCGCCCGAGGTAGAGCAGGCCCGCGCACTCCGCCGTCACGGGCCCGGCGAAGGCGCCGACGGCCTTGCGCAGCGGCTCGTTGGCGGACAGTTCGTGGGCGTACATCTCGGGGAAGCCGCCGCCTATGACCAGCCCCGCGGCGCCGGGCGGCAGGTGGTCGTCGCGCAGCGGGTCGAAGGTGACGACCTCCGCCCCCGCCGCGGCGAGCAGTTCGAGGTGCTCGGCGTACGAGAAGGTGAACGCCGCCCCGCCCGCCACCGCGACCACCGGCCGTCCGCCCGGCGCCGCCGGACCGGCCGCCGCATCCCGCGGGTCCCAGGGCTCGTCCGTGAGCGGGGGAGCACTGCGCGCCAGCGCCAGCAGCGCCTCCATGTCGCAGCCCTCCCGCACCCGGGCGGCCAGGGCCCGCACGGCGTCGACGGCGTCCGCGCGCCGCTCCGCGACCGGGACCAGACCCAGGTGCCGGGAGGGCGTGCCGACCGCCGTGTCGCGCCGCAGCGCGCCCAGCACGGGCACGCCGGCGCCGTCGAGGGCGTCGCGCAGCAGCTCCTCGTGCCGGTCGGATCCGACCTTGTTGAGGATGACGCCGGCGACCCGCACCTGCGGGTCCCACGAGGCGAAGCCGTGCACCAGCGCCGCCACCGAACGGGACTGCGACGAGGCGTCCACCACCAGCACCACCGGTGCCCGCAGCAGCTTCGCCACATGAGCGGTGGAGGCCAGCTCGCCCATCCCGGAGGCGCCGTCGAAGAGCCCCATCACGCCCTCCACGACGGCCAGGTCGGCCCCCCGCGCGCCGTGCAGGAACAGCGGCGCGATCCGCTCCGGGCCGCACATGTAGGCGTCCAGGTTGCGGCCCGGGCGGCCGGTGGCCAGCGCGTGGTAGCCGGGGTCGATGTAGTCGGGGCCCACCTTGTGCGGGGAGACCGCGAGCCCGGCCTCCGCGAAGGCGGCCATCAGACCCGTGGCGACGGTGGTCTTGCCGCTCCCCGAGGCCGGGGCCGCGACGACGATCCTGGCTACCACTCGATGCCCTTCTGGCCCTTCTGGCCGGCGTCCATCGGGTGCTTCACCTTGCCCATCTCGGTGACCAGGTCCGCGAAGTCCAGCAGCGGCTGCGGGGCGTTGCGCCCGGTGATGACGACGTGCTGGGTGCCGGGCCGGTCACGGAGCACGGAGACCACCTCGTCGGTGTCGATCCACCCCCAGTGCAGCGGGTAGGCGAACTCGTCCAGCACGTACAGCCGGTAGGTCTCGGCGGCCAGGTCGCGCTTGACCTGCTCCCAGCCCTCGCGCGCGGCGTCCTCGCTCTCCGAGATGTCCCGCTGGACCCAGGACCAGCCCTCGCCCATCTTGTGCCAGGCGACGGTGCCGCCCTCGCCGGAGGCGCCGAGCACGCGCAGCGCCCGTTCCTCGCCGACCTTCCACTTCGCGGACTTGACGAACTGGAACACCCCGACCGGCCAGCCCTGGTTCCAGGCCCGCAGCGCCAGGCCGAAGGCGGCGGTCGACTTCCCCTTGCCGGTGCCGGTGTGCACCATCACCAGCGGCCGGTTGCGGCGCTGGCGCGTGGTCAGACCGTCCTGCGGCACCACACTCGGCTGTCCCTGCGGCATTACGCGGCCCTCCGTACGTCCCGTACCAGTGCCGCGACGCTGTCCGCGCGCAGCTCGTCCAACGTCACGGCGGTGCCGTGCAGTTCGCGGGCCAGCTCGCCCGCGAGCCCCAGGCGCACCGGCCCGGACTCGCAGTCGACGACCACCGACGCGGTGCCCTCGGCCGCCAGCAGCCGTGCGGCCCGCGCGGCCGTGCGTACCGGCTCGGGCCCGCCGGTCGCCCGGCCGTCGGTGACCACGACCAGCAGCGGGCGGCGCGAGGGGTCCCGCAGCCGCTCCACGCGCAGCACGTCCTGCGCCTTCAGCAGCCCGGCGGCCAGCGGGGTGCGGCCGCCGGTGGGCAGCTTCTCCAGGCGTGCCGCGCCCGCGTCGACCGACGAGGTCGGCGGCAGCGCCAGCTCCGCCGTCGCGCCGCGGAAGGTGACCAGGCCGACCTTGTCGCGCCGCTGGTAGGCGTCGAGCAGCAGCGACAGCACCGCGCCCTTGACCGCGCTCATGCGCTGCCGGGCGGCCATCGAGCCCGAGGCGTCGACGACGAAGAGCACCAGGTTGCCCTCGCGACCCTCCCGCACCGCTTCGCGCAGGTCGTCCCGGCGGATCACCAGGCCCGGGCCGTCCCGCCCGCGCGCCCGCTGGTGCGGGGCGGCGGCGAGCACGGTGGCGGCCAGGTGCAGCTTGGACAGGGTGCCGTGGGGCCGCCGGGCGCCGGTCGTCCTGCCGTGCGCGGTACGGGCCCGTGAGCGGCGGCCGGCGGCGCCCTCGCCGAGGCCGGGAACGGTCAGGGTGCGGGCCTTGAAGGGCTCGGCCGCGGGCACCGCGGCCCGTTCCCCGACGCCGCCCTGCGGCGCCTGCGAGGGCTCGGGCTGGGGACCGGAGTCCGCCGGCTCCCGGGGCGGGGCGATGTCGGGGGTGGTGTCGGGGGCGCCGTCGTCACCCTGCGGCGGGCGGCCGCCGCCGTCGGGTCCGCCGCCGTCGGGGCCGGGTCCGGGGTCCGGGTCCGGGTCGTCGTCCTCGGCGCGGTTGCGCTCCAGGGTCTCGTTGAGCTTGTCCTCGTCCAGGCCCGGCGCGTCGAAGGGATTGCGGCGGCGCCGGTGCGGCAGCGCCAGCAGCGCGGCCTGCCGTACGTCGGCGTCGGTCACGTCGGTGCGTCCGGCCCAGGCGGCCAGGGCGGTCGCCGTGCGCGCCATGACGATGTCCGCGCGCATCCCGTCCACCTCGAAGGCCGCGCAGGTGGCCGCGATCTGGCGGAGCGCGCCGTCGCCGAGCGACACCGCGGGCAACAGTGCCCGCGCCGCCGCGATCCGCTCGCGCAGTTCCCGCTCCTCGGCCTGCCAGGCGGCGGCGAAGCCCGCCGGGTCCGCGTCGTAGGCGAGGCGCCGCCGGACGACCTGCACCCGCTCGTCGGTCTCCCGCGACGCCGCGACCTCCACCGTGAGACCGAAGCGGTCCAGCAACTGCGGCCGCAGCTCGCCCTCTTCGGGGTTCATCGTGCCGACGAGGAGGAAGCGCGCGGCGTGGCGCACGGAGACGCCCTCCCGCTCGACGTAGGAGGCGCCCATGGCGGCCGCGTCCAGCAGCAGGTCCACCAGGTGGTCGTGGAGGAGGTTGACCTCGTCCACGTACAGCACGCCGCGGTGCGCGTCGGCCAGCAGCCCGGGCTCGAAGGCCTTCACGCCCTCCGCCAGGGCCCGTTCGATGTCCAGGGCGCCGACGAGGCGGTCCTCGGACGCGCCGACCGGCAGCTCCACCATGCGCGCCGCCCGGCTCTCCGCGCCGGCGTCCGGGCCGTGCGGCCCGTCCGGGCAGGCCGGGTCGGGCGCCGCCGGGTCGCAGCCGAAGCGGCAGCCGGGCACGACGTCCACGGGCGGCAGCAGCGCCGACAGCGCCCGTACGGCGGTCGACTTGGCCGTGCCCTTCTCGCCGCGCACCAGTACACCGCCCACCGCCGGGCTGACCGCGTTCAGCAGCAACGCCAGGCGCAGGTCCGCCATCCCGACGATCGCGGTGAAGGGGTAAGGGGTGCTCACGCGGCCTCCTGGGTCGAACGGTCGTTGCGGCGGTGCTCACGGACGGCCCCGCTCCGGGGCCGCGACGGGGTGCTCACGGCGCCCCCGGGGGGACGAAGGGCAGCCCCGCAGGGGGGCCCTGCTCGATCAGGCGGAGCAGCGCGCCGGTGTCGGCGTGCTCCTCGATCAGGTCGCCCAGCCGGTCCAGCTGCTCCTCGCGGAGCGCGCCGAAGGCGGTGCCGGGGGCCGGGACGAAGCGCCGTCCCGCGGCCAGGGCGACGCGGCGCAGGAAAGCGCGGCGGAAGCCGTCGCTCTCCAGCGAGCCGTGCCAGTGGGTGCCCCAGACCGCGCCGCTGCGGCAGCCGTCCAGGAAGGGCTCGTCGCCGCCGCGGACGTCGGCGACCCCGTGGTGGATCTCGTACCCCTCGACCGGTTCGCCGTACGCCTTCCCGGAGGGCCGGGCCAGGGTCTTCGCCACGGCGAAGCGGACCCGCACCGGCAGCAGGCCGAGCCCGGCGACCGTACCGGCGCGGGACTCGACGTCGTCCTCGATCGTCTCGGCGAGCATCTGGAAGCCGCCGCAGATCCCCAGCACCGGGCGCCCCTGCGCGGCCCGGCGGGTGACGGCATCGGCCAGGCCCCGCTGCCGCAGCCACTCCAGGGCCTTGACCGTGCCGCGGGTGCCGGGCAGGACGACGAGGTCGGCGTCGGCCAGTTCCTCGGGCCGGTCGACGAAGCGGACGAGCACACCGGGCTCGGCGGCGAGCGCGTCCACGTCGGTGAAGTTCGACATCAGCGGGACCGCCGCGACGGCGACCCGCAGGACGTCCTCACCGTGTGGCGCCGCCGTGTCCGACTCCCTGACGGTGCCGCGCAGCGACATCCGCAGGCCGTCCTCCTCGTCGATGCCGAGGCCGTGCCGGTACGGCAGCACCCCGTAGAAGCGGCGCCCGGTCAGCCCGCGCAGCATCTCAAGACCCGGCTCCAGCAAGGACACGTCGCCGCGGAACTTGTTGACCAGGTAGCCGCAGACCAGCTCCTGGTCCTCGGGGGCCAGCAGCGCCGTCGTCCCGAAGAACGAGGCGAAGACCCCGCCCCGGTCGATGTCGCCGACCACGACCACCGGGAGCCTGGCGGCCCGCGCCAGGCCCATGTTGACGATGTCGCCCCGCCGCAGATTGATCTCCGCGGGGCTGCCGGCACCCTCGCAGACCACCGCGTCGTACCGGCCGCGCAGCTCCTCCAGGCAGCCGGTGACGGTCTCCAGCAGCTGCGCGCGGCTCCCGTTGTGGTAGCCGCGCGCGCTCATCTCGCCCACCGGGCGCCCCATCAGGACGACCTGGCTGGTGCGGTCCCCGCCGGGCTTGAGCAGCACCGGGTTCATCAGGGCCGAGGGCTCCACGCGCGCCGCCTGGGCCTGCATCGCCTGGGCGCGGCCGATCTCGGCGCCCTCGCGCGTCACGTACGAGTTCAGCGACATGTTCTGCGCCTTGAAGGGCGCCACGGACACACCCTGCCGCGCCAGCCACCGGCAGATCCCCGCCGTGACGACGCTCTTGCCGGCGTCCGACGTGGTCCCGGCGACCAGCAGGCCCCCGCCCCTCATGCGTTCCTCCTCCGGGCGACCGCGCCCGACGCCAGGCGCCCGCCCACCGCGACCGCCAGCGCCAGCGCGCCGACCCGTCGCGACAACCGTGCCGCCCGTTCGATGTCCCGTACCTCCACCGGCCGGTTCCCCGCCCCCAGGACGGGCCGGTGCTCGACCCGCCCGCCATAGGCAAGCGTCCCCCCGAGGCGCACGCCCAACGCCCCTGCGAACGAGGCCTCCACCGGCCCCGCGTTCGGGCTGGGATGCCGGGAGCCGTCCCTGCGCCAGGCCCGCCAGGCCCCCCGGGGGTCGGGCCCGGACAGCACCGCGAGCGCGGCGGTCAGCCGGGCGCCGGGGTAGCCGGCCACGTCGTCCAGCCGGGCCGCCGCCCAGCCGAACCGCCGGTGCCGCGGCGACTTGTGGCCCACCATCGCGTCGAGGGTGTTGACCGCCCGGAAGCCCACCAGCCCGGGCACTCCGCCCAGCGCGCCCCACACCAGGGCGCCCACGACGGCGTCCGAGGTGTTCTCGGCGACGGACTCCACGACCGCCCGGGCCAACTGGGCCTCGTCCAGCGGCTGCGGGTCGCGGCCGCACAGATGGGGCAGCCGCCCGCGCGCCGCCTCGGTGTCCCCGGCGGACAGGGCGGCGCCGATGGCGCGCGCCTCCCGTACCAGGGAGGTCCCGCCGAGCACGGCCCAGGTCGCCGCCGCCGTCAGGGCGACGGAGGCGGGGCCGGAACGGCGTGCCGCACGCTGGAGCCCGGCCGCGGCCGCCACCGCGCCGCCCGCGCACAGCGCCGTGTGGAAGGCGCCCCGGCCGCGGTGGTCGCGCCACAGGGCACGTTCCAGGCCGGCGGCGGCGCTGCCGAACACCGCCACGGGGTGACCGCGGCGCGGGTCGGCGAGGGCGAGGTCGGCGAGCCAGCCGAGGGCGGCACCGGTGGCGAACGCGCACGGCGCCGCGACGCCGGTGTCGGGTGAACGGCCGGGGCCGCGCATCACAGGAGTCCTCACTCAGGGTCCGCGCCCTGGTTCGACGTGACCGGCGACGAGAGTCTCCTGGCTCCCGGATCGGCGGCACCCCCGGCCTTCCAGCCCCTCACGGGGCCGTGGCCATGGGCGGGGGTCCGCTCCCCGGTGACAGTGGCGGGACCGCGCCGGATTCGCACCGGACTTCCTCTCTGCCGCCGTTTGGCGGTTCCGATACCACCACGCGCCGCTCCGGCCCGTCAACTCACCGCGACGGTCTGTGGAAAAGAAGAAACCCCAGCTCACGGCGGGAAAGCCGGGAGCTGAGGTCAACTTCACACCGGGCCGCGCGCACGCGGCCCGGTGACCCGCGGGTCAGGCGACGATCAGGAAGATCCCGTACGCGACGGCTGCCGCGCACAGCGCGAAGCACAGGTACGCGCCGCTGCGGGCCAGCGCGGTCGAGCCGGCGGCGGAGCCGCTGCCCGCCTCGCCGGTGGCCGCGCCCTGCTTGGACAGGCCCACGATGCCGAGGGTGAACAGGCCGACGAGTCCGATGGTCACGGCGAGGCTGACGCCGAAGACGGAGCCGAGGGCAGCCCAGTCGATGTGCATGATGCTGGTTCCTTCCGGGGCCGGTGCGGCACCGCCGTCAGGCGGGGGCCTGGGCGGGGTCGGCGTCGACGGTGGCGGCCGTGAGGCCGGCGGGCGGCGGGATCACGGCGGCGATCGCCGTGGTGATGACGCCCGGCTCCTCGGCGTCGCCGTGGGCCTCGTTGACGTTGGTGTGGTCGACGGGCTTGCGGCGCGAGGCGATCCAGATCGCGACGCAAGCGGCGAGTGCCAGGACGGCGACCGCGGTGACGCCCAGGTCCCCCTGGTCGGCCAGGAGCGCGGCGCCCGCCGCGACCAGACCCGCGGCCGGAAGGGTGAGCCCCCACGCGGCGAACATGCGGCCCGCGGTGCTCCACCGGACGACGCCGCCCTTGCGACCGACACCGGCGCCCATGACGGAGCCGGAGCAGACCTGCGTGGTGGAGAGCGAGAAGCCGAGGTGGGAGGAGGCGAGGATGACGGTGGCGGCGCCGGTCTGGGCGGCGAAGCCCTGCGGCGGCTGGATGTCGGTGATGCCCTTGCCCATGGTGCGGATGATCCGCCAGCCACCGATGAAGGTGCCGAGCGCGATCGCCATGCCGGCCGACACGATGACCCACAGCGGCGGGTCGGAGTCGGGGGCGACGACGTTGCCCGCGATCAGGGCGAGGGTGATGACACCCATGGTCTTCTGTGCGTCGTTGGTGCCGTGCGCGAGGGAGACCAGACCGGCCGAGGCGATCTGCCCGGCCCGGTAGCCCTTGGCGGTCGCCTTCGGGTCGGCGTTGCGGCCGATGCGGTAGGTCAGGCGGGTCGCCAGCATCGCGGCGAGACCGGCGACCACGGGGGCGCAGACGGCCGGGATCAGGACCTTCATGACGACCGCGTCACCGTTGATCGAGCTGAAGCCCGCGGAGGCGACGGAGGCGCCGATGAGGCCGCCGAACAGGGCGTGGGAGGAGCTGGAGGGGAGGCCCGCCAGCCAGGTCAGCAGGTTCCAGACGATCGCGCCGACGAGCCCCGCGAAGATCACCTCGGGCTTGATGCCCGCGCTCTCGTCGAGGATTCCGCCGGAGATCGTCTTCGCCACCTCGACGGAGAGGAAGGCGCCGACGAGGTTGAGCACGGCGGACATGGCCACCGCCGTCTTGGGCTTGAGCGCGCCAGTGGAGATGGTGGTCGCCATCGCATTGGCGGTGTCGTGGAAACCGTTCGTGAAGTCGAACACGAGTGCGGTAATGATCACGATTCCGATCAGGAGCGTGATGTGTTCCATTGACCCAGGCATTCGTTCGATCGGACAGTGGCGTGGCGACCGTACGGAGTCTGGATGAACGGAAGGTGAACGAGGAGAGGCGCGGCGGTGCCGGTGCGTGCGGGGGGTGTGGGCCCGTGCGGACTTCGCCCCGGAATCCGGCCTTTGACGTGCTTCGATCGCCCTTCCCGGCACCTCCGGAAGAGATCCTGGTCACGGCCCGGGGCCGTCGTGGCCCGGCAGGGGGGGGGAGGGCCTAGTGGCGGCCCGAGATGCGGTCCGCGATGCGCGCCACCCGGTCGGTCTCCGCGCTGCGTCCGGTCTGCTCGCGCCGGTCGGCGGCGCGGTAGGCCGCGTACAGCCCGTGCACCCCGATCCACCGGAAGGGCTCGGGCTCCCAGCGGCGCACGCGGTGGTGCACCCACGGCAGGGACGTCAGCTCCGTGCCGTGCGCCTGGCCGGAGTCCAGCTGGACGAGGTCGCGCAGCGTCCGCGCCGCGAGGTTCGCCGTCGCGACCCCGCTGCCGACGTAGCCGCCCGCCCAGCCGAGGCCGGTGGAGCGGTCCAGTTCCACGCTCGCGCACCAGTCGCGCGGCACGCCGAGCACCCCGGACCACGCGTGGTCGACCGCCACCCGCCCCGCCGCCGGGAAGAAGCGCACCAGGATCTCGCGCAGCGCCTCGACCGTCGCCGCCTGCGTGCGGCCGTCGTTGTCCGTACGGGAGCCGAAGCGGTACGGCACCCCGCGGCCGCCGATGGCGATCCGGTCGTCGGCGGTGCGCTGCGCGTACATGTACGCGTGCGCCATGTCGCCGAGCGTCTCCCGGCCCTCCCAGCCGATGGTGTCCCAGACCTCCTTCGGCAGCGGCTCCGTCACGATCATCGAGGAGTTCATCGGCAGCCACGACCGCTTCTGGCCCTTGAGCGAGGCGGTGAAGCCCTCGGTGCAGCGCAGGACGTAGGGGGCGCGCACGCTCCCGAACGGGGTGAGCGCGTGCTTCGGCCGGATCTCGGTCACCGGGGTCGACTCGTGGACGACGACGCCGAGCGCCTCCACCGCCCGGGCCAGCCCCTGCACCAGCTTCGCCGGGTGGACGCGCGCCCCGTGGGGCGTCCAGGTGCCCCCGGCCGTCCCGGCGACCCGGATCCGCGCGGCGGACTCGGCGGCGCCCAGCAGCAGGCGGTCCTTCTCGCCGAAGGCGACCTCGGCCTCGTGGAACGCCCTGAGCCGCGCCAGCTGCGCGGGGGAGTGCGCGACCTCCAGCACCCCGCCCTTGTGGATGTCCGCGTCGATGCCCTCCTCGGCGGCGACCCGGATCACCTCGTCCACGGTCGCGTTCATCGCGCGCTGCAGCGCCACGGCGGCCTCACGGCCGTGCAGCGCGGCGTAGCGGTCGCGGCCGGCGATGCCGTTGTAGAGCCAGCCGCCGTTGCGGCCGGAGGCGCCGTAGCCGCAGAAGCGCTGCTCCAGGACGACGATCCGCAGGAAGGGCACGGCCTTCTTCAGGTAGTAGGCGGTCCACAGTCCGGTGTAGCCGCCCCCGACGATGCACACGTCGGCGGTGGTGTCCCCGGGCAGGGGCTCACGCGGCACCGGGAGCCCTGACTTCGCGTACCAGAAGGAGATGCCGCCGTTGACGGTGGTCATGGTGCCCCTGCAATTCGTATACGTGGTCGGTCCGGAAACTGTGCCGGGACGCTACTGTGCCCCGGGAACGTGCGGCAACGGTCAACCTGTCAGGATCAGCGCTCGGAGGTGACACGGATGTCGGTGCGGAACGCGGTGGCACGGGCCTGGTCGGAGCTGGTGGACACGGCCCGCCGCTCGGTCGACGACGGTCTCGTGGTCGGTACGTCCGGCAACGTGTCGGTGCGGGTGGGCGACGACCTCGTGCTCGTCACCCCCAGCGGGGTGCCCTACCACCGCCTGGGCCCGGACGACACGGTCGGCGTCGGCCTGGACGGCAAGCAGGTGCTCGGCGAGCTGCGCCCGACGAGCGAGCTGGCGATGCACCTCGCGATCTACCGGCACACCGACGCGGGCGCCGTCGTGCACACCCACGCCGTGCACGCCACGGCCGTCTCCACGCTCCTGTACGAGCTGCCCGCCATCCACTACATGGCCGCGGCCCTGGGCGGCCGGATACGCGTCGCCGACTACGCGACGTACGGCAGCGAGGAACTGGCCGCCAACGTCCTGCGCGCGCTCCGCGACCGCACGGGCTGCCTGCTGCGCAACCACGGCACCATCGTCTACGGCGACGACCTCGAGCAGGCCTACGACCGCACCGCCCAGCTGGAGTGGATGTGCCAGGTCTGGCTCGCCGCCCGCTCCGTCGCCGGGTTCTCGCCCTCCCTGCTCTCCAAGCGCGAACTCGCCCGTGTCGCGGAGAGGCTGCGCCAGTACGGCCAGCCCGGGGACGAGACGGAGCAGGAGCACGAAGGGTACGGGGCGCACGGCGATCACGAGGCCCACGGGGAGCACGGCGAGCAGGGGGAGCACCGGGCCGCACGTGCCGACGTCCCCCGGCCCCGCGCGGCCCACGACGCCGAGAACGACTGAGCCCGGACGGCCCCGCCCACTGGCCGCGCGGGGTGAGCGCGCGGAGACTGGAAGCGATGCGCCTCACCACGGCGGCGGCCCTCGCCGCCACGACAGCGTTCGGTGCCGGTGCGGCCGCGGTGGCGGCCGGGCGGCACGTCTCCGAGCTTGCCCTGAGGCCGACCGCGAACGGCGTCGACCCGGACCCGCTCACCGTCCACGCCGTGACCGGGCAGGACGTCACCCTCAGCCGGACCCTGGGCACCGCCCGGCGCGGTGTGCACGGCCTGATCGCCGCCGGGGTGCACGTCACCGTCGGCGAGGTGCTCTCGACGGCCCCGGACTCGGTCACCCGCCGTCTGGTGCGGATCAACCGCGGCGGCGTCGCGCCGGGCGACCAGGTGCGGCTCACCCCGCAGACGCACGTCGGCACCCCGGGATCGGCCCTCGGCCTGGAGTACCGGGACGCCGAGATACCCGCCGAACTCGGCCTGCTGCCCGCCTGGTTCGTGCCCGGCGCCCGTGACACCTGGGTCGTCCTCGCGCACGGCCTCGGCACCTCCCGCGAGCTCGGCATGAACGTCATGGCGTTCCTGGCCAAACTGCGGCTGCCCGTGCTCGCCTTCTCCTACCGCAACGACGCCGGTGCGCCCCCCTCGTGGGACGGCATCGGCCACCTCGGCGACTCCGAGTGGCGCGACCTCGACGCGGCGATGCGCTACGCCGTGCGGCACGGCGCGCGCCGGCTGGTGCTGCACGGCTGGTCCACCGGCGCGACGATGGCGCTCCGGGCCGCCTGCCACTCCCCGCTGCGCTCCCTGGTGTCCGGGATGGTCCTGGACTCCCCGGTGCTCGACTGGCAGAGCACGGTCCGTGCCGCCGCCGCCTCCCGGGGTGCGCCCCGCGCGCTGCTGCCGCTCGGCGTGCGCGCCACCGAGGGCCGCACCGGACTGCACGCGGAGCGGATCGCCGAGGCCGCCCACCCCGAGCGGCTGGACGTCCCGGCACTCGTCTTCCACGGTCCCGACGACACGCTCGCCCCATGGGGGCCGTCCCGCCAACTCGCCCGGCAGCGCCCGGACCTGGTCACGCTGCACGCCATCAGCGGCGCCTCGCACGCGGCCATGTGGAACGCCAACCCCTCAACATACGAGGAGGCCCTCCGGCGCTTCCTCACCCCCCTCCTCTGACGCTCACCATACGTGGTCTTTATATTCGTACAAAGACCTATCTCTCCCTTCAATTCGGGCGGGATCAATCCCGTTACGGGGACGCTCGTTTGGGTTTCCGGGTGCTCACCCGCAAGACTGCTCCCGTGACGTCCCGTATCCCGCGAGACACTCCGCTGCGTCTTGTCCCGCGCAGGCCACTCGCCACCGCGCGCCGTGCCGCCACAGTGCGGCGAAGCCGTCCGCCGCGGCCTCCGGAGGGAATCCCGGCGCTGCCCGAGCTCGCCCGCAGGGCGCGCACCGAACTCGCGGACGCCGTACGGCTGGCCCGCTGGGCCGACGCGGAGACCGGCGCCGCCGCCCCCGGGACCGCCGGGATACTACGGGACCCCGACGTGCTGCGGGCGGCCGCCGCTCTGGGCCTGACGGAGCGGCAGGTGCGCACCGCCTGGGACCGGGCGCGGCTGACCGGCCTGATCGAGCTGCACAAAGGGGGGGCCGCCCGGCCCGGCTGGCGACTGCGCGCCTGGGACCGCGACGACACCGCCGTGCTGCGCGGCTGGGTCGCGCTCTTCGACGCGTGGTCGCTCGCGCACCCCGCGGCGCTCGAGCCGGAGTGCGCCGACGCCGACCCCTCGCTCGTCGCCGAGGTCGTCGAGGCCGCACCGCAACTGCTCTCCCTGCTCCACCTCTCCTCCGGTCCGGTCGCCGTGGCCGTACTGTTGGACCTGTTGCGGCAGCGTGTGGCCGAGCTACGCGCGGAGCGCCACGAGCCCCCGGCCGGTGCCGCCCGCGACGAACTGCCCGCGCTGCTGGACTGGACGCTGGACGCGCTCGCCCGGGTCGGCGCGCTCAGGCCCCGCGACCCCGCCCGCCCCGGCGAGGTCACCGTCACCGCGCTCGGCAGCTGGGCGGTGTGGGTGAAGCTGGAGCAGATCTGCGTGGCCGCGCAGGGCCCCGCCGGGCACTTCGAGCACTCCGCCGAGGAGATGCTCAAGGCCTGCATCGGGATGCCGCCCGGTGCCGCCCGCGACGAGTACAAGGCCTGGCTGGCGGCCCGCCCGGTGGCCCAGGCGGTGGGCGAGTTGCTGGACGTGGCACGCGGCGACGACGCCCTGCTGCGCGCCCTGGCCTTCGAGGCGCTGCGCGTCGTCGGCGGCCCGGCGGAGCCGGCCGTGCGCGTCGTGGTGGACGAAGCCGGCCTGCGGCCCTACGCGCTGCTGTGGCTCGCCGAGCACGAGGGCGGGGACCCGGAGGACGTCGCCGCGCTGCTCACCCGCGAGGAGTCCACCTGGCTGTGGGTGGACACCGCCGCGGCCGTCGCCGACCACGGCGAGAGCCACCTACTGGTGAGCCATCTGGAGACGGCCGTCCAGGGCTCGGTCAGCCGCCTGCTGGAGGAGCTGCGCCACGCGGGCCACCCCCGCACCGTCCAGGTGCTGGTCGCCCTCGCCGCCGCCCACCCCGACCCGGCCCTGTCCAAGATGATCCGCCGGGCCGCCTTCCAGGTGCACACCGGGGGAGAGTGACGACAGGGCCGCGACGGACCCGCGGAGGCGGGGCCTACTCGTCCGGTATCCGCGGCACGTAGGTGCCGAAGGACCAGAGGTTGCCCTCGGGGTCGCGGGCCGTGTAGTCCCGCGACCCGTAGTCCTGGTCGGTGAGCGGCAGCACGACCTCGGCCCCGGCCGCGACGGCGCGCTCGTGGTGGGCGTCGGTGTCCTCCACGACCACGTACACCGACACGGCGCCCAGGTCCGCGGCGATCCGGCTGAAAGCCGTCCCCGAACGCTCGTTGCCGAGCATCACCACGCCGTTGCCGTAGGCGAGTTCCGCGTGCTCCACGACGCCGTCCTCGCCCTGGTGCACCGCGACCTCGGTGAAGCCGAAGGCCTGCTTGAGGAAGGCGATGGCGGCCTTCGCGTCCTTGTAGTGCAGCGTCGGGTAGACGGTGGGCGCGGTTCCCCTGCCGGCCATGAAGATCACCCTCCCCTTCCGGGACCTGACGTCCTGTGTGACGTGGATCCCAGTCTGGCAGGGGGGTCCGACAATGGCCCCGCACACGGACATTCCAACCGATCAGCGCTGGAAGGTGTCGCAGTCGCCGGGGTCGCCGGTGTCCAGTCCGGTGGTGAACCACTGCTGCCGCTGCGCGGACGAGCCGTGCGTCCAGGATTCCGGGGTCACCCGGCCCTGGACCCGGGACTGGATCGCGTCGTCGCCTACCGCCGCGGCGGCGTCCAGCCCCCGCCGGATGTCCTCCTCGTCGAGAGCGCTGATCATCGGCCTGCCCGTGTCCTCGTCCGGGGTCCGCGTGGCGTTGTGCGCCCACACCCCCGCGTAGCAGTCGGCCTGCAGCTCCACGCGCACCGAGTTGCTGCTGGGACCGGTGAGCCGGTCCTGCGCCTTGCCCAGCGTCCCCACCAGGTCCTGCACGTGGTGCCCGTACTCGTGGGCGACGACGTAGCTCTCGGCGAACGGGCCGCCCTGCGCGCCGAAACGGCTGCTCAGGGTCGAGAAGAAGTCCAGGTCCAGGTAGACCTTGCGGTCCACGGGGCAGTAGAACGGGCCCGACGCGGGGTCCGCGACCCCGCACCCGGTGCGGATGGGCTGGTCGAAGAAGACGGTCGGCGCGGGTTCGTAGGTCATGCCGCGCTTGCGGAACTCCGACGCCCAGTACGCCTGCACGTTGTTGATCACCCCGACCATGCGGCACTCCTGGTGGGCGTTGGCGTCCGCGCCGGTGCGGCAGCCGGCGGCGAGGTCCGAGCCCGAGGTGGTGCCCGGGGCCTGGCCCGGCGGATCGGAGGAGAGCCCCAGCTGGTCGGGACTGATGCCGAAGATCAGCCCGATCACCAGAACGATCAGCCCGGCGAGACCGCCGCCCACCATCTTGCCCCGCGGCCTGCCGCCGAACCGTCCGCCGCTTCGCCGGTCCTCCACCTGGGACGTGTCGAGCGATGCGTCGTCGTCGAACTGCATACCTATGATTATCTGCCGCTTTGTCCCTCCCGGCCCGTCACGGCCCCCGTCACGGCCCCCTGGACGGTCCCCGGCCGGGCCCGCCCCGGGGCCCCGGCCGAAAACCGTTTGCCGGGGACCCGTGCCGCCCCCGGTAGACTGGAGACATGGCAGTGATCCTCACGCATTAGACGGCGTCCGACCGCGACCCACCGCGACCACATCGTCCGACTGCCGTCCGCCACGTTCTGGAGCTTCTTCCCGTGATTACTGCCACCGGCATCGAGCTGCGCGCCGGAGCCCGCGTCCTCATCGAGTCCGCCTCCTTCCGCATCGCCCGCGGCGACCGCGTCGGCCTGGTCGGCCGCAACGGCGCCGGCAAGACCACCCTCACCAAGGTGCTCGCGGGCGAGGGCCTGCCCGCCGGCGGCACCGTGACGCGTTCCGGTGAGGTCGGTTATCTGCCCCAGGATCCGCGTACCGGCGACCTCGACGTCCTGGCCCGCGACCGCATCCTGTCCGCCCGCGGCCTGGACACCGTCCTGCGCAAGATGCGCGAGAACGAGGACCGGATGGCCAACGGCAAGGGCGCCACCCGCGACAACGCGATGAAGAAGTACGCGCGCCTGGAGACCGAGTTCCTCACCAAGGGCGGCTACGCCGCCGAGGCCGAGGCCGCCACCATCGCCGCCGCCCTGGGCCTGCCCGACCGGGTCCTCGCCCAGCCGCTGCACACGCTCTCCGGTGGTCAGCGCCGCCGCGTGGAGCTGGCCCGCATCCTCTTCTCGGACGCCGACACCCTGCTGCTCGACGAGCCGACCAACCACCTCGACGCCGACTCGATCGTCTGGCTGCGGGACTTCCTCAAGACCTACCGCGGTGGGTTCATCGTCATCTCCCACGACATCAACCTGGTCGAGACGGTCGTCAACAAGGTGTTCTATCTGGACGCCAACCGCTCCCAGATCGACGTCTACAACATGGGCTGGAAGCAGTACCTGACCCAGCGCGAGGCCGATGAGAAGCGCCGCAAGCGCGAGCGCGCCAACGCCGAGAAGAAGGCCGCGACCCTCAACGCCCAGGCCGACAAGATGCGCGCCAAGGCCACCAAGACCGTCGCCGCCCAGAACATGGCCCGCCGCGCCGACAAGCTGCTGTCGGGGCTGGAGGCGGTGCGGCAGTCCGACAAGGTCGCCAAGCTGCGCTTCCCCGACCCCGCGCCGTGCGGCAAGACGCCCCTGACCGCCGAGGGCCTGTCCAAGTCGTACGGCTCGCTGGAGATCTTCACCGACGTCGACCTGGCCATCGACAAGGGCTCCCGGGTCGTCATCCTGGGCCTCAACGGCGCCGGCAAGACGACGCTGCTGCGGCTGCTGGCGGGCGTCGAGCAGCCCGACACCGGGGAGGTCGTGCCCGGGCACGGCCTCAAGCTCGGCTACTACGCCCAGGAGCACGAGACCCTCGACCCCGACCGGACCGTGCTGGAGAACATGCGCTCGTCGGCGCCCGACATGGACCTGGTCGCCGTCCGCAAGATCCTCGGCTCGTTCCTCTTCTCCGGCGACGACGTCGACAAGCCCGCCGGCGTGCTGTCCGGCGGCGAGAAGACCCGGCTGGCGCTCGCCACCCTCGTCGTCTCCAGCGCCAACGTGCTGCTGCTCGACGAGCCCACCAACAACCTCGACCCGGCCAGCCGCGAGGAGATCCTCGGCGCGCTGCGCACCTTCACGGGCGCGGTCGTCCTCGTCACCCACGACGAGGGCGCGGTGGAGGCGCTGCAGCCGGAGCGGATCATCCTCCTGCCCGACGGCGTCGAGGACCTGTGGGGCCAGGACTACGCCGACCTCGTCACGCTCGCCTGATCCTTCCGGTGCCCGCTGCCGATCATCCGTGTGGATCACTCCACTGGATCATTCGGCCGACGGGTGATCCTTCATCTGTGTGAGACCGGCTCGTACACCGGCGCGGGAACGTGCGAAATACCGGACGTAGGAATGGATCAGCCGCGTCACATGGGGAAACTCCTTACCGGCCCGGGTGACCTGCCTTTTCTCCGCCGCGCTCCGGAGGGAGTCCGGGACGGCCCGGCGGAATGCCGGATTCCACTTGCCCGGCGCCGGGTGTCCGCGTCAACGGCGCGCCAAATGTTGTCGCACGGACCTTGCCGAATGGGTGGCCAGGAAGTCTCCTAGGGGTGATCATGAGAGTCACAGAGCGCACTTCCCTAGAGGAGGCACGGGTGGCCGAGACTCTGAAGAAGGGCAGCCGGGTGACCGGCGCCGCGCGCGAGAAGCTCGCGGCAGACCTCAAGAAGAAGTACGACGGTGGAGCAAGCATCCGGGCGCTGGCCGAGGAGACCGGCCGCTCGTACGGCTTCGTCCACCGGATGCTCAGTGAGTCCGGCGTGACCCTGCGCGGTCGCGGCGGGGCGACACGGGGCAAGAAGGTTTCCACGGCCTGACACAGCCGGGCGCCCCGTGCGGCGGCTCGGAGTCGTGGCAGCACCACCCGGTCGCGGAAACGGCCGACCGGGTGGTTACTCTTCGGTAATCCAGACTGCGGATCGCCAGGAGGTGCCCGATGTCCGACCCCATTGTGTTGCTGGAACGTGACGGCGTACGACTCGTGACGGAGGATTCCGTCGCCACCGTCACGCTGTGCAACGCGGCCAAGCGCAACGCCCAGTCGCCCGCCATGTGGCGGGCGCTGGTCGAGGCCGGTCGTCTGCTCCCGGGCGGCGTACGGGTCGTCGTGCTCCGCGCGGAGGGCGTGTCCTTCTCCGCCGGGCTGGACCGTCAGGCCTTCACGCCTGAAGGGTTCGACGGCGAGCCGTCGTTCATCGACCTCGCACGGGCTCCCGAGGGCGAACTCGACGCCACGATCGCCGAGTACCAGGCGGCGTTCACCTGGTGGCGGCGGAACGACGTCGTCACCGTCGCCGCCGTGCAGGGGCACGCCATCGGAGCGGGTTTCCAGTTGGCCCTCGCCTGCGACCTGCGCGTCGTCGCCGACGACGTGCAGTTCGCCATGCGCGAGACCAGCCTGGGCCTGGTCCCCGACCTCGCCGGCACCAAGCCGCTGACCGAACTGGTCGGCTACGCCCGGGCGCTGGAGATCTGCGCCACGGGCCGCTTCGTCGGCGCCGAGGAGGCCTGTGCCAGCGGCCTGGCCAACGTCGCCGTCCCGGCCGCGGAACTGGACGCCACGGTCAAGGACCTGGTGGGCGCCCTGCTGGCCGCGCCACGCGACGCGGTGATCGAGACCAAGGCCCTGCTCCGCGAGGCCGCCGGCCGTTCGTACGACGCGCAGCGGGTGGCCGAACGCGCCGCGCAGGGCCGCCGGCTGCGGGACCTGGCGGGCGTGGGGGAGTAACGCCCCGACCGGGCGCGCGCACCGGACCGGGCGCCCGGCGCCGACGGCGTCCGCGCGCCGCTCCGCGGCCGCGGTGTCGCGGGCCGGGTCCCGGTGGCTCAGCGCTCGGCGATGTCGGTGACCACGACGGTCGTGATCTCCTGCGTCACGGCCGTCACCGCCGTGGCCACCGCCCGCCCGACGTCCAGGGCACGGTGACCCGCGTCCACCGCGATCTGCACCTGTGACGGATGCCGCCTGCCGCCCAGTCGCGAGGTCAGCCCGGCCACCCCGGGCACCGCCGCCGCGACGCGGCCCGCGGTGGTGGCGGTTCGCCCGCCCTCCGGCGGGTCGTCGGCGTCCGCGGGGTGCGCCGCCGACGGTCCGCCCTCCTCCAGCAGTCCGGTGACGGTCAGGTCGACCGCCTCCGGCTCCAGACCGACGCCCTCGGTCGCCGCCTCCCACAGCGCGTCGCGCAGCCGTCCGGCCGACTCGGGCAGCGGAAGCTCCGGGGTGGCCTCGAAGCCGGCCTCCACCCGCAGCGGCCGCCTCGGCAGCGCCCCGGACGGCGCCGACTCCGGCAGCACCGTTGTCGCGTTTCCGGGCTCCCCGTCCTGTGGTCCGTCGGGTGCGTCCCGTCCGTCAGGTCCGTCCGCCGTGCCGATGCGCAGGGTGCCCAGGCGGATCCCGGGCACCGCGTCGGCGGCCGCGCGCAGCACCCCGGCCGCCGCCCGCTCGGTGACCCACACCGTGTCCCCGGGCCCGCCGAGGGGGAGCACCCGGCCGTGCCCGAGCTGCCGGCGTACCGCACGAGCCAGCCGGTCCGCGGTCATCGGCCGTCGCCTCCCTCCACCGCGCGCGTCCGCGCGGACCGCCATCCTGGCCCTGATCGCTGCATCCTCACGGCGCGACGGGGCATGCCCACATAGTGTGGTGCACGGAGCAGCCCGTACCGCTCCCGCCATCGGAATCCCGAAGGGAAGAGGTGCGATGACCGACACCGCGCAGCAGCCGGAGGGGCGGGGCCGGACCCTGGAGAAGGGGACCAGCCCGGCCGGCAACGCCACGTCAGGGCAGCGGCGGGCGCCCCTGGGCGATCCCGCGACGCGCGGGCGGACCACCATCGCGGACGGCGTGGTCGAGAAGATCGCCGGGCTTGCGGCGCGTGACGTGGAGGGCGTGCACGCCCTCGGTTCCGGGGTCTCCCGCGGTTTCGGTGCGGTCCGCGACCGGGTGCCCGGCGGCAAGTCCGTGACCCGGGGCGTCCGGGCCGAGGTGGGCGAGGTGCAGGCCGCCCTCGACCTCGACGTCGTCGTGGACTACGGGGTCTCGATCGTGGCGGTCGCGCACGGGGTGCGCGAGAACGTCATCGCGGCCGTTGAGCGGATGACCGGCCTCGAGGTCATCGAGGTCAACATCGCGGTGGGCGACGTCAAGCTGCCCGAGGACACGGACGACGACGACCAGGAGCAGCGGGTCCAGTGACGGGCCCCGGGCGGGAAACAGGGAGCGGACGATGAGCATGGCCGTGCTCGGCTTGATCGTCGGGATGGCGCTCGGATTCGCCGGGTACTTCGGTGGGTTCGCGGCCTTCCTGCTCGTGGCGGCGCTCGGCGCCGTCGGGTTCGTCGTCGGCCGGTTCCTCGACGGCGACCTGGAACCAGGGGAGTTCTTCCGCAGCCGTGACCGGAGGCGGTGAGCCCCCGGATGACGGCCGCGGTGCCGACGCCGGCGTCCTCCGTTCCGCCGCCCCTAGTCCCCGGCGAGCGCGGTTCGCTCCGCCTCGCCGACCGCGTGCTGGCGAAGATCGCCTCCCAGGCGGCCCGCGAGGCGCTGGCCGACGCCCCCGGCAGGGAGTACGTGCCGCGCGGGGCGCGCCCCCAGGCCGGCGTCTCCGTCCACCGCGAGCAGGTGTACGTACGGCTCTCCGTCGAACTCGGCTACCCGGTGGACATCGCCGCGGTGTGCCGCGCGGTGCGCCGTCATGTCGCGGCCCGGGTCGAGGAGTTGACCGGCGTCGTGGTCTTCGGGGTGACCGTGGAGGTCGAGCGGCTGCACTCACGGGCCAGCCACATCGTGGAGGAGGCGAGGGTCCGGTGAGCGACCTCGGCCCGGCACCCCTGCCGCCGACCGGACGGCCGCCGTACGGCTCCCGCCCGCGGCGCTTCTGGTCCCCGCGCCGCCTCCCGGCCGCGATCACCGCCGCCCTCCTGGCCGCCGCGGCCGGGCTGCTGCTGTACGACGTCGCCGCGGTGCGCGCCGGACGGCCCGGGATGGCCTGGCGCCGGATCCTCGCGGACGAACTGGCCACCCGCCCCATGGACGACCCGTGGATCCTGGCCGGGGCCTGTGTGGCGGTCCTGCTCGGCCTGTGGCTGCTCGTCCTCGCCGTCACTCCGGGGCTGCGCGACGTGCTCGCCATGCGCGCCGGAACGGCGCCCGTACGGGCCGGACTCGACCGCCACGCCGCCGAACTCACCCTGCGCGACCGCGCGGTGGAGGTCTCCGGGGTGCGTTCGGCGCGCGTCACGGTGACCCGCCGCACCGCCACCGTGCGCGCCGTGATCGCCTTCCGGGAGACGGAGGCGGTCCGCGCCGATCTGGCGTCCTCCCTGGCCGACGCCATGGAACAGCTGGGCCTGGCCCGGCCGCTGGGCCTCGCGCTGCACGTCCGCCGCATGGAAGAGGGGTGAGGCGCGGTGCGCGCCACCGTCAATCGTGTCGTCCTCGCCCTCGTCGGGCTGGCCCTGGTGCTCGCCGGCGCCGCCGTGCTGTGCTCCGCGACGGGCCTGCTGCGCCGCCCGTACACCGGGCGGGACGACGTGCTGCTCAGCGGGGGCGACCGGAGCCGCTACGAGGACTCCTCGTGGTGGTGGCCCGTCGTGATCGGCGTGCTGGCGCTGCTCGTGCTGGGCGCCCTGTGGTGGCTGCTCGCCCAGGTGCGCGACCGCAGGCTGCGCCGGCTGGCGGTGGACGCCGACGACGACGGTGTGGCCCTGCTGCGCGGCCGCGCACTGGAGGAGATCATCGCCGCCGACGCCGAGCAGCTCCACGGCGTCGACCATGCCACCACCGCGCTCATGGGCACGCCCACCGCGCCCCGCGCCCGGCTGCAGCTCGCGCTGTCCCCGCATGCCGTCCCCGGCGACGTCCTCGCCGGGCTCGACTCCGCCGTCCTGGACCGCGCCCGCGTCAGCGCCGGCCTCCCCCGGCTCCCCGCCGAGGCGCGCCTGCGCGCCGTCAGCCACCGGGCCGCCCGCGTCAGCTGACCGCGCCGGTGCGCGACGGACTGCGCGACGGACGGGGCGGCGGACGCGCCGCTAGAAGCCGCCGCGCGCCCCGCCGTCCACCGGGAGCATGACCCCCGTCAGGTAGGACGCCGCGGGCGACAGCAGGAAGGCGGCGGTTCGTCCGAACTCCTGCGGGGTGCCGTAGCGGCGCAGCGGGATGCGCTCGCTGAGCCGGGCGCGGGCGGCGTCCGCGTCCCCGGTGAGGGCGTCGAGCTCGCGGACGCGGTCGGTGTCGATCCGGGCGGGCAGCAGCCCCACCACGCGGATGCCGCGCGGTCCCAGTTCGTTGGCCAGGCTCTTGGCGTAGCCGGCCAGGCCCGGCCGCAGGCCGTTGGAGACCACGAGCCCGGGGATCGGCTCGTGCACCGAGCCCGAGAGCACGAAGCCGATGACGCCGCCCTCGCCGAGCTCGTCGGCGGCCGCCCGGGACAGCCGTACGGCACCGAGGAAGACGGACTCGAACGCGTCCCGCCACTGGTCGTCGCCGATGACGTCGGCGCCGCCCGCCGGCGGCCCGCCGACGCTGATGAGGAAGCCGTCGAGCCTGCCGAACGCCCGGCGGGCGGCGGCGACCAGCCGCTCCGGCGCCTGGGGCCCGGCGTTGTCCGCGACGACGCCGGTCGCCCGCTCCGCGCCGCCGAGCGCCGCCACGGCGGCGGCCACCGACTCCTCGTGCCGGCCGCTGACGACCACCCGCGCGCCGTCCGCCACCAGTTCCCGTGCGGCGGCGAAGCCCAGCCCGCGGGTCCCGCCCGTGACGACGTACACCCTGTCCTTCAGCCCGAGGTCCATGGCGTCATCGTGCCCCATCGCGGCCGGAGAGGGTGAGCGCGGTGTTGACCAGGCCGATGTGGCTGAACGCCTGCGGGAAGTTGCCCAGCTGGCGCCGGTCGACCGGGTCCCATTCCTCCGCCAGCAGTCCGACGTCGTTGCGCAGGCCCAGCAGCCGCTCGAACAGCTCGCGCGCCTCGTCGGTGCGGCCGATCCGGTGCAGCGCGTCGGCGAGCCAGAACGAGCAGGCCAGGAAGGCGCCTTCGCCGCCGGGCAGCCCGTCCACGCTGCTGTCCTCCAGGGTGTAGCGGCGTACGAAGCCGCCGTGGTCCAGCTCGCGGCGCACCGCCTCCACCGTGCCGACCACCCGGCTGTCGCTGACGGGGAGGAAGCCCACCTGCGGGATCAGCAGGGTCGCCGCGTCCAGTTCCTTGGAGCCGTAGTACTGCGTGAAGGTGTTGCGCTCGCGGTCGAAGCCCTTGCGGCACACCTCCCGGTGCACCTCGCTGCGCATCGCCCGCCAGGAGTCCGCGTCACCGGAAAGGTGCGGCTGCCCCTCCAGGGTGCGCACCGCCCGGTCGGCGGCCGCCCAGGCCATCACCTTGGAGTGCACGAAGTGCCGCCGGTCGCCGCGCACCTCCCACAGGCCCTCGTCGGGTTCGTGCCACTTGGACTCCAGGAAGTCCATCAGCGTGCGCTGCACCGCCCAGGCGTGGGGCTCGTCGCGCAGCCCGAAGCTGCGGGCCAGGAAGAGCGAGTCCAGGACCTCGCCGTAGACGTCGAGCTGGAGCTGCTTGGCGGCGGCGTTCCCGGTCCGCACCGGCAGGGACGCCTCGTACCCGGCGAGCCAGTCCAGCTCCTCCTCCGGCAGCCGGCGCTCACCGGCCAGCCCGTACATGATCTGCAGGTCGGCGGGGTCGCCGGCGACGGCGCGCAGCAGCCAGTCGCGCCAGTGGTAGGCCTCCTTGAGGTAGCCGGTCTCCACCAGCACGTTCAAGGTGAGCGTCGCGTCGCGCAGCCAGCAGAAGCGGTAGTCCCAGTTCCGAACCCCGCGGATCTCCTCGGGCAGCGAGGAGGTCGCCGCCGCGACGATGCCGCCGCTGGGCGCGTACGTGAGCGCCTTGAGGGTGATCAGCGAGCGCAGCACCGCGTCCCGCCAGGGACCGTCGTAGCGGCACTTGGCCGACCAGGACTCCCAGTCCGCGCAACTCTGCTCCAGTGCCCGGAAGGGGTCGATCAGGCGCGGCCGGCTCTCGTGGGAGGGGTGCCAGGTCAGGACGAAGGCGATCCGCTCGCCCTCGGCGACGGTGAAGTCGGCGTGGGTGGCGAAGCCCCGGCCATACATGGGCACCTGCGGCTCGGCGCGCAGCCACACCGAGTCCGGCCCGGCGATCGCGACGCGGTGGCCGTCGGTGCGGCGCATCCAGGGGACGACCCGCCCGTAGTCGAAGCGCAGCCGCAGCTCGCTGCTCATGGCGACGTGTCCGCGCACGCCCTCGACGATGCGCATGACGTCCGGTGCGCGATCGCGCTGCGGCATGAAGTCGATCACCTTGGCGGTGCCGTCGCGGGTCTCCCACACGCTCTCCAGCACCAGGGTGCCCTCGCGGTACGAGCGGCGCGTGCACGGCTCCTCGTCCCAGGCGGAGGCCGGGGCGATCCGCCAGGTACCGTTGTCCTCGTCGCCCAGCAGCGCGGCGAAGCAGGCGCCGGAGTCGAAGCGGGGCAGGCACAGCCAGTCGATGGAGCCGCTCCTGGAGATCAGCGCGACGGTTTGCAGGTCACCGATGACCGCGTAGTCCTCGATCAGTGCCGCCACGGTCGGCCTCCGTCTCTCCCGCTACGAGGGTCCCCGCTCTACGAGGGTGCCCCCGGCACTAGGGCGACGCGACCGCAGCGGCGGCCGGCTCGGCCGTGGTGCTCTCCTGCGCCGCCGCGTCGCGGGCGGCGAGCCGCTCCCGCCGCTCCCGGCGGACGAGGATGACCCAGCCGACCGGCACCATGGCGGTGAACAGCCACCACTGGATCGCATACCCCATGTGCATGCCGATGCTGCCGTGGTCGGGATCCGGGATCAGCTCGGGCTGCCGCCCGGAGGGCTTGGGGGAGGTCGCCACCAGCTCGATGTAGCCGCCGACCGGCCGCTCCGCCGCGGGCAGGTCCTTGGCCACCATCCCGCTGTTGATCAGCATGATCATGCGGTCGGGCAGCCCGCCCTTGTTCCTGATGCCGGTCGCCGCGGTGGTCTCGTCCGGGCGCAGCCGGCCGGTGACGGTGATCTCGCCGGACGGTGCCGCGGGGACCTCGGGGAACGTGGTCAGGTCGGTGCCGGCGGGAATCCAGCCCCGGTTGACCAGCACCGACCGGCCGTCGGCCAGGACCAGCGGGGTGATCACGTGGTAGCCGATGCTGTCCCCGTCGGCGGCGGTGCGCTGGCGGGCGACGACCTCGTGGGCGGTGTCGTAGTGCCCGGTCGCGGTGACCGTGCGGTAGATCTGCCGCTTCGGCACGGCCGTGCCGGGGGCGGTCAGGGACTCCACCGGGACGGGCTCCGCCTCGAGGTTGTCCGCGATCAGGTGGTTGCTGGCCACCCGGCGCTCGTGCCGGTGCAGCTGCCAGAAGCCCAGCTCGACCATGGCGGGCATCAGGAGCAGTGCGATGAGGGTGAGGATCACCCACTGCCGGGACAACAGGAAGCGGTACACCCCATGACCGTACAACTCGGTCGCGGGGCGCCTTCCGGAGGGGTCGGACGGTGCCCGGGCGCGGCCACCGGGATCAGCCGCCGGGATCAGCCGCCGCCGGGCAGCGAGCCGACCCGGTCGACGATGCCGCTGCGGCCCTCCGCCTTGGAGCAGTGGCCGCCGCAGTACCAGTGGCCGTCGACCTCGACCCCGTGGCCGACGATCCGTACCCGGCAGTGCTCGCAGATGGGCGCCATCCGGTGGATCGCGCACTCGAAGCTGTCGAAGACGTGCACGGCCCCCTGGGCGTGCACTTCGAAGCTCATCACGTAGTCGTTTCCGCATACTTCGCATCGGGCCATGAGGCCCAGGGTGCGGGCCGGGCCCTGGCGCGGCAATCGGTGACCGGGTGCGTCGCGGGCGCACCACTCGAACGGAGGCGTCAGCCGTGCACGTCCGGCGCGGGGGCGACGTCCCGCAGCAACTCGGCGAAGCGGCGCTCGTCGACGACCGGGGTGCCGAGCTGCCGGGCCCGTACGGCCTTCGTGGTGAGCGAGTCGGGGTCGTTGGTCACCAGGAGGCTGGTCAGCCGGCTCACGGAGGACGACACGTGCAGACCCGCCTCGGTGGCGCGGTCCTCCAGCAGTTCGCGGTCGATGCCCGTGTCGCCCGAAAAGGCGACCCGCATCCCCTGGACCAGCGGTCCGCCGGACTCCAGCCGCCCCGGGTTGGGATAGGGGCAGGCCGGCCGCTTCCGCGAGGTCCGCCAGTTCATCGGCCGGTACGTGCTGCGGTAGCCCGCGGAGACCGACTGCCGGGGGACGGCCGTGTCGATCCACTCCGTCAGGGGACGGCAGGCGTGCAGCGGCAACTGCAGTCCGCCCGCCGCGGCCTGCCGCAGGCTGGGGCGGAACACCTCCGCCAGCACGCGCGCGTCGTCCAGGGCGTGGTGGGCGCGCTGCTGGACGACGCCGAAGTGCGCGGCCAGGGACTCCAGCTTGTGGTTGGCCAGCGGCAGCCCCAGCGCCTTGGAGAGCACGATGGTGCACAGCCGGTGCTCCACCGGCGCCACGGTGCCCGCCCGCGCGAACTCCCGGGCGAGCATGGACCAGTCGAAGACCGCGTTGTGGGCGACGAACACCCGGCCCGACAGCCGGTCCGCCAGCTCGGCGGCGACCTCGCCGAAGAGCGGGGCGTCGGCCAGCATGGCCGAGGTGAGGCCGTGGATCCACACCGGGCCCGGGTCACGCTGCGGGTTGACGGGGGTGTACCAGTGGTCCTCCACCTCGCCGCGCGCGTCCAGCCGGTAGACGGCCGCGGACACTATCCGGTCGTCGCGGCCGAGGCCGGTGGTCTCGACGTCCACGACGGCGTATCCGTCGGGGTAGGCCTCTGGCCACGACGGGTGCGGAAGCTGGGGCGCGTGCATGGAGGAACACAATACGGGCGGCCACCGACAGTGCCCGCCGTCACCCGTCCCTGGCGCACCGTCGGATCCCGCCGGGGACGGGTCGGCCGCGGCGGCGCGCGGGGCCCGCCGCGCGCGGCCTCCGTGGGTCAACCATCAATCGCGCGGACCCGGTTGGGCCGTCGCCCCTCCGAGGCGGCCGGCCCGGCGTGATCCCGCGGGTACTCCCGGGTAGAACCGATCGGTAACGACCTCTAGCCCGGGCCGCCGCACGCCCTTAAGGTGCGCGCATGCCGCAACTGCCCGATGCCGTGATGTGGTCCATACCCGCGTTCGTGCTGCTCACCGTCCTGGAGCTGATCAGCTACCGGATCCATCCGGACGAGGACGCCGCCGGCTACGCCGCCAAGGACACCGCGACGAGCCTGTCGATGGGACTCGGCAGCCTGTTCTTCGACTTCCTCTGGAAGATCCCGATCGTCGCGGTCTACACCGCTGTGTACGCGTTCACCCCGTTGCGGGTGCCCGTGGTGTGGTGGACGATCCCGCTGATGCTGCTCGCGCAGGACTTCCTCTACTACTGGCAGCACCGCGGCCACCACGTGGTGCGCATCCTGTGGGCGTCCCACGTGGTGCACCACTCCAGCCGGAAGTTCAACCTCTCCACCGCGCTGCGCCAGCCCTGGACCGGCATGACGTCGTGGGTGTTCTACCTGCCGATGATCGTCTGCGGGGTGCACCCGGCGGCACTGGCCTTCTGCTCCTCGCTCAACCTCGTCTACCAGTTCTGGATCCACACCGAGCGCGTCGACAAGCTCCCCCGCCCGGTGGAGTTCGTCCTCAACACGCCCTCGCACCACCGCGTGCACCACGCCTCGCAGGGCGGCTACCTGGACCGCAACTTCGGCGGCATCCTGATCGTCTGGGACCGGCTGTTCGGTTCCTTCGCGGCGGAGGTGCAGCGCCCGGTCTTCGGACTCACCAAGAACATCACCACGTTCAACCCGTTGCGCGTGGCCACCCACGAGTACGCCGCGATCGCCCGGGACGTGGCCGCCGCCCGCACCTGGCGGGACCGAGCGGGCCACGTCCTGCGCGGTCCCGGCTGGCGGCCGCGGGGCGAGGAGCCGGCGGCGTGACCCGGGAGCGCGCCGCCCGCGCGGCACTGGCCGTCTTCGCGGTGGTGGCCGCGGTCCACCTGACCGCCCAGCTCGCGGGGTCGGTGACGGCCGACCACCTCACCAAGCCCGTCCTGGTGCCGCTGCTCGCGGTCTGCGCGGCACTGCGGGGCGGCCCCCGGCTGCTGGTCGCCGCGCTGCTGTGCGGCTGGGCCGGGGACGTGCTGCTGCAGCTCGACGGGGACACGTCCTTCCTCGCCGGGATGGGCGCCTTCGCGGCCGGGCACGTCTGTTACCTCACACTTTTCGCCGCCCGCGGAGCGTTCTCCGACCGGCGGCGCGCCGCCGCGACGGCGGCCGGCTACACGGTCGTGTGGGTCGCCGCGCTCGTCGTGGTGTGGCCGGGCCTGCCCTCCGGGCTGCGGATCCCGGTCGCCGCGTACAGCCTGCTGCTGACGGCGATGGCGGCCGGTGCGGCCGCGCTCGGCCCGCGGGCGACGGCGGTGGGCGGGGCGCTGTTCCTGCTCTCCGACACCCTGCTCGCGACCAGGCTCGCCGACCTCGCGCAGCTCCCGGCGGCCGACTTCTGGATCATGCTCACCTATCTCGGGGCGCAGTCCCTGCTCGCCACCGGCCGGTACGGTGGTACGACCCCATTCGTACGACCAGCGAGGACGACCACCGTATGCGCGCCACCGTGATCCACGCCCCCCACGACATACGGGTGGAGGAGGTGCCGGACCCGGCGGTCCGGCAGCCCACCGACGCGGTGGTGCGCGTGGTGCTGGCCTGCATCTGCGGCAGCGACCTGTGGGCGTACCGCGGCGAGTCGGCCCGGCAGCCGGGACAGCGCATCGGGCACGAGTTCCTCGGCGTCGTGGAGGAGACCGGCTCCGAGGTGTCCGGGCTCACGCCGGGCGACCTGGTCGTCTCGCCCTTCGTGTGGTCCGACGGCACGTGCGCCTACTGCGCGGAGGGTCTGACGACCTCCTGCCCGGCCGGCGGCTTCTGGGGCCAGGTCGGCTCCGACGGCGGCCAGGGCGAGGCCGTGCGCGTGCCGTTCGCGGACGCCACCCTCGTACGGCTGCCCGCCGAGGCGCTCTCCGACGACCGCCTGCTGGCCGGTCTGCTCACCCTCTCCGACGTGCTGGGCACCGGCCACCACGCCGCCGTCGGCGCCGGTGTGCGGCCCGGCGCCACGGTCGCGGTCGTCGGGGACGGCGCGGTCGGCCTGTGCGGTGTGCTGGCCGCCCGGCGGCTCGGCGCGGAGCGGATCATCGCGCTCGGCCGGCACGAGGCCCGTACCGCGATCGCCCGCACCTTCGGCGCCACCGACGTCGTCGCCGAGCGCGGCGAGGCCGCCGTCGCGGCGGTCCGCGAACTGACCGGCGGCCACGGCGCCCACGCGGTCATCGAGGCCGTCGGCACCGAGCAGTCGATGCGCACCGCCGTCGCCATCACCCGCGACGGCGGCGCCGTCGGCTACGTCGGCGTCCCGCACGGCAGCGGCACCGGCCTCGACCTGAGCGACATGTTCGACCGCAACGTCTCCCTGCGCGGCGGCGTCGCCCCGGTCCGCACCTACATCCCCGAACTGCTCCCGGACGTCCTCGACGGCACCATCGACCCGTCCCCGGTCTTCGACCTCACCGTCGGCCTGGACGGCGTCCCCGGCGGCTACAAGGCGATGGACGGGCGCACCGCGCTGAAGGTCCTCGTCAAGGCCTGACCGCTGCCCGGGCGGCGGAACGCCCGGACAGCGGAACGCCCGGCGGGGATCCCGCCGGGCGTTCCTCGTCTCACGCGGGGCGCGTCACTTCGTGACGGCGTCCAGGGCGTCGACGACGCCGTGGCCGTAGAAGCTGGTCACGTGCCGGCCGGCGGTGCAGGTGGCGTCCTGCACGCCATTGCCGTCCGGGTCGTACAGACCCGTCGGGCAACCCGGGTCGTCGGCCTGGGCCTTGAGCATCCACTGCAGCTGCTCCGGGGAGGCGTGCGGGTGGCGGCTCTTGATGAGCGCGGCGACGGCGGCCACGTGCGGGCTGGCCATCGACGTGCCCTGCAGGTAGCCGTAGGTGTTGCCGGGCAGGGTGGACAGGATCCGCCCGTTGGCCGAGGGGGTGGCGGGGATCTGGTAGCGGTCGCCGCCGGGGCCCGCGACGTCGACGACGCCGAGACCGTAGCTGGAGTAGTACGACTTCAGCTTCTGCACACCGGTCGCGGAGACGGTGACGACGCCCGGCAGCTGGGTCGGGATGTCCCAGCAGACGTGCGGGTCGATGGTCCGGGTGACCGGGGTGGTGTCGTCGGGGCTCGTCGCGTCGACGATCGCGTCCGAGTCGAGGTCGTGGTTGGAGTTGCCCGCGGAGGCGACGTTCAGCACGCCCTTCTTGTGGGAGTACTGCGCGGCCCGGTTGACGGCGTCGACGATGGCCCGCTGGTCGGGGTCGCCGAAGCAGTTGTAGAGCCACGGGTCGATGTAGTAGCTGTTGTTGGTGATCTCGACGCCGTGGTCGGCGGCGAAGACGAAGGCGCAGACCACGCTCTCCGGGAAGAACAGCTGCGTGACGGGGTCGGCCACCTTGATGGAGGCGACCTTCACGCCCGGGGCCACACCGGCCACGCCGATCCCGTTGCGCGCCGCGGCGATCTCACCCGCGACGTGCGTGCCGTGGTAGGCGTCCGGGGTGTACGGGCGCCAGGCGCCGGGGCTGGTGTCGGCCTTGCCGCCCACGCAGTTGGCGGACTGCGAGGCGGAGAAGTTGGCGGTGAGGTCCGGGTGCGTGTCGTCGACGCCGGTGTCGATGACGGCGACGGTGACCTTGCGGCTGCCCGGGTTGATCCGGGCGGCCTTGTCGGCCCTGATGGCCGGCAGGTCCCACTGGTCCGGCTCCATCGGCTCCTGCGCGGCGGTGGCCGCGGACTTCGCCCGGGCGGCGTCGGCGGCCGTGATCTCCTGCACCGCGCCCAGCTCCGTCGTCGACGCCGTGGACAGCGCGGCCGTCCGGGTCGCCCCGGCGGTCTGCACACCGCGGACCTTGCGCATCTCGGAGGCGAACGCGGGGTTCGCCGAGTGGACGACGATCACGCCGATCCGGTCGTAGGTGGTGACGACGTCACCACCGCTGCGGGACACGGCCCGCTCCACGGACTTGATGGTTCCCCGGTCGGTCTTGGTGTTGACCACGTACGACAGCGTCGGGCCGTCGTACGCGGCACTGCCGCCGCCCGAGGCGGATCCGGCGGTGGCGGCCGAGGCGGCGTTCGGCAGGAAGGCGAGAGCACTCGCCACCGCGACACCGATCGGTATCGCGAAGGCGCGGCGCCGTCTTGGCAGTGGAGCCATGGGATCTCCAATCGTCCAAACGCCCGTCCTGGCGGCCGTGTTGCCCTTGGACGGGTACATGACGCTGGAAGCTATCGCCGCCGTCGGCGCGCTATCAATGGATTGGTAAAGAAAGCTCAAGTTCCGGTTGCCGAGGAACAACCAGTTTTCAACTACCGCCCCCTGTCGGCGGCCGTGGTCGCGCATCTACCATGCGCGGGTCCGATCTTTACGTGACGTAGCTCACGTCGGCGCCCCCGTGCGCCCACGCGGGTCGCGTCGCCTGTTCGTGCCCTCTCAAGCTCCGCCCCACAGGAGGCATCGTGGACCCCGCACGACCGTCGGCAAGCTCCGGTCCGCCGTCTGCCGACTCGTACGCCGAGGTGCAGGCGAGCGCGGAGTTCGCCCAACTGCGCCGCTCATACCGCTCGTTCGCGTTCCCGCTCACGGTCGCTTTCATCACCTGGTACCTGCTCTACGTCCTGCTGTCGAACTACGCCGGCGGCTTCATGGACACCAAGGTCGTGGGCCACATCAACGTGGCCCTCGTCTTCGGGCTCGCGCAGTTCGCCACCACCTTCGGGATCGCCGTGTGGTACTCCCGGCACGCGAACGCCAAGCTCGACGCCCGCGCGGACGCCATCAAGGCGAGCCTGGAAGGCCCTGGCCCCCAGGGCACCGACGACACCGAGAGCACGGAGGCCACCGCATGACCGCGCTGCACACCACGGGAGTCCAGGTGGTCGCGGTCGGCGCGAGCGAACACCGACCGCTCATCATCACCCTGTTCTCGGTCTTCGTCGTCGCGACGCTCGGCATCACCGTCTGGGCCGGCCGCCAGACCAAGGACGCCACCGACTTCTACGCCGGCGGCCGTTCTTTCAGCGGCTTCCAGAACGGCCTGGCGATCTCCGGCGACTACATGTCGGCCGCGTCCTTCCTGGGCATCGCGGGTTCGATCGCCCTCGTCGGCTACGACGGCTTCCTCTACTCGATCGGCTTCCTCGTCGCCTGGCTGGTGGCGCTGCTGCTGGTCGCCGAACCCCTGCGCAACTCCGGCCGGTTCACCATGGCCGACGCCCTCGCCTTCCGGCTGCGGCAACGTCCGGTGCGCACGGCCGCGGGCATCTCGACCATCGTTGTCAGCATCTTCTACCTGCTGGCCCAGATGGTCGGCGCGGGCGCCCTGGTGGCCCTGCTGCTCGGCATCACCGGTGAGGGGCCGCGCCGCCTGATCGTCATCCTCGTCGGCGTCGTCATGGTGCTGTACGTGACCATCGGCGGCATGAAGGGCACCACCTGGGTGCAGATGGTCAAGGCGGTGCTGCTGATCGGCGGGACCCTGCTGATCACGTTCCTGGTCTTCGCCAAGTTCCACTGGAACCTGTCGTCGCTGCTCGGCGCCGCCGCGGAGAAGAGCGGCAAGGGCGCGGCCTTCCTGGAGCCGGGCCTGAAGTACGGCGTCACGGCCACCTCGAAGATCGACTTCATCTCGCTGGGCCTGGCCCTCGTGCTCGGCACCGCGGGCCTGCCGCACATCCTGATCCGCTTCTACACCGTGCCCACCGCCCGGGCCGCCCGTACCTCGGTGAACTGGGCGATCGGCATCATCGGCTGCTTCTACCTGATGACGATCGCGCTGGGCTTCGGGGCCGCCGCCCTGCTCACCCCGGAGACGATCACCACCTCCAACGCGGCCGGCAACACCGCGGCCCCGCTGCTCGCCCAGGAGATCGGCGGCGGCGCGGACTCCACGGGCGGCGCGATCCTGCTCGCCGTGATCTCCGCGGTCGCCTTCGCCACGATCCTGGCCGTGGTCGCGGGCCTCACCCTCGCCTCCTCGTCGTCCTTCGCGCACGACCTGTACGCCAACGTCATCCGCAAGGGCACGGCGAGCGAGAAGGAGGAGGTCGCGGCGGCGAAGATCGCGGCGGTCGCCATCGGGGCCGTGGCGATCCTGCTCGGCATCTTCGCGGGCAAGCTCAACATCGCCTTCCTGGTCGCCCTGGCCTTCGCCGTCGCGGCGTCCGCGAACCTGCCGACGCTCCTGTACAGCCTGTTCTGGAAGCGCTTCAACACCACGGGGGCGCTGTGGAGCATCTACGGCGGTCTGATCACCTCCGTGGTCCTGGTGGTCTTCTCGCCCGTGGTCTCGGGCAAGGAGACCGCGATGTTCCCCGGCGTGGACTTCCACTGGTTCCCGCTGGAGAACCCCGGGATCGTCTCCATCCCCGTCGGTTTCCTGCTCGGTGTGGTGGGCACGCTCCTGTCCAAGCCGGAAGAGGACGCCGACCGCAAGTACGCGGAGCTGGAGGTCCGCTCCCTCACCGGAGCCGGAGCGCATTAAACAGACTGTTGAACGTCGGTGCCGTCCCGTAGGCTGCGAAGTAACGGGACGGCACTGCCGTCCCACCGACCGGACCCTTAAAGGGAGGCGCGCCGTGCTGATCGACACCTACGGCCGGATCGCGACCGACCTGAGGGTCTCGCTGACCGACCGGTGCAATCTGCGGTGCACCTACTGCATGCCCGAGGAGGGCCTGCAGTGGCTCGGCAAGCCCGAACTGCTCACCGACGACGAGATCGTCCGGCTGGTGCGGATCGCCGTCACCACGCTCGGCGTCAAGGACGTCCGCTTCACCGGCGGCGAGCCCCTGCTCCGCCCCGGTCTGGTCGGGATCGTCGAGCGCTGCGCGGAGCTGGAGCCCCGCCCCAAGCTCTCCCTGACCACCAACGGCATAGGCCTCGCCCGTACCGCGCAGGCGCTGAGGGGGGCCGGTCTGGACCGGGTGAACGTCTCCCTGGACACCCTGCGTCCCGACGTCTTCCAGACCCTCACCCGCCGCAAGCGGCACGATGACGTCGTCCGCGGCCTGGAGGCCGCCCACGCCGCGGGACTGACCCCGGTCAAGGTCAACACCGTGCTGATGCGCGGCATCAACGACGACGAGGCCCCCGAGCTGCTGGCCTGGGCCCTGGAGCGCGACTACGAGCTGCGCTTCATCGAGCAGATGCCGCTCGACGCCCAGCACGGCTGGCAGCGCAGCGACATGGTCACCGCCCAGGAGATCCTGGAGAGCCTGCGGACCCGGTTCACGCTGACCGCCGAGCCCGACGCGGCCCGCGGTCACGCCCCCGCCGAGCGCTGGCTGGTGGACGGCGGGCCCGCCCGGGTCGGTGTGATCGCCTCCGTCACCCGGCCCTTCTGCAGGGCCTGCGACCGCACCCGGCTCACGGCCGACGGTCAGGTGCGCAACTGCCTCTTCGCGCGCGAGGAGACCGACCTGCGCGCGGCGCTCCGCTCCGGTGGCTCCGACGAGGAGGTCGCCGAACTCTGGCGGACCGCGATGTGGGGCAAGAAGGCCGGCTCCGGCCTGGACGACCCCACGTTCCTGCAGCCCGAGCGGCCCATGTCAGCCATCGGCGGCTGAGTTCGACTCCCACTCCTCGAAGGGCACGACGTCCTTCAGGAAGCCGCGGACGCCCAGGAACGACGAGAGGTGCTCGCGGTGCTCCTCGCACGCCAGCCAGGTCTTGCGGCGCTCGGGCGTGTGGATCTTCGGGTTGTTCCAGGCGAGCACCCACACGGCGGGGGCGCGGCAACCCTTGGCGGAGCAGATCGGGGATTCGTCGTTCACGAACCCCATCCAAACATGGCGACGCCGGGCAGCCACGGGGGGAGCCGCCCGGCGTCGGTCCGTCGCTCCGACGGGGGATGCGGAGCGCGTACGCAGTATGTCACGCGGAAAGGCCCGCAGTGCAGTGGATCCCCATGATTGATCTGAGGTTTTCTTGAGCTTCGGAGCGGCCCCTGAGCAGGCCCGGAGCGGTGGAAAGGTTCAGACCTGACCGGAGGGGGAGCGTCCGTCCTCTTCCGGGGTCCGCTCCGCCGGCAGCAGCGGTTCGCCGGGGCCGAGCGCCGGCCGTACGGGCGGCGCGATCCGGGCCGACGGCAGTCCGGGGGCGTTCTCCCGGCCCGCGTTGGCGATGACGACCGCGATGTACGGCAGCACCAGGCCGAGGACCAGCGCGATCCAGGCCAGCGGCGTCGAGACGTGCCACAGGACGACCGCCAGGATGAAGGACAGGGTGCGGACCGACATCGAGATGATGTAGCGCCGCTGCCTTCCGCGGACGTCGTCGGTGAGCCCTGCCGCGGTCCCGGTGATCCGGAAGACCTCGGTACCGCTCCGCTTCCGCATCACGTTCCACCACCTGCTCGAAACGCCGGAAGCCACCCGGTTCCGGCACTGTCCACGGTACGCCGTGGGTTTGCCGCAGAGGAGACCGGGGAGGCCGTCTGCGTGTGACAGCGCCCGCCGTACGGCGTATGGCCGCCTTCGGCATGCGGCGTACCTGGGCCACGCCGAGACTGGCCGCATGAACTGGTTCTGGGCGATCATCGTCGGCATCGTGCTCGGGTTCCTGGCGAAGCTGCTCCTGCCGGGGAGGCAGGACATCCCCTGGTGGCTCACCATCATCTGCGGCATCCTCGGCGCCTTCCTGGGCAACGCGGTCGCCGGATGGATCGGCGTCCGGCACACCGGTGGCATCGACTGGATCCGTCACGTGCTCCAGATCCTCGGCGCGATCCTCGTCGTCGCCGTGATCACCCCGCTGTGGGCCTCGATCCGCGGCAGGCGGCGGCGGACGGCCACCTGACGGGGGCGCCCCGCTCAGGGCTCACGGGACGTGCGGCCGCAGATGCGTCGGGGGCACCAGGTCGGTGAGCCACACGCCGTTGGCGCTCACCCGGAACTCGTGGCCCGCGGCCGCCAGTCCGGCCGCGTCCACCGCCAGCACCACCGGACGGCCGTGCCGCGCACCGACGCGCACGGCCGTCTCCACGTCCGCGGACAGGTGGACGTCCTGCCGGGACATCGGCTTGAGCCCCTCGCGCAGCACGGTCGGCAGGGTGGTGCTGGCCGTGCCGTGGAAGAGGACGGCCGGCGGCTCCGCCGGCGACAGCCCGAGGTCGACCTCCACCGAGTGCCCCTGACTGGCCCGGATCCGCCGCCCGTCCTCCGAGAACGCGTACCGCTTCTTGTTGTTGGTGGCCACGACGTGGTCGAGGTCGGTGCGCGAGAAACGCCGGCCCGCCCGGCCGGACGCGGCGATCAGCTCGTCCACGTCCACCCAGCCGGACTCGTCCAGGGTGATCCCGATCGAGGCCGGGTCGTGCCGTAGCACCCGCGCCAGGAACTTCGAGACCTTGACCGTCTGCTTCTCGTCCATCGCCCCACCCATCGTCCTGGTCAGACCCCCTGGCTGACCGAGCTCATGTTGAAGTCCGGGACCCGCATGGCCGGGAACGCGGCCCGGGTGAACCAGTCGCTCCACTCGCGCGGCAGCGTCCGCTCGGTGCGGCCCACCTCGGTGGCCCGGCCCAGCAGGTCCACCGGCGACTCGTTGAACCGGAAGTTGTTGACCACTCCGGTCACCTCGCCGCCCTCCACCAGGTAGACCCCGTCCCGGGTCAGCCCGGTCAGCAGCAAGGTGGCCGGATCCACCTCGCGGATGTACCACAGGCAGGTCAGCAGCAGGCCGCGCTCGGTGTCCGCCACCATCTCCTCCAGCGACCGCTTGCCGCCGCCGTCCAGGATCAGGTTGCCCCCGGACGGCGTGAACGGCAGCCCGGTCAGACCGGCGCTGTGCCGCGTGGTGGACAGGCGGTTGAGCACGCCCTCGCGCACCCAGTCGGTCGCCTCGACGGGCAGCCCGTTGTCGAAGACCGACGCGGCGTCACCCGAGGCGTGCGCGATGACGAACGGCGCCGACTCCAGGCCCGGTTCGGCCGGGTCGCTGCGCAGCGTCAGCGGCAGTTCCGAGAGCTTCTCGCCGACCCGGGTGCCCCCGCCCGGCCGGCTGAAGACCGTACGGCCCTCCGCGGCGTCCCGGGCCGCCGCGCTCCACTGCTGGTAGATCACCAGGTCCGCCACGGCGGAGGGCGGCAGCAGCGTCTCGTACCGCCCGGCGGGCAGGTCGATCCGGCGCTCGGCCCAGGCCAGGCGCTGCGCCAGGTCGGCGTCGAGGGCTGCCGGGTCGACGTCGGTGAAGTCGCGGGTGCCGGCCCCGGCCCACGCCGAGCGCGACATGTCCTGCGACTTGGCGTTGAGCTCCAGGGTCCCGCTGGGCTGGTCGTGCCGGAGCCGCAGCCCCGAGGACGTGCCCAGGTAGGTGGAGGTGACGTAGTGGTAGGCGAACCCGTACAGCCGCCGGCCGCCGGCCCGGGCCGCGGCGAAGGACTCGCCGAGGGCGGGCGCGAAGGCGGCGAACACCTCGGAGGAGGTCTCGGCCGGCGGCTCGGTGAAGGAGGCGCTCGCCGGCACCCCCTCGACCAGCGGCTGGGCGTCCTCAGCGGGGCCGGCGGCGCGCGCGGCCGCCTCGGCCGCCCGCACCAGCGGCTCCAGTTCGTCCGCGGTGACCGCGGCGCGGGACACCACGCCCGAGGTGGTGCCCTGGGAGCCGTTCACCGTCGCGATCACCGTGAGGGTGCGGCCCCGCGTCACGCCGTTGGTGGTCAGCGCGTTGCCCGCCCAGCGCAGGTTGGCCGAGGACTCCTCGTCGGCGATGACGACGCAGCCGTCCGCCCGGGACAGTTCCAGGGCGCGCTCGACGATCTCGTGGGGCTTCGAAACGGAGCTCATCGACCGGCCTCCTGCGTGGTGTTGAGGATGTTGACGCCGCGGAAGAGCGCGGAGGGGCAGCCGTGCGAGACGGCGGCGACCTGACCCGGCTGGGCCTTGCCGCAGTTGAAGGCGCCGCCCAGGACGTAGGTCTGCGGCCCGCCGACGGCCTCCATGGAGCCCCAGAAGTCCGTGGTGGTGGCCTGGTAGGCGACGTCGCGCAGCTGCCCGGCCAGCCGGCCGTTCTCGATCCTGAAGAAGCGCTGGCCCGTGAACTGGAAGTTGTAGCGCTGCATGTCGATCGACCAGGAGCGGTCGCCCACGACGTAGATGCCGCGCTCGACGCCGCCGATCAGTTCCTGCGTCGACGGCCCGTCCGGCGCGGGCTGCAGCGACACGTTCGCCATCCGCTGCACCGGGACGTGGCCGGGGGAGTCCGCGTAGGCGCAGCCGTTGGAGCGCTCGAAGCCGGTGAGCCGGGCGATCCTGCGGTCGAGCTGGTAGCCGACCAGGACTCCGTCCTTGACCAGGTCCCAGGACTGCCCGGCCACGCCCTCGTCGTCGTAGCCGATGGTCGCCAGGCCGTGCTCGGCGGTGCGGTCACCGGTGACGTTCATGTGCGGGGAACCGTACTGCAGCGTGCCCAGCTGGTCGAAGGTCGCGAAGGAGGTGCCCGCGTAGGCGGCCTCGTAGCCCAGCGCACGGTCCAGCTCGGTGGCGTGGCCGATCGACTCGTGGATGGTCAGCCACAGGTTCGAGGGGTCGACCACGAGGTCGTACGAGCCCGCCTCCACCGAGGGCGCCGCCATCTTCTCGGCGAGCAGCCCGGGGATCTGCGCGAGCTCCGCGTCCCAGTCCCAGCCGGTGCCGGTCAGGTACTCCCAGCCGCGGCCGGCCGGCGGCGCCAGGGTGCGCATCGAGTCGAACTCCCCGGAACCCGGGTCCACCGCGACGGCGGTCAGCTCCGGGTGCACCCGCACCCGCTGCTGGGTCGTGGTCGTCCCCGCGGTGTCCGCGTAGAACTTGTTCTCGTGGACGGTCATCAGGGAGGCGTCGACGTGCGACACGCCGTCGGCGGCCAGCAGCCGCCCGCTCCACTCGGACAGCAGACCCGTCTTGTCGGCATCGGGCACCTCGAAGGGGTCGACCTCGTACGAGGAGACCCACACCCTGTCGGAGTGGACCGGCTCGGCCGCCAGCTCCACCCGCTCGTCGGAGCCCGCCGCGGCGATCACCTTGGCCGACAGCTTCGCCATCGCGACCGCCTGCCCGGCCACGCGCGCCGCGGCGTCCATCGTCAGGTCGACCCCGGAGGCGAAGCCCCACGCCCCGCCGTGCACCACGCGCACCGCATAGCCGACGTCCGTGGTGTCCGACGACCCGGACGCCCTGCCGTCGCGCAACCGCCACGAGGCGCTGCGCACCCGCTCGAGGCGGAAGTCCGCGTGCTCGGCACCCAGGGCGCGGGCGCGTGCCAGCGCCGCGTCCGCGAGCGCCCGCAGCGGCAGCGCCAGGAATGACTGATCGACCTCGTGGGGCACGACGGCCTCCCGTTCTGTCCAATCGTCAAGGTCTCCGCAGTGAATCATGCCGCTCCGACAATCCGCCCGCCTGCGGTTTTCTGTAGAGACTCGACAGCGACTCGCACACGCCCCTGTCGGGGGTCGATTCCCCGTACCGCGAGGTAGGCAGATAGTTTTCTGGAGTACCAGACCTCTAGGGAAAGGGTGATCCGTTGAGCCGCTCGGTTCTCGTCACCGGAGGAAACCGGGGCATCGGCCTCGCCATCGCCAGGGCGTTCGCCGACGCGGGCGACAAGGTCGCCGTCACCTACCGCTCGGGCGAGCCCCCGGAGGGGCTCTTCGCCGTCAAGTGCGACATCACCGACGGTGAGCAGGTCGAGCAGGCGTTCAAGGAGATCGAGGCCCAGCAGGGCGCGGTGGAGGTGCTGGTGGCGAACGCCGGCGTCACCCGCGACCAGCTGCTGCTGCGGATGTCCGACGACGACTTCACGTCCGTCGTGGACACCAACCTCACCGGCACCTTCCGCGTGGTCAAGGCCGCGTCGAGGAAGATGCTGCGCGCCCGCAAGGGCCGCATCGTGCTGATCTCCTCCGTGGTGGGGCTGCTCGGCTCGGCGGGCCAGGCGAACTACGCCGCGTCCAAGGCCGGCCTGGTCGGCTTCGCGCGCTCCCTCGCCCGTGAGCTGGGCTCGCGCAACATCACCGTCAACGTCGTCGCCCCCGGCTTCGTCGACACCGACATGACCCGTGTGCTCACCGACGAGCAGCGGAAGAACATCGTCAGCCAGGTCCCGCTGGCCCGCTACGCGCAGCCCGAGGAGATCGCCTCCTCGGTCCGCTTCCTCGCCTCCGACGAGGCGGCATACATCACCGGAGCCGTCATTCCCGTCGACGGCGGATTGGGTATGGGTCACTGAGCACCATGAGCGGAATCCTCGCTGGAAAGCGCATCCTCATCACCGGCGTGCTGATGGAGTCCTCCATCGCGTTCCACACCGCGAAGCTCGCCCAGGAACAGGGTGCCGAGATCATCCTCACGGCGTTCCCGCGGCCCACGCTGACCGAGCGCATCGCCAAGAAGCTGCCCAAGCCGGTCAAGGTCATCGAGCTCGACGTCACCAACGACGAGCAGCTGGCCTCCCTCGCCGACGTGGTCGGCGCGGAGCTGGGCGGCCTCGACGGCGTCGTGCACTCCATCGGCTTCGCGCCGCAGGACGCGCTCGGCGGCAACTTCCTCAACACGCCGTTCGAGTCCGTCGCCACCGCGATGCACGTCTCCGCGTACTCGCTGAAGTCGCTCACCATGGCCTGCCTGCCGCTGATGCAGGAGGGCGGTTCGGTCGTCGGCCTCACCTTCGACGCGCAGTTCGCCTGGCCCCAGTACGACTGGATGGGCCCGGCCAAGGCGGCGCTGGAGGCCACCTCCCGCTACATCGCCCGGGACCTGGGCAAGCAGAACATCCGCTGCAACCTGATCTCGGCCGGCCCGATCGGCTCCATGGCCGCCAAGTCCATCCCGGGCTTCGGTGAGCTGGCCGACGTCTGGAACCACCGGGCCCCGCTCGAGTGGGACCTCGCCGACCCCGAGCCGGCCGGCCGCGGTGTCGTCGCGCTGCTGAGCGACTGGTTCCCCAAGACCACGGGGGAGATCGTCCACGTCGACGGCGGTCTGCACGCGGTCGGCGCCTGATCGTACGGGCCCGTTCCGGCCCCTTCGCGTACGGCCTTGGTGCCGCCCTCGGGCGGCACCAAGGCCGTACGCGCGTTCGGGGCGCCGTCCCCCGTTCGGCCCAGCAGACCGGGTGGCCGGACCCCCCGGGCCGGGAGGATGGCTGTGCGGGGGCCCGGGGGTGAGCGGAGGGAGGGCGTCGATCGTGCGTCCCTACGTATGCGCCGCGGCGGTGGTCGCGGCGCTCGCCGCGGGTGTGGGCCCGGCGGCCGCGGCGGCGGGGGCCGCGGCCCGGCTGCCGGACGTCGCGCAGTGCCGGACCTCGGTGCAGGGCAGCGAGGGCGTCGCCGTGTGCTTCAATCCCGACCCCGACCTGGACCGCGTGCAGCTGCACATCGAGTGCCTCCAGTGGTGGGACCCGGACGTCGACGGAGCCCCCGTCCCGGTCGGACCCGCGCAGACCGTCACGCTCAGCGACCGCTGCTGGAAGGAGATCCAGGAGGTCTGGGTCACCGGGACGCTGGACTGAAGCGGCAGCTGAAGGCGTGCGCGGAGGCCTCGGCGGAAGCCGCCTCCTGATCGCCGGCCCGGATCGCCTCGACCAGGCGGGCGTGGTCCACGTACTGCTCGGCGCGCAGCTCCTCGCCGACGTCCGCGCGCAGGAAGGCGCGCAGCACCTCGCCGAGGTCGGCGTAGAGCTCGGCGACGACGTCGTTGTGCGAGGCCGCCACGACGGACAGGTGCAGCGCCGCGTCGGCGTCGACGAAGGCCTCGGTACGGCCCGACTCCCAGGCCCGTTCGCGCCGGGCCAAGGCCGCGTCCAGCTGCTTCAGGTCGCGGTCCGTCCGCCGCCGCGCGGCGAGCGCGGCCGCGGACGCCTCCAGGGCGCTGCGCAGCTCGGCCACGTGCCGCGGGTCGGCGTCGGCGAAGCGGCGGTGCATCACCCCGGCGAGCTCGCTGGTGGCCAGCACATAGGTGCCGGAGCCCTGCCGGATGTCGAGCAGTCCGTTGTGCGCGAGCGCCCGCACCGCCTCGCGGACGGTGTTGCGGGCCACCCCGAGCTGCTCGACCAGCTGGGTCTCGGTGGGGATCCGCGACCCCACCGGCCACTCACCGGAGGTGATCTGGGCGCGCAGCTGCGCGATCACCTGGTCGGCCAGGGCGGAGCGCCGGGGTGAGGTCAGGGGCATGGGGTCTCCTCAACATTCATCCCATCATTCTATGATGGTCGGCATGCGTGACGACGAAGCGACGCTCGACCCTGCCACGGAACGGGCCACCATGCCCGCACACCTTCCCCTCGCCGCGCAAGGCGTACGGCGCACCCGGATCCTGGTGGCGGTCGCGCTGGTGCTCGCCGCCCTCAATCTGCGGCCCGCCATCACCAGCCTCGGCGCCCTCCTGGAGGAGGTCCGCGACGGCCTGGGCATGAGCGGCACCGTCGCGGGCCTGCTCACCTCCGTCCCCGCGCTGTGCTTCGCCGTGTTCGGGGTGACCGCGCCCCGGCTGGCCCGCCGCCGCGGCCCCGGCGCCGTGGTCTGCGCGGGGCTGGTCGCGATCACCCTCGGGCTCTTCCTGCGTCCGTTCGCCGGCGGCACGGCGCTCTTCCTCGCCGCCAGCGCCCTCGCGCTCGGCGGCATAGCCGTCGGCAACGTCCTGATGCCCGTCGTCGTCAAGCGCTGGTTCCCGGACCGGGTGGGCACCATGACGGGGCTCTACTCGATGGCCCTGTCCCTGGGCACCGCCCTCGCCGCCGCGGCGACCGTCCCGGCGACCCGCGCCTTCGGCGGCGACTGGCGGCTCGGCCTCGCCGCCTGGGGCGTGATCGCCGCCGTCGCCGTACTGCCCTGGCTCGCCCTCGTCCGGGACCGGGACCACGCCCCCACGGCCCCCGCCGCCACCCCCGCAGCCCCGCCCGCGGAGCGGGCGCCCGCCGGCAGCATCGCCCGCAGCCGTACCGCCTGGGCACTCGCCGTCTACTTCGGGCTCCAGGCCACGGGCGCGTACATCACCATGGGGTGGCTGCCGCAGATCTTCCGCGACGCCGGGGTCTCCGCCTCCACCGCGGGCGTGCTGCTCGCCGTCACCATGGTGATGGGCGTACCGCTCTCCTTCGTGCTGCCCGCGCTCGCCGGCCGGATGCGGCACCAGGGCGGACTCGCCGTCGGCCTCGGCCTGTTCGGGATCGTCGGCTACGGCGGCCTGTGGGCGGCCCCGGCCGCCGCGCCCTGGGTGTGGGCCCTGCTGCTGGGCATCTCCAACTGCTCGTTCCCGCTCGCCCTCACCATGATCGGGATGCGCTCGCGCACCGGCGGCGGGGTGGTGCGGCTGTCGGCCTTCGCGCAGTGCACGGGCTACCTGCTCTCCATCCCCGGTCCGATCCTCGTCGGGGCCCTCTACCAGCACACCGGCGGCTGGGACCTGCCGGTGGCCTTCATGCTGGCCCTGCTGGTGCCGCAGATCGCCGCGGGCGTGGTCGCAGGCCGCGACCGCTCCGTGGAGGACGAGCTCTGACCACCCGCGTGCGCGGCCGCCACGGCCGGGTGCGAGACTGGGCCGCATGCCCGTGCTCGAGCCCGACCCCCCGCAGCCGCAGAAGAAGCTCCTGATCATCTTCGGCCTCATGATGGCCGTGCCCGCCCTCGTCGCGGTGATCGCGATCATCGGCGCCAAGTTCGGCTGACCTGCCACCCCGAGACCCGGGGTAGGGACAACCCCACCTCCCCTAGGGGGCCAGGGTCAGGGTCGAGTGGGTGGGCCACCCGATGGGCCCGGCGCCCGTCCTTCCGTAGCGTCGTGGTGCAAGGTCGGACACCGCTCCGGCACCCCGGCTGACCCACGGAGGCGTCCCGTGTCCCTGCAGGCTGTTCCCTCGCGTACCCCGCGAACCCGCGCCGCCCGCCCGGCGGTCGGGGGCGGCACGCAGACGCGCCTGCCGTGGTGGGCGCTCGCCCTGCCCGCACTCGCCTTCGTGGCGCTGCTCGCCCTGGTCGCCGGCCCCGGTGCCGCGGACGCCTCGGCCGCGGAGCCCGTCGGACAGCTCCTGCACGCGGTCGGCGAAGGGCTCCCGGGGCTCCTGCAGCACCTGCTGTGACGCTCCCGCGGCGATCCGTGATCCGTCCCGCAGCCCGCGCCTGGCGGCAGGATTTCTGGAAAGCTGAGGGTCATGAGCGCAGCTGCATCGCCCCGCCGGATCGTCCTGCTCCGGCATGCCAAAGCCGACTGGCCCGACGTCCCCGACCACGAGCGACCGCTGGCGGAACGGGGACGCAAGGAGGCCCCCGTCGCCGGCCGCAGGCTCGCCGAACTGGGGATCCCGTTCGAACTGACCCTCTGCTCCTCGGCCGCGCGCACCCGCGAGACGTGGAAGCTGGCCGCCCACGAACTCCCGCACCGCCCGCGGACCGTCTACGAGGAGCGCCTCTACGACGCCACCCTCGGTGACCTGATCGCCCTGCTCAACGAGACCCCGGAGGACGTCGACGACCTGCTGCTGGTGGGCCACAACCCGACCATCCACGCACTGGCCGACGCCCTCGCGGGGGAGAGCGACGGGGACGCCCGTGCGCGGATGAACCGCACCGGATTCCCGACGGCGGCCATCGCGGTGATCACCTTCTCCGGTCCGTGGAAGACGGTCGAGCACGGCGTCGGCCGCCTCGTCGACTTCTGGTCGCCGCACGACTGAGCCCGCAGCCGGCCGAGCCGCCGACACGCAGCGCCGCAGGGACCGTACGGAAAGGGCCCCGGAGCACCTGCTCCGGAGCCCTTTCCCTGCCCGTGGGTCCGCGCCGGTCAGGCCCCGGCGGGCGCGCCGTCCCCGGCGTCGGCCGACTCGACCTCCTCGCGCGTGATGCCCAGCAGGTAGAGCACGGTGTCCAGGAACGGCACGTTGACCGCGGCGTCCGCGGCCCGCCGCACCACCGGCTTGGCGTTGAAGGCGACCCCCAGGCCCGCCGCGTTGAGCATGTCCAGGTCGTTGGCGCCGTCGCCGATGGCGACGGTCTGGCTGAGCGGCACCCCGGCCTCCGCCGCGAAGCGCCGCAGCAACCGGGCCTTGCCCGCCCGGTCGACGATCTCGCCGGTCACCCGGCCGGTGAGCTTGCCGTCCACGATCTCCAGGGTGTTGGCGGCGGCGAAGTCCAGTCCCAGCCGCTCCTTGAGGTCGTCGGTGACCTGCGTGAAGCCCCCGGAGACCACGCCCACCTGGTAGCCCATCCGCTTGAGCGTGCGGATCAGCGTGCGGGCCCCGGCCGTCAGCCGCACCTCCTGGCGGACCTTGTCCACCACGGACTCGTCCAGCCCCTTGAGCAGGGCGACCCGCGCGTGCAGGGACTGCGCGAAGTCCAGTTCGCCGCGCATCGCCGCGGCCGTCACCTCGGCGACCTGGTCCTCGCAGCCCGCGTGCGCCGCGAAGAGCTCGATCACCTCGTCCTGGATGACGGTGGAGTCCACGTCCATGACCACCAGGCGCTGCGCCCGGCGCTGCAGGCCGGCCGAGACCACGGCCACGTCCACCCCGCGCTCGTGGGCCTCCAGGGCCAGCGCGGGACGCAGCGTGGCGGTGGCGACACCGGACACGGCGAACTCCACGGCCGTCACCGGGTACTTCGCGAGCCGGAAGATGCGGTCGATGTTGCCGCCGGTGCCGGTGATCCTGGCCGCTATGGCCGCAGTGGACTCCGCGGTCAGCGGGTGCCCCAGCACCGTCACGTGGGAGCGGCCCTCGCCGCGCGGCCGGTTGTCACCGATGCCGGAGATGATCTCGGCCTGCAGGCGCATCGACTCCGCCCACGCATGCACCGTCGCGCGCAGCTCGCCCTCCACCGAACGGCCCGCGGGGGCGGGCACCAGGGCGCAGAGCACGATGCGCCCACGGGTGACGACCTGCTCGATGTCGATGACGTTCACCTGGAAGCGGGCCAGCGTCTCGAAGAGCCCGGCGGTGATCCCCGGCCGGTCCTTCCCGAAGATCTTGACCAGCAGCGTCGGCACATTGGCGGCGGTGGCAGCGGTCGCCTGCGATGCGTCGTTCATGGTGCCTCCACCGTATCGGGCACCGCGCCCCGGACGGACATGTGTTCCGCCTGGCGGACACCGTCCGTGGTCAGCGGCGGCCTCCGGGCGCGCCGGGCGGCGGCGGGCCCTCGCGCGACGGGCCGGGCGGCGGCCCCGGAGGAGGCCCGGGCGGCCCGGGCGGCGGGGGCAGCGGCGCCCCGGTGACGGTCCGCGCGGAATGCGGCGCCTGGCCCTGCGGCGGGCGTCCCTGCGGCGGCGCCTGGCCCTGCGGGGGCTGCCGGTAGGGGTTGGGCCCGGCGTCCGGCCGGCCGTAACCGGCGCTCGGGATGTAGGGACCGGGCTGGTAGGCGATGCCCGGGTACGTGCGGGAGCTGCTCTCCCCGGCCGCCGCCTCGGCGGCCCGGCGCAGCGCGTACGGCGACACCCGGCGCCCTGCGGTGCCCGTCAGCAGGGCCAGCAGCGCCCCCGCGCCGCCCGCCACCGCCCCCCAGGCGGCGCCCAGCAGGAACGCCAGGGGAAGGCTGCCGTGCAGGTCGACGCCGGCGCCCACGGCGTCGAACCCGAAGACCGAGACGCCCGCGTTCACCGAGACCCCCGTCACCCACACCAGCAAGGGGAAGGCGACCGCCGTGACCAGGCCGAGCCGCACCGCGCAACGCCCCGCGTACCCGGCCCGCGTCGCCCCCCACAGCGGGGTGCGGGCCGCCGCCAGCGCCCCCGCCGCCAGCATCATCAGCGCTGCGGCGACGGTCAGCAGCCACACCCGCTGGTCGTACTCGGCCAGCCGGGCGGGCGTCACCGGCTCCGCCACGCTGGTCGACAGCAGCCGGTCCAGCGGATCCGGAAGCACCTTCGCCAGCTCCCCGGTGGCCGTGCCCCGCCAGGACACGAACAGCCCGAGCGGCACCGCAAGCCACACCCCGTTGGGCGCCCCCAGCAGGGCGGCCCCGGCGATCCGGCCGGGCTCGTCACCAGTCACCGCCGCGTACCCCGCGGCGGCGCAGCCCGCGACGACGGCCAGCAGCAGCACCCAGCGCAGCGCCGACGCGGCGGGCCGCACGGCCCGGTGCAGCCCTTCGAGGGCGGGCGGCAGCGGCGTACGGCGCGAGGTGAGCAGGGCCAGCAGCAGCACGACCAGCACCCACAGCAGGCCGCCCAGCAGGGTGCGGCCGGTGGCGACGTGGAAGCTCACCGAGGCCTTGGCGTCGATCAGGTCCTGCAGCCCGTCCCCGAGCCCCCCGCCGATGTCACCGATGCCCGGGATCCCGTCCGTCAGGCCACCGCCCTTCCCCCCGCTCAGCGCGGCGCCGTCGAGGGCGATGGTGTCCTCCCCGGCCCAGGCGAGTGCGCCGAGCAGCGTCACGAAGAGCACCACCACCGCCCCGGCCCGCGCGGCGAGTTCACCCCCGGAGACGGTCAGCCCCGCACCGCGCAGCGACCGCAGGAACACCCAGGCCAGCAGCAGGGCCCCCACCAGGCCGACGCCCAGCGGCATGAGGTCGAGCCGGCCCTCGCCGCCCGCACCGCCCAGCCCGAACACCGCGACGTCACCGGAGGGGACGACCTTGCCGCCCACCGCCATCGCGACCACGGCCGCCGTCATCGGCCCCAGCGAGCCCGCGGTGTCGGCACCGAGCAGGTGCAGCCCCAGCGCGGCGGCCCCCACCATCCCCAGGTACGCCCAGCTGACCGCGGCGACCGCGGAGAGCAGCACACCGCCCCAGGGGACCGGGCGCCCCGGGCGCGCGGGCGCGTTGGAAGGTGTGGAGGTGTACGCGGTCATGCCCGCCCCCGAGGTCTCGCGTCCGAACCGCCTGCGCTGCATGGTGCCCTGATCCGTCATGATCCGCACGGTTCATGGGCGGTTACCACTCTCCGGTGGTGTTTCGGCGCCGTCAACGGCTTCTCGGAAGAGGGTCCACATCACTCCCCTCGCGCGGCTTCCCGACGGGTGGGCGTGCCTGGAATGGTTCCTCCCGATGTTCGCAATCCCTAGACTCCCCCCATGGGGGATAACCCGGGGGACAACTTTGTGGGGCTTGGGGTGCCTGAACTCGTACTCGAACTGAACGGACAGACCTGGGCGCTCGATCCGGCCAGGTCCTACAGCCTCGGCCGGGATCCGCAGTCGGACGTCGTCCTCGACGACGCGCGGGTCTCCTGGCGGCACGCCACCATCCGCCGGGGCGAACGCGGTTGGGTCATCGAGGACCTCGGCAGCACCAACGGCACCTACGTCCAGGGCCAGCGCGTCCACGCCTACGACGTCGCCGCCGGGGCCGCCGTCAACCTCGGCAACGCCACCGACGGCCCGCGCCTGAGCTTCAGCGGCGGCGCCGCGGCCGGCGGTGACATCTACAGCGCCGACACCGCACTGGCCAAGCCGCAGCAGCAGGCCCGGCAGTCCGGCCCCGCCGCGCAGGGGACGCCCCACTCCGTCGCCCCGCCGCGGCAGGGCGGCTGGGGGAACGGGTCGTCCGCCGCGCACGTGCCGCAGCCCTCGCAGGCCCCGCGGCCGGACCAGCGCGCACCGCAGGCGCACATCCCGTCCCCGCACGGGCCGTCGGGCGCCTCCGGCGCGCCGCCCGTCTACGGCGACCGCAGCCCGACCACCTTCCACCACCTGGTGCTCGGCCGTGTCATGAAGATCGGCCGTGCCCTGGAGAACGACCTGGTCGTCTCCGACCTGCAGGTCTCGCGCTTCCACGCGGAGTTCCGCGCGCACCCCGACGGCCGCTACGAGATCGTCGACCTCGGCAGCCACAACGGCACGTACGTCAACGGCCAGCCGATACAGCGTCATCTGCTGGGCCCCAACGACATCGTGGGCGTCGGCCACTCCACCTTCCGGCTCGTCGGCGACCAGCTCGAGGAGTTCGTCGACACCGGCGAGATCTCCTTCTCCGCCCGCCGGCTCACCGTCCGCGTGCCGCAGGGCAGCACGACCAAGACCATCCTCAACGACGTCTCCTTCGGCGTCCCCGAGAAGTCGCTGGTCGCCGTCATCGGCCCGTCCGGCTCCGGCAAGTCGACGCTGCTGCGCGCCCTGACCGGCTACCGTCCGGCCGAAGAGGGCGAGGTGCTGTACGACAGCCGCAACCTCTACAAGCAGTTCGCCGAGCTGCGGCAGCGCATCGGCCTCGTCCCGCAGGACGACATCCTGCACAAGGAGCTGACGATCCGCAGGGCCCTGCGCTACGCGGCCAAGCTCCGCTTCCCCGGCGACACCAAGGCCGCCGAGCGCGAGGCCCGCATCGACGAGGTGCTGCGCGAGCTGAAGCTCGACGTGCACGCCGACAAGCGCGTCACCTCGCTCTCCGGCGGCCAGCGCAAGCGCGTCTCCGTCGCCCTGGAACTGCTCACCAAGCCCTCGCTGATCTTCCTGGACGAGCCCACCTCCGGCCTCGACCCGGGCATGGACCGCGACGTCATGAAGCTGCTGCGCGGCCTCGCCGACGACGGCCGCACCGTGCTCGTCGTGACCCACTCGGTGGCCGAACTCGCCCTGTGCGACAAGCTGCTGGTGATGGCGCCGGGCGGCGCGGTGGCCTACTTCGGCCCGCCCGAGGAGGCGCTGAACTTCTTCGGCTACGAAACCTGGGCCGACGTCTTCTCCGCCTTCGAGAACTACCGCGACTACGACTGGTCCGGTCGCTGGCGCGGCTCCCAGCACTACCAGATCTACGCCGCGGACCTGGACGCGGTCGCCCCGCAGTCCGTAGGCGCCGCCCCGCAGCGGGCCAAGCCGCCCAAGCCGCAGAGCTGGCCGGCGCAGTTCGTCACCCTCGTCCGCCGCTACCTGTCGGTGATCGCCTCCGACCGGGGCTTCATGGCGCTGATGGTGATCCTCCCGGCCGTCCTCGGCCTGGTGAGCGTGGTCATCCCGGCGAAGTCCGGCCTGGCCCCGCCCGACGAGGCGGGGAAGTTCAACGCCGACGCGGGCACCATCATGCTGATCATCGCCGTCGGCGCCTGCTTCTCGGGCGCGGCGAACTCGGTGCGCGAGCTGATCAAGGAACGGGTGATCTACGAACGGGAACGCGCCACGGGCCTGTCCCGCTCCGCGTACCTGGTCTCCAAGGTCTTCGTGCTGGGCCTGATCAGCGCCCTGCAGGGCGTCATCATCTGCGCCATCGGGCTGTCGGTGCGCAAGCTTCCCGAGGAGGGCCTGATCGTCAAGGGCTTCCCGGCCGCGGAGATCACCCTGGTGGTCATCGCCCTGGGCTTCACCTCGATGATGTTCGGCCTGGTCATCTCCTCGCTGGTGAAGACCGCCGAGAAGACCATGCCCCTGCTGGTGATGTTCGCGATCGTCCAGGTCGTCTTCACCGGCGTCCTGTTCCAGATCTTCGGCACCGTCGGCCTGGAGCAGGTCGCCTGGCTGATGCCCTCCCGCTGGGCCGTCGGCGCCGCCGGTGCCACCCTCGACCTCGGCCGGCTCATGCCGCCGTGGGACCAGGCCAAGCCCGACAACGTGGACCCGCTGTGGGAGCACTCGGCGAGCCAGTGGGGCTTCGACATGGCGATCCTGCTCGGCATCGCCCTCGTCTGCGGCATCCTCGTCCTGAGGCTGCTGCGCCGCCACGAGCCGGAGGTCATGCGCAAGTAGCGGCCCCCGCGTACGGATGCGGAAGGCGGCGGCTCCCCGGGGAGGGGAACCGCCGCCTTCCGCATGTCCGTACGGTCCGCGCCCGCCGGCTCAGTACCAGTGGTTGGCCTGCCAGAACGACCAGGCGCCGCAGGGGCTGCCGTAACGCCCGTTCATGTAGTCCAGGCCCCACTTGATCTGCGTGGCCGGGTTGGTGCGCCAGTCCGCGCCCGCGGAGGCCATCTTGGAGCCCGGCAGCGCCTGGACCAGGCCGTACGCCCCGGAGGAGGGGTTGACCGCGTACGGGTTCCAGGTGCTCTCGTGCATCACGATGTTGGCGAAGCACTGGAACTGGGCCGCGTCGCCGATGATCTGCTGCGCCATCTGCTGCGGGCTGCCGGACGGGGCCGCCGGGGCGGCCGCGCGCGGTGCCGGACGCGAGGTCTCGTGCCGCTGCTGCGGGACGAGGGCCTTGCGCTCGTGGCTGCGGTTGGCGGCCTGCTGCTCCTGCAGGCGTGCGTGGGCCCGGTGCGCCTCGTGCGCGGCCTGGCGGGCGCGCTCCTCGGCGTGGCGCTTGCGCACCGCGGCCTGGTGCGCGACGTGGGCGGCGTGCTGCCTGGCGAGCGCCTTGCGGTGCGCCACGTGCGCGACGTGCGACGCGTGCTGCTTGGCGGCGGCGGACCGTGCCTGTCCGGCGACCGCCTCCGGTGCCTTGCCGGAGGCCTGCGCCGTCCCGCTGGTCCCGGTCACACCGGTGATGGCCAGGACACCCACACCGGCCGCGGCGAGGCCGGCGGCGGAGAACTTGTGGGTCTTGGTCAGGCGGTCGAACTTCGGGATCGTCGGGAGCTGCATGGGGGAGTGACCTCTTCCATTCGGCTGCGCCCCACTCCGCCCTCGGGCAAGGAGAGGCGCCGCGTGTCGAACGCGGCGCGGAGCGACCCGAGCATTCTTAGCCCCGGGAAATTCCCCGACCAAACCCGTCCATTACTACCCGAAGTCGTAGCGGCCGGACCGACCGGGTAGGCATATCCCGCACTTCCGGCCGATCCGGCCGCCCCGCCTCCTACTAGGCGTCCTCGTACGTGACGTACGCCCTATGTGCCGCCTCACAGGCGCGTCGCGCACCGCGACCGCGGGGCGACTGCGGGTGCACCGGGCGGGGCCGTCAGGGCAGCAACAGGTTCACGTCCCCGAACTCGTGCCAGAGGTAACCGGCCCCCACCGCAGCGGCGTAGACCCGTTCCAGCAGCTCGCGCCCGGCCACCGCCTCCAGCATCAGCAGATGCGACGCCGCGGGGTCGTGCAGCCCGGTGAGGAGGCCGTCCACCGCCCGTACGCCCCGCTCCGGGGTGACCACCAGGTCCGTCCAGCCGCCCGCCGCCGCGACCCGCCCCCGCCCGTCGGCCGCCGTCTCCAGGGCGCGCACCGCGGTGGTGCCCACCGCCACCACCCGGCCGCCGCCCGCCCGGGCGGCGTTCACCAGCCAGGCGGTGCTCTCCGGCACCGAGAAGCGCTCCGGGTAGGGCGGCTCGTGCGCCTCGCCCGAGGACACCCCGGTGTGCAGCACCACCGGAGCGATCTGCACGCCCCGGCTCACCAGCGCCGTGACCAGCCCGGCCGTGAAGGGGCGCGCCGCGCTCGGCATCTCCGCCGAGCCGAGGCCGTCGGCCGACGGGACCGAGAACACCGTCTGGTACGCCGCCAGCGGCTGGTCCCGCCGGGTGTACGCGTACCGGATCGGCCGCCCCTGCCGGTGCAGGAACGCCATCGCGTCCGCCACCGACGCCCGCGCCACCCACAGCCGCTCCCCGCAGGGGCTCAGCGGCTCCTGCAGCATCAGCCGCTCACCCTCGGGCAGCGCCACCGCCACCCCCGCCGGGCCGCCCGTCCGCGGCCGGGTCGTGCCCCGTCCGTCGGGCGTGCGCAACTCCACCACCCAGCGCCCGTCGTCCAGCAGCCCCGAGAAGTGCACCACCACCGGGGACTCCCCGAGCGCCGCGTCCACCGCCGCCGGCAGGGTCCGCGAGGTGTTCACCACCAGTACGTCCCCGGCCCGCAGCAGCCCCGGCAGGTCACCGAAGGCGTGGTGCGCGACCTCGCCCCGGGCCCGCCCGCCCACCAGCATCCGCACCCCGTCGCGGCCCGACGCCCCGTCGGCACGCTGCTCCACCGGGACCCGCGCCGCCAGCTCCTCCGGCACCCTCAGCGCGCCCAGCGCGGTCACCGCCCGGCCTCCAGCAGCGCCGGGGCCGTGTAGCGGCCACCGGCCGCGCCCGTGTCGAGCAGCCCGAGCACGGCCGGCACCACCGACTCGGGGGCCGGGCGCCCGTCCGCGTCCGGATCGTCGGGCACCGCCGCCGCGTAGAGCTCGGTCCTCATGTCGCCCGGGTCCAGCCACCACACCCGCAGCTCCGGCTCCTCCACCGCCAGCACCGCCGACAGCTGCTCAAGCGCCGCCTTGCTCGCGCCGTACCCTCCCCACGTGGGGTACGCCTCGACGGCGGCGTCCGAGCTGATGTTGAGCACCGCCCCTCGCCGCCGGCGCAGCAGCGGCAGCCCCTCCTGCACGAGGCCCAGCGCGGCCACCACATTGGTCTCCAGCGCCGCCCGCAACCCCTCCAGCGGCTGCTCGGACAACGGCCGCAGCGGCTCGGCGCCCAGTGCGCTCGCGTTGTTCACCAGCAGGTCGAGCCCGCCGAAATCCCAGGCCGCCGAGACCAGTTCCACCCGGTGCCGCGGGTCGGTGACGTCGCCCGGCAGCGCGGCCACCCGCGTCCGGCCCGCCAGCTCCCCCTCCGCCCGCTTCAGCGCCTCGTCGGACCGCGCGTCGATCACCAGGTCCCAGCCCCGCTCCGCGAGCGCTCCGGCGAGGGCCCGTCCCAGCCCCCGCGACGCTCCCGTGATGATTGCCACCGGCATGACGTGTCCTCCCACCGGCCGCCCGGTCCGTCGCCCGGCGGCTGCCCCCCACCGTAGGAACGGCCCCGTCCCGGCCACCTCGGCCGCCCGCAGCACCGGGGCAGGGAACTTCGCCCTAGGTCCACGGACCGGTGGCGCTCGGTCACCAGGCCGATCCCACCGGCCGCGACCCGCCGGTACGGTGAGGTCATGTCCAGCCGATCGTCCCGACGCGGCATCGAGGCGGTGAGCGCGGCCGTCCTCGCGATGAGCCGGCACCTGGAAGTGCGCGAGGTCCTGCAGACCATCGTCTCGTCCGCCCGCGAACTGCTCGACGCCGAGTACGCGGCGCTGGGCGTGCCGGACGACCACGGCGGCTTCGCCCAGTTCGTCGTGGACGGCGTCAGCGACGAGCAATGGAAGGCGATCGGCCCGCTGCCCCGGCAGCACGGCATCCTCGCCGCGATGCTCCACGAGGCCACCCCGCAGCGCCTGCGGGACGTGAAGGGCGACCCCCGCTTCGGCGGCTGGCCGTCCGCCCACCCCGACATGTCCGACTTCCTCGGCATGCCGGTGGTCGACGGCGACGAGATCCTGGGCGCCCTCTTCCTCGCCAACAAGCGCTGCGCCACCCGCCCGCCGGAGGACGGCCGCGGCTTCACCGAGGAGGACGAGGAGCTGCTGCGCACCCTGGCCGCGCACGCCGCGATCGCCCTCACCAACGCCCGCCTGTACGAGCGCAGCCGCGAGCTGACGCTCGCCGGGGAGCGGGCCCGCATCGCCCACGAACTGCACGACGCCGTCTCGCAGAAGCTGTTCTCGCTGCGGCTGACCGCACAGGCCGCCTCCGCCCTGGTGTCCCGCGACCCGGAGCGCGCCCGCGAGGAGTTGCGGCAGGTCGCCACGCTCGCCGCCGAGGCCGCCGACGAACTGCGCGCGGTCGTGGTGGAGCTGCGCCCCGCCGCCCTGGACGAGGACGGCCTGCTGGCCACCTTGCGCACGCAGGTCGACGTCCTGGACCGGGCGCACTCGTCGCGGATCTCCTTCAGCCACCGCCAGGTCCGCGCCCTGCCCGCCGCCCAGGAGGAAGCGCTGCTGCGGGTCGCCCAGGAGGCGCTGCACAACGCGCTGCGCCACGCGGACGCGGCCTCGGTGACCGTGCGACTGGAGGGCCGGGGCAGGGGAGCGGTGCTCACGGTGCGGGACGACGGGCGGGGCTTCGACCCGTCCGCGGTGCGCCGGGCCGGCCGCCACCTGGGCCTGGTCTCCATGCGGGACCGGGCCGACGGGGTGGGCGGCGGACTGACGGTGGACTCGGCGCCCGGCAGGGGCACCGTGATCGAGATGGAGGTGCCCGGTGGCTGACGGCCCCATTCGCGTCCTGCTGGTCGACGACCACCAGGTGGTCCGGCGCGGCCTGCGGACCTTCCTGGAGGTGCAGCCCGACATCGAGGTGGTGGGCGAGGCCGGGGACGGCGAGGAGGGCGTGCAGCGCGCCGGGGAACTCGCGCCCGACGTGATCCTGATGGACGTCCGGATGCCGGGCGTGGACGGCATCGAGGCCCTGCGCCTGCTGCGCGACAGCGGCAGCAAGGCCCGCGTCCTGGTCGTCACCAGCTTCACCGAGCAGCGCACCGTCGTCCCGGCGCTGCGCGCGGGCGCGGCCGGCTACGTCTACAAGGACGTGGACCCGGACGCGCTGGCCGGCGCCATCCGCTCGGTCCACGCCGGCCACGTGCTGCTGCAGTCGGAGGTCGCCGACGCCCTGCTCTCCCAGGAGGACACCGGTCCCGGTCAGGGCCGCGGGGGCACCCTCACCGACCGGGAGCGCGAGGTGCTGTCGTTGATCGCGGAGGGCCGCTCCAACCGGGAGATCGCCCGCGCCCTGGTGCTGTCGGAGAAGACCGTCAAGACCCACGTGTCGAACATCCTGATGAAGCTGGACCTCTCCGACCGCACCCAGGCCGCCCTGTGGGCGGTGCGGCACGGGATCGGCGGCTGATCCGGCGCACCCGAGGGGCGTCCGACGCCACGGAAGCCGGGGCACGTAGCGGTAGGACAAGCGGATCGTCGCCATCCGGAGTGAGATTCATACCGTCGGGTGTATGTCCCCCGGATGGCGCAACCTGGCCGGGCGTGGGCCGTTCTCCATGGCGTGCTGCGGCGCCTGCCGCGGCACCCATGCAAGGAGGGTCAAGAACGTGAAGAACCTGCACAAGGCCGCCGCCGTTGCCATGGTCGCCGGGAGCCTCGCCATGGTCGGCGCGGGTGCCGCCTCCGCCCACAGCGGTGGCGCCCAGGCCCACGGTGGCGCGAAGAACAGCCCCGGCGTGGTCTCCGGCAACGTGATCCAGGTGCCGGTGCACGTTCCGGTGAACGTCTGCGGCAACACCATCAGCGTCATCGGTCTGCTCAACCCGGCCATCGGGAACGTCTGCGTCAACCGCTGACCCAGGACGTCAACCCCACGGCACGGCCGTGACCACCGGCCCCGGAGCGCTCCGCCGCCCCGGGGCCGGTCCGTTGGTGCGGCTCACGGCGTCCGCGCGTACGCCGCGCGCACACGCCGGTGCGACACGCAGATTCCGCCGTACGGAGGTTTCCGGTGCCCTCCCCGTGTCAACGCCCCGGGCTCCGCGTTCCTCACAGTGCGGCTCCTCGAACCGGGCCGTGCCATCACAGGAGGAACAGTTTCATGAACAGCGCCAAGAAGGCCGCCCTGATCATCGCCGCCGCCGGTGCGGCCGCCGCCGGTTCGGCCGGTACCGCGCTCGCCGAATCCCACGCGGGTGCCGTGGCCGCCGGCTCGCCCGGTGTGCTCTCCGGCAACGTGATCCAGGTTCCGGTGAACATCCCGATCAACCTCTGCGGCAACACCATCGACGCGGTCGGCATCCTGAACCCCGCGATCGGCAACGTCTGCTTCAACCACTGACGTGCCCTGAAGGCCCCGCGGACAGCGTCGTCCGCGGGGCCTTCCACCGTTCCCGGCCGGCCTCAGCCCCGGCGCCGCTCGGCCTCCTCGACGTACGCGTTGTACGCCGCCACCTGCGCCCGCCGCGCCGTACGCTCCACCGGCCGCAGCAGCTCCGCGCGGGCGGCGATCTCCGAGGCGCTGACGGCCGCCCCGTGCCCGGACCGGGCCCCGGTCGCGATCCCGACCAGCGTGCCCACCCGCTGGGCCAGTTCCAGCACCCGTACCGCCCGCGGCGGATACCCCGGCGCGAGCACCTCGCGGCCGCGCGCCGCCCGCGCCCGGTACGCCTCCAGAGCCGCCTGTGCCGCCGGGCCCGCGCCGGCCACGTCCAGCCGCGCCAGCGTCTCCGTGGCGTCCCGCAGCGCCTCCGCGAGCTCCCGTTCCGCCTCGCCCAGCGAGGGCACGTCCGCCGGCGGAGCGTCCCGCACCTGCAGGCACTGCCACTCGACCGACACGTGCACGTCGCCCTGCGGGCCCGCCTCCGTGACCTCCGGCACCAGGCCGATGGCCGGTCCGCCGACGGTGATGACCGCTTCGCCCACCGCCAGCGCCCGCGCGTTGAACTCCGGCGGCCCGCTGAGCCCGAGCGGGTGCCCGGGCACCGGGAGCGCTATCCGCAGCCCGGACACGCCGAGCGCGCGCAGCCGCCCCAGCCCCAGCGTCAGCCCCACCGGGCCGGCCTCCCCGGGGAGGCCCGAGATCCGGTGGACCGAATCGTCGGCGATCACTTCCTGAGCGGCGTCATCCGGCGCGGCAAGTCCGGCAATCAGGGCATTTCCCCAAGCCGCCAGCCGTCCTGAGCGAGGTTCGTCGAGCATCCCCCCAGCCTAAGGACTGGGGCGGCCCGGGCGTGGCGTAGATTTCCTGGGGGCGGCGCCTACAGGTGCTCGCAACGGCAGACATGCGATCGGGAAGTGGGAGACAACACGCTCATGAGCGATGTTCTGGAGCTGGTGGACGTATCCGTGGTCCGAGACGGCCGGGCTCTGGTGGACCAGGTCTCCTGGTCGGTCGCCGAGGGCGAGCGCTGGGTCATCCTCGGTCCCAACGGCGCCGGCAAGACGACCCTGCTGAACATCGCCTCCAGCTACCTCTTCCCGACCTCCGGCACCGTCCAGATCCTCGGCGAGAAGATGGGCGGCGTCGACGTCTTCGAACTGCGCCCCCGCATCGGCATCGCGGGCGTCGCCCTGGCCGAGAAGCTGCCGCGCAGGCAGACCGTCCTGGAGACCGTGCTCACCGCCGCGTACGGCATGACCGCGCACTGGCAGGAGAGCTACGAGCAGGTCGACGAGGACCGCGCCCGCGCCTTCCTGGACCGGCTCGGCATGAGCGACTACCTCGACCGCAAGTTCGGCACCCTCTCCGAGGGCGAGCGCAAGCGCACCCTCATCGCGCGCGCCATGATGACCGACCCCGAGCTCCTGCTGCTCGACGAGCCCGCCGCCGGCCTCGACCTCGGCGGCCGCGAGGACCTCGTCCGCCGTCTCGGCCGGCTCGCCCGCGACCCGATCGCGCCCTCCATGGTCATGGTCACCCACCACGTCGAGGAGATCGCCCCGGGCTTCACCCACGTCCTGATGATCCGTCAGGGCAAGGTCGTCGCCGCCGGTCCCATGGAGACCGAACTCAGCTCCCGCAACCTCTCTCTGTGCTTCGGCCTCCCGCTCGTCGTCGAGCGCCGCGGCGACCGCTGGACGGCCAACGGGCTGCCCCTGAAGTGACCCCCTGAGGCCCCCCGCGCACGAAGCCCCGCGCCGAAAGCCTTTGGGAGAGCCGTCGCACCCTGTCACAGATCCACTGCGGACCCCTACGATGGGCCTGTGGACGACTGGTTGTGGTGGCTGATCGCCGCCGTGGGGCTGGGTATTCCGCTCGTGGTGACCGCGATGCCCGAGTTCGGGATGTTCGCGGTCGGAGCCGTCGCCGCCGCGATCGCGGCAGGCCTCGGCCTGGGCATCACTCCGCAGGTACTGATCTTCGTCATCGTCTCGGTCGCGGGCATCGCCGTCGTACGCCCGCTGGCCAACCGGAGCCGCTCGCAACGCCCGGAGCTGCGCAGCGGCATCGACGCGCTCAAGGGCCGCCAGGCCGTCGTCCTGGAACGGGTCGACGGGCACGGCGGCCGGATCAAGCTCAACGGGGAGGTCTGGTCGGCCCGTTCCCTCGAGACGGGACGGGCCTTCGAGCCCGGTGAGAGCGTGGACGTCGTCGAGATCGAGGGCGCGATGGCCGTCGTGATGTGATCCTGCCCGCCCCCGCACCCCGAGACGGCACGGGAATTCGCCGAACCCGGCCCGCCTCCCCGCGGGGTCTGCCAGACTTGATCATGTCTTCGTACAGGTAGCCACAGGCAATCGGCGTGGGAGTGGACGTGCAGCCGATCATCATCGTCCTGATCATCCTGGTGGTGCTCGTCTTCATCGCGCTCATCAAGACGGTCCAGGTCATCCCGCAGGCCAGCGCGGCGATCGTCGAACGCTTCGGTCGCTACACCAGGACCCTGAGCGCGGGCCTCAACATCGTGGTGCCGTTCATCGACACCATCCGCAACCGCATCGACCTGCGCGAGCAGGTCGTGCCGTTCCCGCCGCAGCCGGTGATCACCCAGGACAACCTGGTCGTCAACATCGACACGGTCATCTACTACCAGGTCACCGACGCGCGGGCGGCCACCTACGAGGTCGCCAGCTACATCCAGGCGATCGAGCAGCTCACCGTCACCACGCTCCGCAACATCATCGGCGGCATGGACCTGGAGCGGACCCTGACCTCCCGCGAGGAGATCAACGCTGCACTGCGCGGCGTCCTCGACGAGGCCACCGGCAAGTGGGGCATCCGCGTCAACCGCGTCGAACTCAAGGCCATCGAGCCGCCCACCTCCATCCAGGACTCGATGGAGAAGCAGATGCGCGCCGACCGCGACAAGCGCGCCGCCATCCTCACCGCCGAGGGCATCCGGCAGTCCCAGATCCTCACCGCCGAGGGCGAGAAGCAGTCCGCGATCCTGCGCGCCGAGGGCGAGGCCAAGGCCGCCGCCCTCAAGGCCGAGGGCGAGGCCCAGGCCATCCGCACGGTCTTCGAGTCCATCCACGAGGGCGACCCCGACCAGAAGCTCCTCGCCTACCAGTACCTGCAGATGCTCCCCAAGATCGCCGAGGGCGAGTCCAACAAGCTCTGGATCATCCCCAGCGAACTCAACGACGCCCTCAAGGGCCTCGGCGGCATCGTCAACCTCCCCGGCGCCCCCGGCAGCGGCCCGGGCAACGGCGAGGGCGGCACCCGTCGCGAGACCCCCCGGCTCGACAAGGACTGAGCAGTGCGGCCGCCGCCGCGAACGCGTATGACATGATCCGTGCGCTCCGGCTCCCCCCGGTCCCGTCGGGGGGAGGGGAGCCGCACCGACCATGGAGACGCCTATGACCTACTGGGAAGCCCTGGCCGTGTTCGCGGCCGGAATCGGGGCCGGCACCATCAACACCGTCGTCGGCTCCGGCACGCTCATCACCTTCCCCGTCCTGCTCGCCGTCGGCCTGCCGCCCGTCACCGCCAACGTGTCCAACACCCTCGGCCTCGTCCCCGGTTCCCTCAGCGGTGCCATCGGCTACCGGCGCGAACTCGCCGGACAGCGCGACCGCCTGCTGCGGCTCGGCGCCGCCGCCCTCGTCGGCGGACTCACCGGGGCCGTCCTGCTGCTGGCGCTGCCCTCCCAGGCCTTCGACACCATCGTGCCGATCCTGATCGCGGTGGCCCTCGTCCTCGTCGTCGTCCAGCCCCGGCTCTCCCGCGTGCTCCAGGCCCGCCGGGCCGGCAACGGCACGCACGCCCCCGAGCACGGCGGCCCGCTCCTCCTCGGCGGCCTCCTCCTCGCCAGCATGTACGGCGGCTACTTCGGCGCCGCCCAGGGAGTCATCTACCTCTCCCTGATGGGCGTCCTCCTCGAGGAGTCCTGGCAGCGGATCAACGCCGTGAAGAACGTCCTCGCGCTGATCGTCAACGGCGTCGCCGCGGCGTTCTTCCTCTTCGTCGCCGACTTCGACTGGACCGCCGTCGCGCTCATCGCCGTCGGGGCGGCGCTCGGCGGCGTCCTCGGCGCCCGCATCGGCCGCCGCCTGCCGCCCGTCGCCCTGCGCGGCGTCATCGTCGTCGTGGGCCTCGTGGCGATCGCCCAGCTCCTGCTGAAGTAGCCGGGCGACCGCCTCGGGGCTCAGGACTCAGGCCGGCAGCGCGAGCCAGCCGGGGGCGTCCTCACGGTCCTTCAGACCCAGGGCCAGCAGCAGCGCGTCCGCCGGGGTCGGCTCGAACGGCTGGGTCAGCAGCCGCATCCCCGCCTGCTCCGGCGTACGGTCCGCCTTGCGGTGGTTGTCCTCCGCGCACGACGCCACGGTGTTCAGCCAGGTGTCCCCACCACCGCGCGACCGCGGCTGCACGTGGTCCACGGTCGTCGCCCTCCGGCCGCAGTACGCGCACCGGTGCCGGTCCCTGACCAGCACACCCCGCCGCGACCACGCCGCCCGTTGTCGGAAGGGCACCCTCACGTACCTGCAGAGCCTGATCACCTGCGGTACGGGTACCTCCACCGCCGCCGCGCGGATCCGCAGCCCGGGATGAGCCTGCTCGACCACGGCCTTGTCCTGCATGACCAGCACCACCGCACGCCGCAGCGACACGGTCGACAGCGGCTCGAAGCTCGCGTTCAGCACCAGCGTCTCACGCACGTCGCCCACCCCTCGGGTCCATCCCCGCCCCGCGGCGAGGTGGCTCCACTGTGACCGGGCTATACCCGCGCGGACAACGCAATTTCCGCACGTGAAAGCGAACAGGAGGAAACGGGGAACGAAACGGCGGCCCCGGCCGCCGGCCACTCCGGGCGCCCGCCCCCGTGGGGTCCGGGGCGCCCGGAGCGCGGCGATCGGCGTGGACGCCCGGGCGCATGACCGGGCTCCGGCGGACGGCAGGCAGGTCGCGCGGCGAGAGCCGCACAGCGCAACGCCCCGCCGCCCCCGCCACTGCGGTGCCGACCCCCGGTGACGGTCAGGTCACCAGGCAGACACCACAGTGCGATGCGGGAGCGCCGGGGCGCAAGGGAATTTGGGACCCCCGGCCCTCGGCCGGGGGCGCCACGACTACTGCGGGTTCTCGTACTCGCCGATCAGGTTGGCGCGCGCGATCGCGTGGAACCGCAGGTTGAAGCCGACGACGGCGGGAGACACGTCCCCGTCCGGCCCCAGCTTCTCCTGGTCCACCGCGTATACGGTGAACACGTAACGGTGCGGTCCGTCCCCGGGCGGCGGCGCGGCGCCGCCGAAGTCCTTGCTCCCGTAGTCGTTGCGCACGTGCACCGCACCCTCGGGCAGCCCCTTGAAGCCGTCACTGCCGGCACCCGCGGGCAGCTCCGTCACCGACACCGGGATGTCGAAGAGCACCCAGTGCCAGAAACCGCTGCCCGTGGGCGCGTCGGGGTCGTAGCACGTGACGGCGAAGCTCCCGGTCCCCTCGGGGAACCCCTCCCACCGCAGGTGTGGCGAGACGTTGCCCTTGGCGTAGACCTGGGAGTCCTTCAGCGTGCCGCCCGGCTCGATGTCGTCGCTCACCACCGTGAACGACGGCACCTGGGGATGGAAATCGTGGGGGAGCGGCCGCCGCTTCTGCTCGGTCACCTCGGTACCTCCTGCTGATCGCGAAACGCGCTTCCGCCCGCCGATCCTAGAACCAGTTGCGCTTCCCGCCGACCTCGGCCAGCCACTGGTTGAGGTAACCCGCCCAGTCGGTCGCGTGGAAGTTGTTCAGGTCCACGGTGAAGGAGCGGAAGGCGTCGCTGCCCTCGCTGAACAGGCCCGGCTTCTTGTCCATCTCCAGGATGACGTCCATCTCGTGGCCGTCGGCGACGAAGCTCAGCTCCACCTGGTTCAGCCCGCGGTACTGCTGCGGCGCGAAGAACTCGATCTCCTGGTAGAACGGCAGCCGCTGCCGCGTGCCGCGGATGTGGCCGCGCTCCAGGTCCGCGTTCTTGAAGCCGAAGCCCAGCTGGCCGAACGCGTCGAGGATCGCCTGCTGCGCCGGCACCGGGTGCACGTTGATCGGGTCGAGGTCACCGGAGTCCACCGCACGGGCGATCGCCAGCTCCGTCGTCACCCCGACGTTCATCCCGGTCAGGTGACGCCCCAGGAAGGTCGTGATCGGGGTCTCCCACGGGATCTCCAGCCCGAACGGCACCACGTGCACCGCACCCGGCTGCACCTCGAACGCCCCGCCCAGCTGCTGCCGGTGGAACTCGACGTCCTGCTTGTACTCCGCGTCCTGGCCCTCGACCTCGACGCGGGCCTGCAGGCCCACCGACAGTCCCTCGATCCGCTGCGGCACCGAGCCGCCCTGGATCCGCACCTCGCCCTGGACGACCCCGCCCGGGACGACGTTCGGCTCGTTGAGCACCGTCTCGACCGACGCGCCACCGGCGCCCAAGCTCGCAAGCAGCTTCTTGAAGCCCACGATGTCCCTCTCCCTTGACTGGCGGTTGCCTCGGTCATTACGAACGCGGCCCCACCCCGAACGGTTCCATTACTCTCGTACCGCATGATCCCCCCTCCTGAAAGCACCCCGCTCCCCAGGTCCTTCTTCGACCGGCCGGTGCTGGAGGTGGCCCCCGACCTCCTGGGGCGGACCCTCGTACGCAGGACGGACGATGGCCCCGTGGCGCTCCGGCTGACCGAGGTCGGGGCCTACGCCGGCCCCGTCGACCCGGGCTCCCACGCCTACCGCGGGCGCACCGACCGCAACGCGGTCATGTTCGGCCCCCCAGGGCACGCGTACGTCTACTTCACCTACGGCATGTCAAGGCGGTCAGCATGAACGTCATGGATCTTGCTCACCCCGCTGAAGAAGTCGCCCCCAAGCTGCTCGGTGCCATCTTCACCCACGAGACCCCCGAGGGAACCGTGAGCATCACCATCACGGAGACCGAGGCGTACTCCGGTTCGGCCGACCCTGCCTCCCACGCCTACAGAGGCAGGACACCCCGAAATGCCGTCATGTTCGGACGTGCGGGACACCTGTACGTCTACCGGTCTCACGGACTCCACTGGTGCGCCAACGTCGTCACCGGGGCAGACGGCATCGCTACAGCCGTCCTCATCCGGGCAGGCAGGGTCATCGCAGGGGAAGACCTGGCCCGCGAGCGGCGAGGGGGCAAGGTCGAGAGTCCACGTCTCGCGCGAGGCCCGGGGAACTTCTGCCAGGCGCTCGGCATCACGGCAGAGCACAACGGCACAGACCTACTGACAGGCGCCACGGTCGCGCTGTCCGAGGGCGAGCCGGTACCCGCCGCACTCATCCGGGTTGGTCCTCGGGTAGGCGTGAGCAAAGCCCACGACTGGCAGCACCGCTTCTACCTCGCGGGGGATCCAACGGTCTCGGCGTACCGACTGAGCCCGAGAGCCAAGCCGTCCGCCGGAGCCTGAGCCGCTGTGCGCCTCGCTCGCGGTTCGCCGATGGGTCGGCGCGGAGTTGGGCCCGAAGATGTGTGACCGCTCGCCAGCGTGGCGCCTGGCGCGTTCCTTGCCGGCCGAGTGACTTGGGACGGCGAACGGAGCTGGCAGACCACCGACCGAGACCTGACGGTGTCGGCCGTCTTTCGATCCGGCGGCTACGTCGGGCTGACCTGGGCCTTGCGGCCGTGGCCACAGGCCGCTGGCGGCTGGGGCGCCTCGGTGACCACCTGGCTCGAGGCCGGCGAGCAGATGACTTCCCTGGCGGCCGACGTCCGGAACTTCCTCACCGGGGAGCAGTCGTGACATCCGGCATGCGCATCACCTGGACGCTGGCGGGATCCGGGTGGGCCGACTGCACCCTTGAAGATCGCCAGACGAAAGTCGAGCTCACCGCGTCCTACATCAGCAATGCGCCCGAGGAACTCCTGACTGCGGTGGCCCGGCTCGTCGCCGGTGAGACAGAGACCCGTGCCCAGTTCGAGGCCGAGCCGACCGCCTACCGGTGGATCTTCTACCGCGAAGGCAAGGACACGTGGGTCCGCGTGCTCGAACTGCGCGACGGCAGCGACCACGACAACAAGGGAACCGAGATCTGGTCGAGTCGGCTCAGCATCCATCAGCTCGCCCGCGCCGTGATCCGCTGCTTCGACGAGGTCGCACAGACCGACGGCGAGAGCGGCTACCGAGGCAAGTGGGGTGAGCACTTCCCCCGAACCGAACTCGAAGCCCTCAGACGTCTCTGGCGCACTCACCGGCACCCCCAAGACACGTAGTCCAGGGACAGCGCACACCGCGGCGGCGACGTCATCGAGGGCGCCGAACTCGCCCGCGGGCGCCGGGTCACCTCACGACGCCCCCACGACCTAGCCCAGGGCCCCGCCCGCCTCGCCACCGCCCTCGACATCGACCGCGCCCTCAACGGTGCCGACGTCTGCCCCGACGACCCCGCCGCCTCGCCCTTCCGCGTCCTGACCGGCACCCCGCCCGACCCCGCCGCCGTCCGCACCGGACCGCGCACCGGCGTCGGCGGCGACGGCGCCGCCCACCCCTGGCGCTTCTGGATCGACGGCGACCCCACCGTCAGCCCCTACCGCGCCCACTCACCCCGCCGCCGCGCCCCAGGGGGCGCAAAAGGAGTCGAGCGGAACGCGTAGTCTCGGAAAGACTCCGTACGAACAGGTACGAGGCACCGACCGACACCGAGGAGACACGAGAACCGTGACGGACATCGTCGACGAGCTGCGGTGGCGAGGGCTGATCGCCGTTTCCACCGACGAGGACGCACTGCGCAAGGCGTTCGCGGACGGCCCGGTCACGGTCTATTGCGGCTTCGACCCCACCGCCCCGAGCCTCCACCTCGGCAACCTGGTGCAGATCCTCACCATCCGCCGGCTCCAGTTGGCGGGCAACCGGCCGCTCGCCCTCGTCGGCGGCGCCACCGGCCTGATCGGCGACCCCAAGCCGACGGCCGAGCGGACGCTGAACGACGCCGACGTCGTCGCCGGCTGGGTCGAGCGGATCCGCGCCCAGATCGAGCCCTTCCTCTCCTTCGAGGGCCCGAACGCCGCCGTGATGGTCAACAACCTCGACTGGACCTCGGGCCTGTCGGCCATCGAGTTCCTGCGCGACGTGGGCAAGTACTTCCGGGTCAACAAGATGATCGCCAAGGAGGCCGTCGCCCGCCGGCTCAACTCCGAGGCAGGCATCAGCTACACGGAGTTCAGCTACCAGATCCTGCAGGGCATGGACTTCCTGGAGCTCCACCGCCGGTACGGCTGCACCATGCAGACCGGCGGCAGCGACCAGTGGGGCAACCTGACGGCCGGCATCGACCTGATCGGGCGCGTCGAGGGCACCTCCGTGCACGCCCTCGCCACCCCGCTCATCACCAAGGCCGACGGCACGAAGTTCGGCAAGACGGAGTCCGGCACGGTCTGGCTCGACCCCGAGATGACCACGCCGTACGCCTTCTACCAGTTCTGGCTGAACGCCGACGACCGCGACGTCTCCACGTTCCTGCGCATCTTCAGCTTCAGGACGCAGGAGGAGATCGAGGAACTGGAGCGGCTCACCGAGGAGCGCCCGCAGGCCCGCGCGGCCCAGCGTGCCCTCGCCGAGGAGCTCACCACGCTCGTCCACGGCGCCGGGCAGTGCGCCGCGGTCATCGCCGCGTCCAAGGCACTTTTCGGCCAGGGCGAACTCACCGGACTCGACGAGCGGACCCTCGCCGCGGCGCTCGGCGAACTGCCGCACGCCAAGGTCGCCGAGCTCGCCTCCGTCGCCGACCTCTTCGCCGAGGTCGGCCTCGTGGCCAGCAAGTCCGCGGCCCGCCGCACCATTAAGGAGGGCGGCGCGTACGTGAACAACGTCAAGATCGGCGACGAGGACGCGACCCCCGAGGCCGCCGACCTGCTGCACGGCCGCTGGCTCGTGCTGCGGCGCGGCAAGAAGAGCCTGGCGGCCGTCGAGATCGCCGGCGACTGACGTCGGCTGGTTATCCACGTTTGAGCGGCGGCGGAGCTTGACTCCGCCGCCGCACGTGCGTAACGTAGCCCGAGCCGCTTGAGACGGTGCGCCCGGTTCGTCCGGATCCTCCGATCGGCGGTCACTCACCACGACGACAACAACCCCGAGATTCGGGTGCACTTGCGTGCTCTCGAATTCTATTGGCGTGGAATCGTACGGCGAGTGGGGGACGAATTCGCATGACGCGAAGGAATCCGCTAACGTAGTGAATGTCGCCGAGGCGGAAACGCCGAAAGCGAAACCCCCTCCAGAGGGTGGCAGAGAAGGAAATCGGATCTGCTAAGCTGGAGACAACGAAGGGAAAGCCCGGAGGGGCCGGTGAAACGGTCTCGAAGGAAGCTTCCGTTCCTTGAGAACTCAACAGCGTGCCAAAAGTCAAC
>NZ_JBEXSX010000023.1:0-125800 GCF_040613835.1 Streptomyces sp. NPDC006207 | reverse complement strand
CTACGACCGCGCCCTCGAACTCGCCGGAGAACTCTCCGCCGCACCCGGCGCCGGCGGCAGGCCCATCCACGAATGGCTCGAACTCCGCCCCTTCCACGCCGCCCCGCCGGCCCCGTAGCCCGACGACCCACGCCGGGCAGGCCCGCCGAGGGGATCCGCTTCACGCGCCGGGCACGTGCCGCACGTCGAACCTCGCGTCCGCGACGATCCACAGGAGCGCACCGGCGTCGAAGGCGATGAGGAACGAACCGTCGGCGACCACCTCGACGTCCGTGACGGACTGACCGAACAGGTCGAGCACCGGGGCGAGGGCAGAGCCCGTTCCGGGGTGCATGTCGTGGTACTGGCCGTCGTCGTCCCGCAGGCGGAACCCCGTTTCCAGGACCAGCTCCGTGGTGACGCCTGACGTCTCACCTCCCTCCGCAGGGGCGAGACGCAGGCGCACCCGGTCGTCGCACGACGTGTCCTGCACCCGACTGCCGACCAGCGCTTTGAGGCTCTTCACCGCATGACTTCCACATCGCTCTGATGGCCCGGCAGGTGCTCCTGTCGAGCAGGGCACCCCCGCCGTATGCCGCTCGGACAGGCCGCCGGGTTCGGGGAACCGCCACAGATCCGGGGCTGGTGCCGCCACCCAGGGCTGACAACGTTATCCACCCTACCTCCAACCCTCAGCCCGCTCGTAGATGATAACGATCATCCAGCTGTCCCATCAAGCTCACGTTCCGTGGCGGTCCGGCCACACCTCCGACGCCCCTCGAGGATGGCGCGTCAGTGGTGGTGGCCGTGCCGGCCGAGGGTCTCCACGGGGGTCGCGCCCGGGCGGGTCCACTGCGGCACGGGGCGGCTCGTCGGGCCCCAGGTGGCGTTCCCGTCCGCGTCCGAACGCCAGGACCAGCAGGCGTCGCCGCCCTTCGGCCAACCCTCGGGCTTGTCCTCCCACGCCTCGCCGCGACCGTAGGGCGTCATGTCGAGCAGGCCCATGGACCCGTTGACCGCTTCGTTGCCGCGCCCCGTCGTGGAGTAGGTGAGGAACACCCGGTCGCCGTCGCGCAGGAAGCAGGTGAGGTACCCCATGCTGCCGCCGGCCGGCCCGTCCACGTCGCGCACCGAGTACCAGGGCTGGGTGTAGCCCATGAACTCGACGTACGGGGCCACCTCCTCCCACCTGCCCGTGGTCAGGACGGCGAACGAGACGCCGCGGGCGTTGAGGTAGACGGCGTCCCTCAGGTGCCAGGCCGTGGTCGTGCAGCCCTCGCACTGCCCCTGGTGCGGCGCGCCGTCGTGCCACATGTGCTTGTAGACCACGAGCTCGTCGCGGCCATGGAACAGGTCCAGGAACGGGACCGGGCCGTCGGGTCCGACGACCTCGACCGTCCCGTCGAACTCCACCATCGGCAGCCGGCGGCGCGCCGCGGCGAGGGCGTCGCCCTCGCGGGTGTGCGCCTTCTCGCGGAGCAGGAGCTCGTCACGGGCGGCCTGCCAGGTGGCCAGGTCCACGACCGGCGGGCGGCCGGGCAGCGCGGTGGTCGGGTCGTCCGGTGTGGTCGTCATGGTGTCCTCCGTGGTGTCTGGTGCCGGGCAGCGTCGTACGGCCGTCGACGGCGTCCTGCGACGGTCACCGGAACAGACTCCCGCCGCGGCCGGAACTCATCGCGCCGGGCGCGAACACGGCGGCTCCCGGCATCCGGGTGATCCAGCCCACGACGATTCGGGACACGCGGCAGGCACTTCGGGCCGCCGGGCTCCCAAGCGCCTGTTCGTGCGGATCGGAACCGTAACTTCGATATCAGCAGCCGCGCGCTCCCGGGCTGGGGGCGTGTCCGTGGACAGGACCGCGGACCTCCGGCTGCAGTCAGGGTCCGTGAGGTGGACGACAGGAACCTCACCGCCCGCCACCGTCACCTTTGGAGGAGTTCCGCCGATGAAAACCGTCACCCACTGGATCGGTGGCAAGCCCTACGGAGACGCCGCAGGCGCCTCCGGCACCTGGGGACCCGTGACCGACCCCGCGACCGGAACGGTCACCACCCGGGTCGCGATGGCCGGCGCCGACGAGGTCGACGCCGCGGTCGCGGCGGCGAAGGAGGCCTACGCCACCTGGCGCACGTCCCCGCTCGCGCGGCGGATCGCGATCCTCTTCCGCTACCGCGAACTGCTGGACGCGCGCCGCGACGACCTGGCCGCGCTGATCACCGCCGAGCAGGGCAAGGTCCACGCGGACGCGCTGGGCGAGGTGGCCCGGGGCCTGGAGATCGTCGAGCTGGCCTGCGGGCTGGGCATGGCGCTCAAGGGCGACACGTCCACCGAGGTGTCGGGCGACGTCGACGTGGCGTCGATACGGCAGCCGCTCGGCGTGGTCGCGGGCATCTCGCCGTTCAACTTCCCCGCGATGATCGGCATGTGGATGTTCCCCATGGCGATCGCCTGCGGGAACACCTTCGTCCACAAGCCCAGCAGCAAGGCCCCGTCCGCGTCCATGCTCCTCGCGGAGCTCGCGGCCGAGGCGGGCGTGCCCGACGGGGTGCTCAACATCGTGCACGGCGACGAGGTCGCGGTGAACGCGCTGCTCGACCACCCGGACGTGGCGGCCGTGTCGTTCGTGGGCTCCACGCCCGTCGCCCGCCACGTCTACCGCAGGGCCTCCGCGAGCGGCAAGCGCGTCCAGGCCCTCGGCGGCGCGAAGAACCACATGCTGGTCCTGCCGGACGCGGACCTCGACGCGGCCGCCGACGCCGCCGTGAACGCCGCCTACGGATCCGCGGGCCAGCGCTGCATGGCGGTCTCCGTGGTGGTCGCGGTCGGCTCGGCGGGCGACGCGCTGGTGCCGCGGATCGCCGAGCGTGCCACGAAGGTCAAGATCGGCCCGGGCGACGACCCGACGTCCGAGATGGGCCCGCTCGTCACCAAGGCACACCGTGACGAGGTCGCGGCGTACGTCGCGGGCGCGGCCGCCCAGGGCGCCGATGTGGTGCTCGACGGCCGGGGCTTCACCGTCGAGGGCCGCGAGAACGGGCATTGGATGGGCATCTCGCTCCTCGACAACGTCAGCACCGACTCGGACGTCTACCGGAACGAGATCTTCGGCCCCGTCCTGTGCGTGCTCCGCGCGGAGACCTACGAGGAGGCCATGCACATCATCAACGGCTCCCCGTTCGGCAACGCCAGCTCGGTCTTCACCCGCGACGGCGGTGCGGCCCGCCGGTTCCAGTTGGAGGTCGAGACCGGCATGGTCGGCGTGAACGTGCCGATGCCGGTGCCGGTGGGCTACCACTCCTTCGGTGGCTGGAAGGACTCGGCCTTCGGCGACCACCGCATGTACGGCAGCGAAGCCGTGCACTTCTACACGCGCGGCAAGGTCATCACGAGCCGCTGGCCGGGCCCGGCCGAGCTGACGGCCGGCTGACGACCTGGACTTCCCCTCGTCCCGCTGACCGCCCCCCACACGCGGCCGCGCCGGCTCCCCTTCCGTGCCGGTGCGGCCGTCGGCCCTTGCCCGCGGTGACCCGTCAGCCTCGTCGCCCGGGGACTGACCAATGCCGAGATCGCCGAGGCGCCCTCTCGGCCGGCACGGTGAAGACGCACCTCGCCAACGTGCAGACCAAGCCGGCCGCCCGCAATCGTGTGGAGATCGCCGCCTGGGGGAGTCCGGTCTCCTGGACCGGCGTTGACGAGCGAGGGCCCGGACGGCCTGGTCAGGTGGTCAGTTCCGTCTGGGCCGCCGCTGCGGAGAAGGGGGCGTGGCGGATGTACCACTCGGTGGCGAGCAGTCGCTCCCGGGCATGTGATGGAAGGCCTGCGATCACCCCCGGCACGGCTCCGCGTTCGACCTCGGAGCGGTGCGCCAGCACCGCCGCGACCTTCTGCGTCATCCAGGGACGGACGTCGACGGTCGCGGTGACCTGTTCGTCCGGGACGCTGTACATCGCCTTGCGCGCACCGACCAGATGGTGCAGCGCCGGCACGGCCGAGCTCGGGTGGGCGGCCAGGTACAGGGAACGCGGCTGCCAGGGGGCACCGGCATCCGGGTAGAGCTGCCCGAGCCCGGCCGCTTGTGCGGCGATCACGGTCACCCGATGGGTGTGCACGTGATCCGGGTGACCGGGAAGGCCGCCGTAGGCGTCATGGGTGACCATGACGTCGGGGCGGAACTCCCTGATGTGCGCGACCAGTCGGTGCACCACCTCGTCGAGCGGCGCGTCGCAGAACCTCGGGCGGCCCGGGGCCGACCGGGGCACCCGCGCATCGGCGTAGCCGAGCATCCGCGGCGCACCGGCGCCGAGGATCCGCAGCGCCTCGCCCAGTTCCGCGGCCCGCGCGCTGTCCGCGGCCCAGGTCGCCGTGACGACCGCGGTCCGGGCACCAGCGGCCGCGTGACGGGCCAGCACTCCGCCCGCCGACAACGACTCGTCGTCCGGGTGGGCGAAGACCCCGAGCAGGCTCGGCACGGACATGGGCGGACCGCCTTCCTCCGCGCTGCGACTCCCGACGTCGCTTACGAGGGGGCCACTTCACCACACCGCTCGGTCAGAGGAGGGCGTCGAGGACGAACACCTCCGCCAGGTGGAAAACGGCAGCGCCCACTGGCGCGAGCGCGGCGCACAGCCAGTAGCGGCGCACCCCGGCACGCGCCAGGTAGACGGTCAGGAGGCCGGTGAGCAGCGCGCCGACAGCCAGGAAGACAGCCGGCTCTCCCCAGTAGTGGAGGGCCAAGCCCAGCCAGAGCCCCTCCCCCGGCACCACCATGGCGATGACGGCCCCGGCCATACGCGGGCCGCCCGGTGACGAGTGAAACGATCTCGCGGTGTCTGGTGTGATCACGGCTTCGGAGCCCCGGGACCCCGCCGTCGCGGAGCTCCGCCGCGACCGCCGCCTCAAAGGCGACGGAGTCCCCTGCGCCATACGCGGCATCGCCCGGATGCACAACCTCACCCTCGCCGGATACGAGCGACCCGTATGACGGCCAAGGGCTCCCGAGGCAGCTCGCAGATCAATGACGGGACGGCTCTCGGCCCGTCACAGGCTTCCGGGCTCACGCGTCAGCCCCTCGATGAACGACCGGAAGTCCGGGGCAAGGTGCAACTCCGCTTCGAGTTCCGCGTCGAACCAGGTCACGGAAGGCTCCCCGTGCCGCCCGCAGGCCCGGTAGTCCAGCCCGATCCAGCAGGGGCCGTCGCCCGAGACCAGCACCACCGCGGTGGGGAGCCCCCATTCCCGGACCAGGTACGGACTGTCGAGCATGGAGAGTGCCGCCGCGCGGTGCCCGATGCCCATGAGGAGGGCGACCGGGACATGATCGGCACTCCACGAGGTCGGCTCGCTCGTGGGGAAGGCGTTGCGGTCGGCCGCCACCGCGCCTCCGTTCTGCCGGCGCAGCAGATCGAGCAGGGAACCGGGGAGTGTGACGCCCAGCGAGCGCTCGGCCTCCACGATCAACGGGTCGGTCAGGGGCTCCTGAATTCCGTACTGGCCCTCGGTGTCCGAGAGGGAGCGGCGAAGGTCCTCGAAGCGTGCCATGGCCGGAATCGTAGGAGCTCTGATCCTGATGTGGCGCTTCGTCTCGTGGCCCGGGACGGGCGGCCCGGTCGGCGGTGGGAACACACGCGCGGAGCACCCAATAGAATCCTGGCATGCTGCTTTTCCACTTCACGCGGCCGGAGCTGTGGCCGCTGATCCTGGCAGACGCAGAGATCAAAGCGACCTGGCCGACGGCTCAGGAGGGCAGGCAGGAGCTGGCGGGGACCGTGCACCTCACGTCCGATCCCAGCCCCGCCTCGCTCCCCGGACCCTTCCGGGACTGCACGGTGCGGTTCACCGTGGAAGTGCCGGCCCCGGAGGCGCAGCGGTGGCACGCGTGGGCGGGCACCAGGCTGCCGGCCCAGACCGTCCACGTGCTGACGGCGACGCACTTCGGGGAGCGCCCCGACGAGTGGTTCGTCGTGGAGCGGGCCATCCCGTCGGCGGAGTGGGTGTCGGTCGTGGATCTGCAGATACAGAAACCTCTGTGGCCCCAGCCGTAGGCCTCCGCAGCCCGAACAGGGCGGGGCGAGACTCGGTCTCGCCCCGCCCTGTTCAGGTGTTCGCGGCCGTGCCCGTCAGCGCAGCGTGTACGCCGTGGGGAAGGTCTGCCTGACGGTGTTGCCCCCGGTATCGGTGGCGCTGATCCGGAGACCGACACCCTGGGCGGCCTGATCCTGCTTCGGATGCTTGATCTTCGCGGTGAAGGTGTTCGTACCGGCGGCCTTGCTGGTCACCGTGTGCCAGCTCCGGCCACCGTCGAAGGTGGCCTCGACCTGCAGTGAGTTCACCTCGGGCGGGGTGCTGAGGCGTTCCTGGTAGTAGCCGACGACCGTGATCTGGTGGATCTCCCCGGCCTTGGCCGTGTTGTCCAGGCCGAGACCGAGGTCGTAACGCAGGAAGATCAGCGGCTCCGGGCGGCAGGCCGCGCGGTTGTCGCCGACCACGTCGCCCATGCACGGTTGGAGCTGCGGGGCGTCGCCCTTGGTGGGCTTGTCGGAGGTGTACTCCCACACCGTCTTGACCCCGTTGGTCTCCGCCTCGAACGTGTACCGGGCCGATGTGGCCGGCAGGTCGTAGGCGACGAGGTCCCCGGAGCCCCCGGCGCAGCCGGAGAGCGCGAGCACCGCCGCGGCCGCGAGCGCCGCGAAGATCCCGTTCCGGCGCCGTGTGGACGGCAGGCTCGTGTTCATCGCGCTGGTCTCCTTAGCGGTTGCGGCCGTCATCGCCGGCTCTCGAAGATGCCGACGTGGAGTCGCTGCAGACGGCGTTCGACTTCGTCACCGGACTGGTTCAGCAGCTCGAATTCGCAGGTGGAACCGAGGGTCGGCAACGTGGGCGAGGCCGTCGCGGCACAGACCGGGGCGCCGAAGAGGAACTCCGCGAGGTTGTCGTTGTTGACGATGCCGACCACGGCCTGGCGGGCGCCTCCGCTGCTGGTCAGCTGGAAGGTCGGGTAGAAGGTGTCGCCCTGCCGGCAGCCCGAACACGGCGTCGCGGTGGCCAGCGTGAACCCTGACTTGGTCCGCACCTGCGGCACGGCGCCCGGTACGGCCGGACCCTCGTTCCAGTGGACGTCGTCCCTGCCCGTCAGGACCATCTCCCGCCTCTCGCCGCGGGCTTGGACGAGGACGGAGTCCGCTCCGTGGTCGGCCCAGGCGGCGTAGAACTGGTCGATGGCGTCGGGCTGCCGCTTGATGAAGGTGGTCATCGTCTGCTGCGTGCTCGTGTGCGGCAGGGCGTCGCCCATCGCACCCGGGGCGGACTCGGACTGCTGCCACCAGAGCATCCTGGTGACCACTCCGGGCCGGTCGGCGTGGAAGTAGTGGTCGACCCTGTCGAGCTCGCCCTTCCCGACGCGGTGCTCCAGGTCGGAGGGGATCCGGCCGTCGGAGTGGTACCTGGCCGCGTAGGTCCGCGGCGCAGCGCTGCCGCCGAGCTCGATCTTGACGTTCGACCGGTCGGCCTTGATCCGCTTGATCAGGCGGTCCGCCTCGGCGTACGGCACCTTCACGACCGGCAGCGCGGCGTACGGCTCGACCTTCGGACAGCTCTGCGGCCCGTCCGTGCACAGGGCGAGTTCCAAGGAGCCGCCCACCGAGTTGAGGTCCGGTGCCGAGACCAGCACGCCGACGGCGCCGGCAGCGGCGGCGGCCGCCACCCGTTCGTCGCGGAGCCTGGGGAAGTCACAGCTGGTGCCGCAGATGTCAGTCGGGGTCAGCAGCACCAGCTTGCCCCGGGCGTTGACGCCGGCGAGCTCGGGGGCGGAGCCCGTGCCCGCGTAGACCACCGGCACGCGTCCCTTGATCGGCAGTCGCGCGATCGGGGCCGAGACCTCGCGGACGACCGACTTCTCGCCGTCCTGCCACATCTGGGAGCCGACGAGCGAGGCGTCCGGGGTCCGGTAGCGGGCGGTCAGACTGAAGGGGGCACCGCCGCCCGTGGCCCGCATGGTGACGACCGGAGTCGTCCGCACGCTGTAGGTGTCCTGGGTGAGGGTACCCGTGTGCACCTTGCCGGTGGGCAGCGCCCACCAGTTGGGCTCGTCGCCGTATCCGGTCGTCAACGCCGTCAGGAACGACCGTGTGCCGGTCGCCGAGATCCGCCGGGTGTTGTCGCTCATCTCGTAGACCTCGGTGGATTCCGGGAACCGCACGGTCAGCGGCTTGAGCTTGCGCAGGTCCAACGTGACCGTGGTCGCCTTGGCGAGGTCCACCTCCGCCACGACCGGCGCGGCCTGCTGCCACTCCCCCGCCGCGTCCCGCCACTTGAGCGGGACGGTGGCCGAGTAGGGTCCGCGGAAGAGCGAGAGGGTGAAGGTGTCGGCACCGAGCGCGCTCGTCACGTCCTTGCCCAGGCCGGGGATGTCGTCGCCGTCGAGGGGAAGGAAGGAGGCGGATCCGTATTCGACGTCGGTGGCGCCCGGCGGGCGGATGACGTTCACGGTCAGCGGGAGCTTCTGGGGCTCGAGGAAGGCGGTGACCGGGACGGCCGACCGCAGTGCTCCCGAGGAGTCCCGGGCGTTGAGCAGTCCGGAGTAGCCGCCGAAGGCGCCGTCGGTGCCGAGCACCCGGCCGTCGAGCGTCATCGACACCTCGGCCGAACCGCCCGCGGGTACGACCACCTCGTCGGCGCTGAGGGTGATCAGGCCGGCGGGAGCGGCCTTGCCGGCGGACGACACCGAGGCCGTGAGGTGGAGCGTGCTCGGCTCGTCGGTGTGGTTGGTGTAGGTGATCTTCCGCGTCTGCGGCGCGTGCGGGTAGGCCAGGCGGCCGAAGCCGAGGTTGCCGTTCGCGGTGGTCCGCGGGTCGATCGCGGCGGCGACGTCCACCCGGCCGACGCCCTGGGCGTCCCGGTCGAACCCCAGGTCGGTGGCGGTGCTCATCAGCAGCGCCTTGATCTCCCGTCCGGTCAGGTCCGGGTGCTGCTGGGCGATGACGGCCGCGGCGCCGGCCACGTGCGGGGTGGCCATCGAGGTCCCGCTGGCGGTGGTGTAGTAGTCGTCGACCGTCGTGCCCATGGCCGTGCCCGCGGCGCGTGCCGCAACGATGTCGACGCCCGGGGCGGCGATGTCGGGCTTGGCGGCGCCGTCCCCGATCCGCGGTCCGCGGCTGGAGAAGTCGGCCATCTTGTCCTGCTTGTCGACCGCCGCCACGGTCAGTGCCTCGTCGGCGGCGCCCGGGCTCCCGACCGTTCCGTTGGCCGGGCCGGAGTTGCCCGCCGCGACCACGAACAGGGTCCCGGTGGCGCGGCTGAGCTCGTTGAGCGACTGGCTCAGCGGGTCGGTCCCGTCGGTCGGGTCACCGCCGAGGCTCATGTTGACGACCTTGGCCCCGGAGTGGGCGGCCCACTCCATGCCCGCGATGACGGCGTCGTCGGTGCACTGCCCCTGGTCGTCGCAGACCTTTCCGACCCGCAGTTCCGCGCCGGGTGCGACGCCCTTGCGCACCCCGCCGGACGCGGCTCCGGTGCCGAGGATCGTGGACGCCACGTGGGTGCCGTGCCCGTGGCCGTCTCGGGTACCGCTGGGACTGTCGGTGAAGTCGACCTTCTCCACGAGGTGTCCGGACACGTCCGGGTGTCCGGCGTCGATGCCGGTGTCGAGCACCGCCACGGACACGCCCTTGCCGTCGTACCCGCGGTCCCAGGCGACGGGCGCGCCGATCTGCGGTACGGAGGTGTCGAGACTGATCTTGGCCAGCCCGTTGAGCCACACCTTCTTGACCCCGGCCAGGGTCCCGGCGGACCGGGCGGCGGCGGTGCCGGAGTCCGTCTTGCCCCGCACCCCCTGCCACCAGCGGCCGCCGTCGGCTATCTCCATCGAGCGGCCGTTGATGCTGGCGAGCGTCCTGCCGGCGGTCGCACCGGCGACCTCGGGGGCTCGCTGGGCCCCGGTCTTCCCGGTGTAGGTGACCAGCACGGGCACCTCGCCGCCCTTGCCGGCCGCGGCGAGCGTCACCAGCTCGGTCAGGTCGAAGAGTCCCCAGTCGAGCAGTCCGCTGCCGACCAGCGCGAGGGCGTCGTTGGGGACGACGTACACCTTGCCGGTGCGGGTGATGGTGTGGAACACGACGGGGGATCCGTCAGGCCGTGCCGCGCTCTCGATGGCGCGGACGGTCGGCTTGCCGTGGGCGTCGACGGCGACGTCCACCTTGTCCCCGGTGATCAGCGTCACCGGCACGGTGGCTCCGGAAGCGGAGAACGTCCGCGCGAGGTCATCGTTGTCGATCACCGTCGTCTTCTTGGTCTGGACGACTCCTGGAAGCGTCACCTTCCGGGCAGGCTCGGCCGCGTGGGTCGCCGTGGTCGACGCGACCATCCCGAGGATGGTCAGACCGACGGTCACGGCGCCCAAGCGTCGTCTGGCTCGCCTGTTTTCCCTTCGCCTCATCTATTCGATCTCCTGTGAGAGTGATGACCGGGGGGAGAGCTGGTGCGATGTGCCCCGAGGCCGCACAGCGGCACCGGGCCTCCTGGCTAGAGCGGTTCGTACTCGCCCACGACGTCGGCATCAGCGCCCGCGTGCTGGGCGGCGGAGGCGTCCGCTGGTTCGGCCGGCGCTTCTGCCGGCGCCGGTGCGGGCCGGGAACGGAGTCCCGGCTCGAGCAGGTCGGCTGTCGGCTGGGGCGTCGGCGGTTCTGCGGGCAACATGGGGACGAGTGTGCAACCGGGCCCGACGCCGCCTCGATTGGTCAGATGCGGGATTTAACTGGTCGTTCGCCCGTGGGTCCTTTTTTTCGTCCCGGGCGATGACGGTGAATTCACTCGTCGCCCTGCGGTGTCTGCCCCTGCTCGCCCACGAGTCGCAACTCCACGACCCTGAGGGCGAGTCCGGTCCGCGACGTCACCTGCAGTTTGCGCATGGCCGACTTCACCTGGCTGGCCACGGTCTGCGTCGACACCACCAGCACGTCGGCGATCTGCCGGTTCGTCCGGCCGTCGAGCAGCAGGCGGGCGACTTCCAGCTCACGCGGGGAGAGGTGGTTGCCGTAGCTGGGCCGTCCCCGGCCGCGCGTCTCGCGGCTGTCCCCATTCCGCTCGTTCAGGGTCCGTGCCACCCGGTCGGCGTCGTGGTGGGCGCCGAGCTCCGACAATGCTCGCCGGACGTCGGCCAGCACCGGCAGAGCGGCCTCGTCCCGGCCGTCGGCGAGCAGGCAGCGGGCGTGGCGCTCCCGTGCGAGCAGGGCGTCGTAGGGGCGCGGCAGTGCCTGCCAGGCGTCGGCTGCCCGGGCGAACAGCGAGGCGGCGTCGGTGAGCCGGCCGTCGGCTTCGGCCAGGATGGCGCGGCACAGCACCACGGACGCCCGCGGCGCCGGGGCGTCCCTGTCTCCCAGGGCCCCCTCGAAGGTGTCGGCCAGGTCGGCGGCGCGGCCGAGCTGACCGGCGGCGACCAGGGCCGCGACCCGTGCCGGGGCGAACTCGACGGCCCGGGACCAGATGCCGCCGCTGACGGCGATCTCGGCCGGCTGGTCGGTGAGGCGGAGCGCCTCCTCGACCTCGCCGTCGCGCAGGCACAGCTGCGCCAGCGCGGCCGCGGCCTCGATGCGTTGCTGGTCGTCGCGTCCGGCGAAGCGCAGGCGTGCCTCCGCTGCCTCCCGGTCCCCGGCGGCGGCCTCGATCAGGCCCGCCACGAGCGCGGCCTCGCACCGGTCCTTCAGCCGTACGCCGCCGTCGTCGTCGACCAGCCGCGCCGTCCGCTCGGCGAGTCCCGGCCAGGCGCCGGTGAACCAGTCGAGGTGGGCCCGGGAGGAGGCGATGCTGTCGAGGTAGTCCAGGAGCTGGTGGCGCTCGGCGAGTGCCTGGGCCGTGGCCAGCCGTGCCCTGGCCTCGTCGTACCGGCCCCACCTCGTCGCCTCCTCGCCGACGTTCGTGTGTCCTATCGCGACGATGGCCGCCGCCCGGGGATCGGAGACGTCGTCCGGGATCTGCCGGGCCGCGTCCCAGCCGGCCTCCTCGCCGAGCATGAGCAGCGCGAAGGCGCGTTCCACGAACAGGCGCAGCCGGTCGTGGGAGGCCATCGCCTGGGCCAGCGGCGGTGCTTCCTGCAGCCACCGCAGGTGCTCCGCGACAGGGCGTGCGTTCCCCAGGGGCAGGGCGAGCAGGATGCGGGCGCGCGGCGCCTCCGGCGAGTCCAGTGCGAGATGGGGCACCGCCCGCAGGATCTCGAAGCGGCCCGCCTCGATCTCTCCCGCCACCATGAGGACCCGGCCGACCTGGAAGCGGACCAGGGCCTGCTGTCCCGGCGTCAGGACCTGGCCGCAGAGGGCCGCTCGCAGCGCGTCGATGGTCTTCGAGTACGGGTCGGAACCGGACAGCGCCTGGAACTGGATCTTCGTCACCAGCCGTACCAGCGGTTCCGCCGGGAGGGCCACGGTGGTCACCAGGCTGTGCAGTAGCAGTGCCGAGGTGGCCACGTCTCCGGACTGGACGCAGAGGTCGGCCGCCTGCTCGGTGTACCGGCACGCGGCGTCGACCTCGCCGGCCAGCCGGAAGTGCCGGGCCAACTGCGCCACCGGCGGCAGCGGCCATCGCTCCAGTGCCCGGCCCGCGCGCAGGTGCATGGCGCGCCGCTCCTCGGCCGGGATGGCGTCGTACACGGCGTGACACGCGAGCGAGTGACGGAACGACCACTGCCCGGGCCTGTCCTCACGCAGCAGGCCGCAGCCGAGCGCTTCGGCCGCTTGCGCGGCGAACCGGTCCTCGGGCAGGCCGGTCACGGCCCTCAGGGTCGCGTGGTCGGCCGGGCCGGACAGTACCGACACCGCGTACAGGACGGTCCGGACATCGGGCCGGAGCCGCTGGACGCGTTCGAGCATGGCGTCGCGGATCGTGGGCGGCACGTCGATGCGGTCCAGCCGGCGCCGTGCCCACCCGCCGTCCTGGCTGATCAGGTCGGCCCTGTCGTGCATCAGCCGCACCGACTCCTCCACCGCCAGCGGCACACCCTCCGTGCGTGCGTGCAGGAAGGTCGCGAACTCGGTCGAGACGTGTCCGTCGGCCAGCATCGACGAGACGAACGACGCGGTCTCGGGGATGTCCAGCGGCTGCAGTGTCAGCCTGACCAGGTGCGCGTCGGCTGGCGGCCGGGAGGACAGCCGCAACAGCAGCGAGTCGGCGGGCACTTCCTCCCGCCGGTAGGTCAGCACCACGCTCAGCGTCTGCGGTCGGCGGGAGACCAGGAACAACAGGAACTCCAGCGTCGCCTCGTCCGCCCAGTGCACGTCCTCGATCGCCAGCACCGCGACGTCGAGCCGTCCGAGGACCTCGACGAACGCGCGAAACAGCCGGTGCCGGGCGGCGCTCGCGTCCTCCAGTGGCTCCGGCGCGGGAGGCAGGTCGTCGGCCCACTCGGGGAACAGGGGCCGCAGCGCACCGCCCAGCCCGCTCAGCCCCAGGGTGGCAACGTTGTCAACACCGTCGCGCACCGCGTCCACGACCGCCCCGAGCGTGTACGGCACCCGCAACTCCGGGCAGGCCCCGACGAGGACACGACGTCCCCGCTCGGCCTGCGACCCCAGGAATTCGCGCAACAGCCGGGTCTTGCCGATACCCGCCTCACCTTCGAGCAGGACGAGCGCGGGGGCCGGCCCGAGCGCCCCGCCCAGGGCGGCGAGCTCCCGCTCCCGGCCCACGAACCGCGGCCCGGAGAGCGCCGGATGCCGACCGGCATCGGTCTGGGTCCGTCCAGCCACCGTCCGCTCCCTTGATCGATCAACGCCACGCCGGTGCTGACTTTATCCGGGAGAGATCATTTGGGTGGCGGTACCGGCTCGGACAGCTGAACGACGAGCGATCCCGCGGGCTCCTCGTACGGGGTCGCCATCGCCGTCGGGCATGTTCCCGGCGCCGACGCGGTGCCTGCCGGTCGCCGGGCACGCCGACACGCGCAGGAGGGCCTCCTCGCGTCACCCGGATGGGCTAATCGCACGGCGCCCGCGGACGTCTCGTGCTGGCCTGGAGGGGGTGTACGAGCGAGGCGACACCATGTGCGACCTGCGGCAACACTATGTCGGCCCCACCCCATCGCCGACCGGCGCAGCATCCGAAATCGCCGCGTGTCGCCCGCACAGACCACAACCACGGGAGTAACCCATGGCTGACCCCACGAAGAGCAGCGGCGGCGGCATGATGGACGAGCTGCAGGCACTGCTCGAGGGTGCGACGAAGCTCCTGAGCGACAGCGGCCTGAAGGGCGTCGTCGACTCATGGCTCGGCAACGGTCCCAACGAACCGGTCACGACGAGGCAGATCGAGGACGCGTTCGGCGCCGACAAGGTGGCCGAGGCCAGCAAGCAGGCCGGCGTGAAGCCCGACGCCCTCGCCGCCGAACTGCCCGAGGTCATCGACAAGGCATCTCCCGACGGCAAGATCGACATACGCAGTAGCAGCATCGAGCCGTCCTCCATCGACGCCCGCAGGGAATCGGTCATCGACGTGCTGGGCCACACGATCGAGCGCCGCGGGTGACCACCTGCGACGACCGTCCCAGGGCCGGCGCTCACCCGTAGCGCCGGCCCTGTCCGTTCCGGATCACGGTGCCGGAGCAGCCCTTTCCGCACCCGCGGCAACTCGTACGCGTTGAAGGCGGTAGAAGAGGTGGTCGTCGTGGAGTGAGGGGGCGGGAAGACGTGGACGTGTACGAAGCCGTGGACAGTCGCCGGGCGGTGCGGGCGTTCAGCGACGCGCCGGTGTCCAAGGAGACGCTGGAGAGAGTGCTGGCCGCGGCGACGCGGGCTCCGTCGAGCGGCAACCTCCAGCCCTGGCATGTGTACGTCGTGACCGGCGAGCCCTTGGCCGACCTGAAGCGGCGCGCGACGGGCAGGGCGCTGGCGGGAGACCCGGGTGACGATCGGGAGTACCCCATGTACCCGGCCGAACTGGCCTCTCCCTATCTGGACCGCTTCTCCGCCGCGGCCGCCCAGCGGTACCAAGCACTGGGGATCGAGCGCGACGACCCCGACAGGCCCAGGAAGATCGCGGCCTTGAACTCGGAGGCGTTCGGGGCGCCGGTCGTCCTGTTCTGCTACCTCGACCGGACGATGGGGCTCGGACAGTGGGCCGACGCGGGGATGTACCTGCAGACGGTCATGCTGTTGCTGAGGGCGGAAGGCCTGCACAGTTGCCCCCAGGTGATGTGGACCATGTACCGCAGGACCGTCAGCCAGGCCGTCGGGGCAAGCGACGGCCTCGTGCTGTTCTGCGGCGTCGCGGTGGGCTTCGAGAAGGAAGGCGTGCCTCGACTGCGCACGGGCCGCGCGGACATCACGGAGACGGTGAGCTTCGTCGGGACGTGACCGCCGGGCCCAGCGGAGCCTTCGCCCCGCTGCTTGTCAGTAGCGGTGGCCGGGCCAGTGCGGATCCGTCCAGCGGTCCTCGCCCGTGAGTCCGAGCAACCGTATGCGGTGCTGCAGCCCGGTCGACGCGCCCGACTCACGGAGCCGGGCGGCACCGTGACCGAGGAGCCAGGCGACCAGTTCGGCGCGCATCTCCTCTTCGTCGTGCTCGTACCACCCGATGTACCACGGCAGGCCGTCCCCCAGGAGTTGGTACTCCCAATCCGCCGCCGCGTCAGCGAGGCGCCGGTCGCTGAGGTGCCCGGTCTGTTGCTGCCATGCGGCAAGCCAGGGGCGGAGTGTTCCTGATGCCTCCGCGCACATCACCAGGACCTGGTGCGCCGGGACGGCCGCGTCCGGGTCGGTAAGGCTCTGCGCCCACCAGGCGTGCAGGAACTCGTGTACCGGAGCGGCGTGGTCGTCGGGCCACTGCTGCCAGTGGCCGCGGGCGAAGGACGTCCCGGCCTCTTCCAGCCGGAACATGGGGTCCGCGCCGTCGGCGACAAGGGCCCGGGAGAACTGCGGCAGGATACGGCGCGCCACAGCCGCGTGGTCGGTCCAGTCGACGGCCTGCCAGGTCCGGCGCAGGAGGTCCGGCTCGAGCATCACCTCCGGCGTCTTCAGGAGGGCGAGCTCCTCCGGACTTCCCCAGTGACATTCGCAGTTGTGCTCGTCCGGATGTGCGGTCATGCCCCGGACGGTGACGGCGAGGTCGTCCAGGGCTGCGTCGAGTCGGCGACGTGCGGGATGGTCGGCGAGATGCATGATGTGCCCGGCCTTCGAGGGACTCCGCGCGGCTTCCGCCGGGCGAAGATCACTACGTTGGTCGATCGGGCTCCTTGCGCACGAACGGGGCGGCGTACTCCGACGGCTGTCGGTGTACGCCGCCCTGGGGTGCGGCACGTTGCGGGAGACGGCCCGCGTCGCCATGGCGGTTGCTTCGCGTCCTGGTTGGAAGCGACTACAGGCTGCGGGCGGTGATGTCGCCGTAGGAGGTGGTCGCGTGGATGTCCAGGTCGGCGGCGTCACCGTCGGTGTTCTTGAGGGCGTTGTGGATCCGGCCGTAGGCGGTGCCGGCGTCCAGTGAGGCGGAGGCTCCGCGGGCGGCGCCCACCGAGATCCCGCCGTGCTCGGTCCGCAGTGTGACGGTGCCGCGTACGGCTTCGGTGATGAGGAGGTCGCCCTTCTGGGTGCTGATCTCGGCGGGGCCGCCCAGGCGTCCGACGGCGATGTCGCCGGCGAGGACGGAGATGCGGGCGCTCTCGGCCTCGTCGAGCTTGACCGTGGCCTGCTGGCCCTCGAAGACGACGTCGCCGAGCCGTCCCACGCCGCGGAGTTCGGCGGCGGCCGCCTTCGCCTCGATGCGGGAGCCGGTGGGCAGTTGGACCGTCACGTCGACGGACCCGGATGCGCCGAGGATCCGGCTCTTCGCCGCCGGGGGCTCGATCCGCAGCACGCCGTCACGGTAGGCGACCTCGGCCTGCTCCGCCGCCTTCACGTCGCGGCTCTTCGCGGCGTCCGCGGGCAGGACCTCGACGGTGGCGTCGGCCCGGTCGGCGGCGATGAACCGGATGCGCCCGGCGGGGACGTCGAGGACGGCCAGGATCGGGGCGGGGGTGTCGAACTTCTGCATCGTGCTCTCCTTCGTCTCCATCGGGCGCCGGTGCGTCCCGGTGTTTCTGACAACAGAAACGCTACGTTGCGTTCGCTGATACGGCAACAGACTTGTTGCACAACTAGCGCAGCATTGCAGGTCATTGCTGAGAATTCATGCAATGGTTGTGGACGCAATGCAACGCCTTACCCTCAGGGCATTGCAATGGATGAAAGGTGAACGCTACAGAGAAGACCCTGCGACAGCTGCTACGCGGAGCAGCCCGCGACACTTTCGGGCGGCACCTGAGAGCCAGGCCCACATCCCCGATGGACGGCGGGCCTCGATGGGCACACGGCCCACCCGTCGCTACGACCTCAGCCCGTCGCGGCCCGGCGCCAGGCGGAGGCGAGAGCGATGCGCTGGAGTTGCCGCGTGGTCAGGACGGGTTCGGCCCGGGACGCGGGCAGTTGGTAGGCGGGCGCGTTGACCGCGGTGATCACCACGCGCAGGCCGTCGGTGCGCAGCGCCGGGGGCAGCAGGTCGGCGATGGTGTCGGTGATCTGACGGCCGGTCATCCTGGGGACGAGCGACGTTCCGGGTAGAGCGGTCCGCGGGACGGGCGTGGCGGACAGGACGGGCTTCCAGGCGGGTGAACCGGCGATGGCCGCGAGGGCCTTCGCCGTCAGGGGAAGCGGGGACTCCCCGGTCGTCGGGCTCCCTGTGGCACCAGGGGCCTGTGAGACGAACACCTGGGTGCCGTCCTTGTGGGTGAGCAGCGTGGTCAGCACTGCCGCCCCCGACGGTCGCTTCTCGTCCGCCGGGGACCGGTCCTGCGTGAGCAGGGCTCCGTCGGACAGCCGGGCCCGCGTGCAGCGGCTGTACGGGTGATAGGCCGAGTCGGGACACGTCGAGAACTGCTCGGGTATTGGAAGCGAGTACCGGTTCACGGTGACCGTGAGCCGTGCATCACGATCGCCCGACGACGACCGGCTGCTGCTGAACGTCGCCGCTCCGCGGGGCTTTTGCCCGTGTCGTGGCGCCATGTACGCGACCCGCGACGGCCGTACGGGGGCCGGCGTTTGACCTTACGATTGCCCTTACGTGCGGGCGCTGATACGTCACCTCGCCAACGTGGCGATAGGGGCTGTCCCGGTGATCGCCATCGCGAACGGCGGGTGGACGGAAGAGGGATGTGATGACGTCACCCGGATTCCCAAGGCTGCAGGAACGCGTCAGGGAGTTGTCGGACGAGCAGCGGTACGCGGACGCGTACCGCCTCGTCACCGACGAGGGGCCGCAGTTCACAGAGAACGAATCGGACGTCTACTACCTGCGGTCGTGTGCGGCCGCACGGATGGGTGATGCCGACCTCGCCGTGGCACTCTTGCGAGAGGCCCTGGCGCGGGGCCACTGGTACGGCGAAGTGTTACTGCGTCAGTCGCCGTCCTGGGACTTCTTGCAAGGCACGGCCGACTTCGAGGAGGCGGCGCGTGAAAGCACGGCTCGCCAGCGAGCCGCCTCCGGCCCGTCGCGCTACCTCGCCATGGGCCACGAAGCCGGGGCGGAGCAGTACCGCGCTGTCGTCGCCCTGCATGGCAACGGCGGGAACGCCCACGAATCGATGAGCGGCTGGCGAGGGGTCGTGGGCGAAGGCCGACTGCTCGTGGCCTTCCAGTCCTCGCAGTGGATCGCACGCAATCGCGCTGTCTGGGACGACGAGGCCGTGGCCCTGCGGGACGTCCGCGCACAGTACGCGGCGCTGACGGCGGATCGCCGGTTGGACCCGGGTCACCTGGTCGTCGCGGGCTTCTCCATGGGCGCCGAGACCGCCTTGCGCACGGCGCTCGAAGGGAGTGTCCCGGCGCGTGGCTTCGTCCTGCTGGGGATGGCGGGGCCGCGTACTGCCCACCCTGCGTCCTGGATGCCGTTCATCGAGAGGCGGCGCCGGAGCGGCCTTCCGTTGCGCGGCTTCTTCTTGGTGGGCGCCGACGACGACGGCGGCGTGCGGTACGAGAAGCTGTCCGCACTCGCCGGTTTTCTCGCCTCGCAGGGAGTCCCCTGCGAGGTGGAGGTGCTGCCGGGACTCGGGCACGAGTATCCGGGCGACCTTCTCCCCCACATCAGGCGGGCACTCGCCTTCATCGACTCGGACGACCGGGGACACGCCGTCGCCGACGGTCCTTCGTCTGCTTCGTAGGGCGCAGCGGGACGCCCAGGGGTACCAGGCGTCACGGCCGGCCGGGCGCTGTTCCCCCACGCGGCGCGCCCGGCCTGCCCTTGCGGGCGTGCGCCCGCACTCAGCCTTCCGTGACCCGGATGATCGTCTTGCCGGGGGTGCGGCGCCCCTTGTGGGTGAAGGCTGCAGGTGCCTCGGACAGGGGCAGCACATCCCCGACGATCGGCTTGAGTCGGCCGTCCCGGACCCGCTGGACGAGGTCCGCGAGACGTGCCCGGTCGGCCTCGACGACGAAGAAGACGGCCCGCCCGTCGTCGGGCTGGACGGTTGGTGGCTCCGCGATGGTGACGAGCGTGCCGCCGGCGCGGACCAGCGCCGTCGAGCGTTCGAGGATGTCGCCGCCGAACACATCGAGTACCAGGTCGACCTTGCCGACGTCTTCGAGCCGGTCGTTCTGCAGGTCCACGAACGCGTCCGCGCCGAGATCGAGCGCGGTGCTCCTGCCCGCGGCCCGGCCGGTGCCGATCACCCTGGCGCCCGCCTCGCGTGCCAGCTGCACGGCGATCGACCCGACCCCTCCCGTGGCACCGTGGATCAAGACGGTCCGGCCCGTGGTGAGGTGCCCGTGGTCGAAGAGGCCCTGCCATGCGGTCAGCCCGGAGATCGGCAGCGCGGCGGCCACCGTGTGGTCGACGTCCACCGGGAGCGGAGCGAGATTGCGGGCCTCCACCGCGACGTACTCGGCCAGTGAGCCGTTCCGGGTCCAGTCGGCCAGTCCGAACACCCGCTGGCCCACGGTCAGGCCCGTGGTTCCGTAGCCCAGTTCGGCCACGACGCCCGACAGTTCGTGCCCGGGTACGCTCGGCGTCCGGTCACGGCCGGCCCGGTCGGACCAGGTTCCCGGCCACTCGAGCTCCCCCGGCGTGAAGCCCGCGGCGTGCACCCGTACGATGACGTCGTTCTCGGCGGCGTGCGGGTGGGGCATGTCGGTGAGCGAGAGCCCATCGGCTCCGGCGTTCCGGTCCCGAGCGGTGACGGCTTGCATGACAAGTCCTCTCTTAAGCAAATTTACCCATCAGAATTTCGCCGACGCGGAAAGACCATTCACTGTTCGGCGCGCACGAGAATCCATGACCACACCAAGATATCCGCACCATCGCAGAGAATCGTTCTGCGCTTTGTCATGAATTCCCTCTGCCATCAACAAGCGCTCGGTGAGCGATCCCTTCGCTATGAGGTCGGCTCCGACCCTCGGTCTGCGAGTCCGCGCGCATCCTGCCCCCGAGAGGCCCGAGAGCACGTGACCGGCCGGCGTGGAGGGCGGCACCCATGGAGAGCACCCCGACGAACCCGACGTACAGGTAGCCCGTGGTCTCCAGTCCCCACACGGGAGCCGCGAACCCCGCCGCGAGGGCGGGGAGGCTCAGCGCCGCGTAGCTGATCACGTAGACGGCGGAGAAGACCTCCGACCGCGACTTCGCGCTCGTGACCTCACTGATCACGCGGAGGCTGCCGTTGAAGGTCAGGCCGACCCCCAGCCCCGCGACGACCGCCCCGCCCGCAGAGACGAGCGGTGACGCGAGAGCCATGGCGACCGCCAGTCCGGCCGCGCCCAGGGCCAGGAGCACCGCTCCCAGCAGGGTGGCGAGCCGAGCCGTGTGCCGCACGGACCACAAGCCGCCCACGCTGTTGGCCAGGAACAGCACTGCGATGCCGAGTCCGCCCGCGGCGCCGGACCGCACGTGCAGGACGTCTCTCACCAGCGATGGGGTGAGCGCGAGGAACAGCCCCGTGACGGACCACCCTGCGACGAGGGCGGGGACGGACGCGAGAAACGCCGGCCGGGCATCCCGGGGGACCCGGACCCTGAGACGCAGCAACGCCAGTCCACCGGCGCGTGGGGCGCGCGTCTCGGGCATCGCGAGGACGACCGCGGCCAGAACCACGAACGTGCAGGTGAGGACGGGAAAGACGTACGCGTCGGGACGCGGGGTGAACCGGACCAGCAACCCCACCGTCCCGGCGCCGGCGGCCATGCCGAAACTCGTGCCCACCGCCGTCATCGTCGGCCCCAGATGCGGACGCCCCTGGGGCGAGAGCTCGACCAGACCGGCGGCGAGACCGCCCGTGGCCGCCCCGGTGGCGATGCCCTGCACCACCCGCGCGACCAGGAGGGACACGACTCCCTCGGCCGTCCAGAAGATCGCCGTGCTGGCCGCCGCCACCAGGAGGGCGGCGGCCAGCACCGGGCGGCGACCCACGTGGTCGCTCAGCGATCCGACCGTGAGCAGGGCACCGAGCAGACCCACGACGTACACCGCGAAGACCACCGTCAGCATCGTGACCGACAATCCCCAACGCGCCCGGTACAGGGGGTAGATCGGTGAGGGTGCGCTCGCCGTGGCCATCATCACCACGTTCGCGGAGACGAGCACGGTGAAGGCGGCGCCTCGTCCGAGACGGACGCCGGCGCGACGCCGGTTCACATGTTTCATCACGTCGTCCACTACGGCTGTCTGATCAGCTCGGCCAGGGCGCGCCCATGATGCGCTCGACCGTGGTCGTACGACGGAACCCGGGGATGAAGTGCTCCAGCACGTCCGCGTTCACGGTCCCGTTCGTGGTCTCCGGGCGGTGCTGGAGTCCGTCGACGAAGGCCTGCAGGAACTCGTTCTTGAAGTCGCCCCGCGGATGGAGGGCGATCACCTCTTCCACCTGGGCGCGATCCAGCTCGTCCAGGCCCAGGCCGAGCACGTCGGTCAGGACGCCGAGATTCGTGATGGCGATCTCCGGGCCCATCCGGTCGGGAATTCCCGGTGTCGTGTGCAGCGCGATGGCCGTCCAGACGACGTCGGCGGCCGTGGCCGGGAAACCGCGCTCCAGCATGAACTTGCGCGCGTGGTCGGCTCCGTCGACCTCGAACCGCTGCTCCACGTCGGAAAAGGGCGTCATGAGGCCGGTGTCGTGGAACATGGAGGCCAGGTAGAGCAGCTCCGGGTCGGGGTCGAGACCGAGCCTGCGGGCATGAATGGCGCCGAAGACGAAAACGCGCCGGGAGTGATGGTAGATGAGGGGGCTGGTCGTCTCCTGGACGAGTCGGGTGGCTTCGGCGACCGCGGCTGTTTCGGGAATCTCTACACCGGCGATGATCTCGGTCATGACCTCTGCGCTTTCTTATTTCGGTGTGTTATGAAGGAACGGTGCCTCCGACTTCCACACTGCCGACCACCGGGCGTTCGGCGCCACCGCAGTCCCGCCACGAGTCACCCGAATCCGGACGGGCGGAGAATGGCGGTGTGAACCCTGCTGCGCATCAGGTCGTGATCCTCGTCTATGACGGGGTCACGCTGCTGGACGTCGCCGGCCCCGCGGAGGTGTTCGCGGAAGCGAACCGGTTCGGGGCCGACTACCAGGTCGTGCTGGTCTCACCGACCGGGGACGACGTCGCCTCGTCCATCGGGGTCCGGATCGCCGTCTCCGGCGCCGCCACGGAGCTCGCCCCTCATACGTTCCTGGTGGCCGGCTCGGACCTCTACCCGCGCAACGCCGTAGCCCGTGACCTGCTCGAAGCGGCGCAGACGCTGGCCGTCAAGGCCGACCGGGTCGCGTCGATCTGCACCGGGGCATTCGTCCTCGGCGCCGCCGGTCTCCTGGACGGCAAGCGCGCGACCACGCACTGGAAGGTCACGGACCAACTCGCGGCACGGCACCGGGCCAGCCGCGTCGAGCCCGACGCGATCTACGTCCGTGACGGCACCACGTACACCTCGGCGGGCGTGACCGCCGGCATCGACCTCGCGCTGGCACTCGTCGAGGAGGACTACGGCCCTGATCTGACCCGCGACGTCGCCCGTTCCCTGGTGGTGTATCTGCAGCGTTCGGGCGGCCAGTCGCAGTTCTCCGCCCCGCTGCAGGGACCACCGCCCCGCTCCCCGGCCATCCGCAGGATCACCGACCTGGTGACGGCCGATCCCGCGGGCAACTACTCGGTCGGCGAGCTCGCCAAGCACCTCAATTTGAGCCCCCGGCACCTCACCCGGCTCTTCCGCGACGAACTTTCCACCACGCCGGCCCGGTACGTGGAGTCGGTCCGGTTCGACATGGCGAAAGCCCTGCTCGACCAAGGGCACACCGCGACCCAGGTGGCGTCCCTCGCCGGATTCCCGAGTTACGAGAGCATGCGGAGGGTTTTCGTGAGGCGAATGGCGATAAGCCCCGCCGCGTATCAACGCCGCTTCAGGACCGCGCACCGCGCCGGAACCGGGCAGCAGTGAGCACGCATCGCATTCGCTGAACTTGATATGTCGGATCCGCACAAGCGGCACAGCAGCGACCCACGGGGGCGACAGCCGTGCCCCTCAGCGGCACGGTCAGGTCGGCGGGGGCGACCATCATGCGTCACGGTGAACCTCGCCGGGACCGGGAAGCGGCTCCTCGGCGTCAATGAGCTCGATGACGTCGGGCCCGCCGTAGCGGCTGATGGACGTGGCCTTCATCAGGGACTCCTCATGTGCAGCCCGTTCGCCGGAACCGACGCTCGGACCATGTCCGTACCGCTGCCCGAAGCAGACAGCGGACGGCCTCGGTCACCGCCGACCGGCGGGACATGGGACCCATCCCCACAGGCTCAGGAAGCAGGCGTCTCCAGCCGCCGGCAACCCGCCGGCTCCGGACCATCCCCGCAAGGTGCGGGCACTGGGAGCAGGGGGCGATCGGCCGCCTCGCATTCGCCGGTCCCGTGCGGGTCATGCCCTCGATCAGTGGTGCTCCCACGAAACCGTGAAGCGGCCGGCATGGGGAAGTGTCGGTTCTGAAGGCAGGCGTTCGTCGTAGGGTGAGGGGCGGCCGAAGGAGGCCAACGGCCAAGGGAGGCACGTATGACGCGGTACCTGATCTCGTTCGATGACGGCGCGATGACCTTCCCCGAGGAGGAGTTGCCCGAGGTGGCCGAGGCCTCGCACGAGGTGGTGCGCAAAGCTCAGGACGCCGGTGTGTGGGTCTTCGGCGGTGGACTGGAAAGGCAGCAGGCGAGCGTCGTGGCCACCGACGGGTCCGTCACGGATGGCCCGTACCCGGAGACCAAGGCGGTGCTCGGCGGGTTCTCGATCATCGATGTGCCCTCACGTGAGGACGCGCTGGAGTGGGCTGCCAAGATCGCTGCCGCATGCCGCTGTGCGCAGGAGGTCCGGGAGATCATGCCCGACTCGACCGTCTGATCGAAGACGACCCGCGGCGGCTGGGGCCTGGTTCGGCAGTGCCTTGTGACCTATGGGCGCGATCGGCATGCCAGCCCTGCAGAACGCTCAGTGCAACGACCGGACAGTACCGGCGTTGCCGTGCCGTCGGTCAGGTAGTCGGCGGCACGATGTCAGAGGGGCTGCTTAAGGGTGACGTGCAAGACCAAGGGTAAGTGTGCCGGGGTGTTCGAGTCGTCGGTGGGGTTGTCGTGGCCTGGTGGAACGGGGAGCCGGAAGATCGGCCGCAATGGGTGCTCGATCCGCTGGCGGGGGTGGGCCCGTTGCGCTTCGGGATGGACTCCGATGAGGTCGAGGCGGCGCTGGGAGGAGTACCCCGCAGTGGCTCGCAGGTCGCCCGGAACGGTCTCCTTCGACGGCATCGACCTGATCGGCAAAATGAGCCTGGTCGTCAGGTGCTCGGGCGATCTCGGTCCGAACGGGCTCAACATGTACGTCCGGTCCGCCCGAGCGGGTGACGTCATGGTCAGCGAGGCGAGGTTGTGCGCCGCCGGCTGGGAAGACCATGGCTGACACCACCAGAGGGCTCGATCGCGCATGTCCGAGGCCTATCCGATCCGGCAGTTGAAGGAGCCCGCATGACACAGGCTGAGCAGAACAACCGTCGGCCACGGCGCATCGACGAACTTCAGGACGTCTACGACTTTCTGGACGAGGTACGCCTTCGCCCTAGCATGTTCGTCCGCGGGGGCTCCCTGCAGCACCTCAACTCGACGCTGTACGGGTATCGCCTGGCCATGGGCATCCACGGCATCGAGGAAGACTTCCCCTTCTGCACCCCGGGTGCGGAACCGCCCTTCAGCCGGTGGCTTTGCCAGCGCAACGGCGAGGAAAGCTCGCTGGGCTGGTCGACGCAGATCGAGCGCGAGGCCGAGGCCACCGGAACACCAGCGATCGAGCTGTTCTTCAGCCTGCTCGACCAGTTCCGAGCCGAGCACGATCAAGCGGGGCGATAGCCCTCTCCAGGCTAGCGTCGCTCCGCCGGCCGCCGGCGCCACGCGGGGTCAGTCGTCGGCTTCGGCCACTGCCTTCTGCCATGGCCACCGCCCGGTGATCTCGAGCTCGAGAGAAAAGCTGAGGAAGGTCCGGATGCCCACGATCACGGCCAGTACTCCGACGCTTGCGTACGTCGGTGCGACGGCGACCGTGCGGATGATGTCGCCGGCTACGAGGAACTCCAGCCCCAGCAGGATCGACCGCCCGACGCGACGGCGGTAGTCGCGGTACACGCCTGCCTGTCGGCGACCGAGCCGCACGGCCGCGAGGACGGTCGCCAAGAGCGTCCCCACGACGATGACGGCTACGCCCGCGGCGTCAACGGCTCGACCGGCCAGCTCCACGACGTGTTGGAGCTCCACAGAATCCCCTCTCGCACCGACCCGGGTCCGCTCGTCCATGGTCCGCAAGCTCTGTTACCACCGCACCCTCGCGCAGTGGACCGGCGACCGTCGACGGCGCCCGTTGAAAACGTAATCATCGGGCGGACGCGAGCGCCATTCCCCCGCTGCGAGTTCTTCAGCGCATTCCGTCGAGTACTTCGTCAGTCGACAGCAAGGCATGGGCGAAGAAGCGGTAGTTGATGATCGCCGCCTGATAGCCGTCGCCCCATTCCGGGTGCCGGGGTCCGGCTGTCGCATCCCTGACCACGGCTACCTCGAATCCCTCCTCGATGAGGTGACGCATGTGGGACTCGACGCACATGTTCGCCAGCATCCCGCCGAGAACAATCCTTTGCATTCCCCGCTTGCGCAGTTGCAGCACCAAGTCGTTGGATTCCGGACCGAACACCTTGTGCGGGCTGGCGACCACCGTTCTGCCGTCTTCGATATAAGGCTTGAAGCGGTCCAGCCAGTCCGCCCCGGAGTTTCGGAACCCGGTCAGATCGAGCTGTCCCGCCCGTGCGAACGTGTGGGTTTCCAGCTCGCTCGTCTCGAGCGGCCCGTTCATTCGCCATCCGTTGTCGGTCGGGTAGAAGTAATGGGGCGAGATGAAGACCTCATATCCGCCCGCCTTGGCCGCCTCGAAGATTCTCTCCATGTTCTCGACGGTTCTGTTCTCCGTGACGCTCGCCCCCACCGCGTCCCAGTTCGCTCCGCTCTCGCTCAGCACGTCGTTCTGTGGGTCAATGAAAACGACCGCCGTGTCGGTATTCCTGATTTCCACCTGGTGCTCCTCACGCGACAACGAACCACTGGCGGGACAATTACCGGTACAGCGGATGTCCTTCCGAAGCACATTCCGATCCGGAGACGCGAGGTACCTTCCCGCGGAGGCGCTGTCCCGGTCATTCGGCCCTCCGTTCCACTTTGCCCCATCGCGGGGCGTTCTGCATCGGTGTATTGCTGCACCTCGGTCCTCGTCCCTGCCCTCCCCGGCGAAGCGCGGGCGGCCGTGAATCCTGACATCACTTGATCAGCGGCTGGTCACATGTGACGGCCGCCGGTCACCTCGATGACCGTCCCCGTGAGGTACGACGCGAGGTCCGATGCGAGGAAGAGCGCCACCGAGGCCACCTCCGGCGCCTCGCCGGGGCGTCGCATCGGGATCTCGGCGAGTTTCGCGTCCCGGATGTGGGCCGGCATCGCCTCGGTCATCGGCGAGCGGATCAGACCCGGGGCGACGGCGTTCACCCGCACGCCGTGGTGGGCCGTCTCCTTGGCCGCGGCCTTGGTGAGCCCGATGATTCCGGCCTTCGCCGCCGAGTAGTTGGTCTGGCCGACGAAGCCGACCTTGCCGGAGATGGAGGAGAGGTTCACGATCGCGCCGGAGCGCTGTTCGCGCATGACGGCGGCGGCCAGTCGGGTGCCGTTCCAGCAGCCCTTGAGGTGTACGGCGACGACCTGCTCGAACTGCTCCTCGGTCATCGTCCGCATGGTCGCGTCACGGGTGATGCCTGCGTTGTTGACCATCACATCGAGCCTGCCGAACGTCGAGACGCACAGGTCCACGGCGCTCTGGACGTCCGCCGCGGCGGTGACGTCGCACGCCGCCGTCACGACCCGGTCGCCCGCCAGCAGATGGGCGAGGTGGTCGACGTCGAACCGCAGTGACGCGAGGTCGGGTTCGGTCAGTTCGTGGGCGCCGGAGCGGCGGTGGGCCGCTCGCGATCCGGCGCCGTACGACGGTTGCAGGGCCTGCCCCGGGCCGGCCGTGAGCAAGGTGGTGCCGCGGCACTCCGCGTCGGCGACGAACGCCCCGTCGCGGGTGCGGGCGTATGCGAGGGCACGCCCGAGGACGGCCGGTTCGAGGAAGGGAAGGTCCGCGGGGAGTGAGGCCACGGCGCATCGGGGGTGGATCGCCCGGGCCGTCTGCTCGCCCTGCCGGAGGGCCTCGTTGAGGCCGGGGCCGTCGGTCAGGACGGGGCGCACGTCGAGGTCGTCGACGGCGTCGAAGTCCTGGAGGCGGTCGAGTACGACGATGACCTCGCCGACCCCGGGTGCCGCCCGTGCGGCCGTCACGGTGTCGCGGAGCAGGGCGCGGGCGACGCTCCGACGGTCCCGCGGGACCAGTTCGAGGCGGCTCTTGGCCAGTCGCAGGTCCTTCTGCGGGATGACGATCACCCAGTCCGACCGTCTCATCGCAGGAACCCGACGCTCAACGGCAGGGCGCGGTGCACCTCGGTGTCGAACCCGAGCGCGGCCCGCGCGCGCTCGGCGGTGACGTCGTCGTAGGTGGTGGTGCGCTGTCGGGTGGTCCTGCCCGCCGCGGTCGCCAGGTCCTTGATACCGGCGATCGTCCACATCGACCCGTTGGTCGATCCGGCCATGCGGCTGATGGTCTCCTCCATCAGCGTGCCGCCGAGGTCGCTGGCTCCGCCGCGCAGCATGTCGACGCAACTCTCCGGACCGAGCTTCACCCAGGAGCAGGCGATGTTGTCGATGTGGCCGTGCATGAGGAGCCGTGCCAGTGCGTGGACGGCACGGTTGTCGCGGCGCGACGGGCCCGGACGGGCGATGCCGGCCAGGTAGATGGGCGAGCTCTGGTGCACGAAGGGCAGCGGCACGAACTCGGTGAATCCGCCGGTCTCCTGCTGCAGCCGGACCAACGTCCGCATGTGGTCGACCCAGTGGCGCGGCTCTTCGACATGGCCGTAACCCGACGGGTACGTCGGGACGTCGTTCCCGCCCGACGGCGAACCCCCGCCTTTCCGGCTGGGAAGGACGGGGGTTCGCCGTCGGGAGGTCACGTACGCGGGTCGCGCGTGCTCCACGTGCCGTGTCACGGGCCGGTGGTGCCGGGCGTTCTCACGCCCGGCCCGGGGCACTTCATGCGCCCGCGGCGTCCTCGGCCTCCCAACGCAGCAGGTCGCCCGGCTGGCACTCCAGCACCTCGCAGAGCGCGGCGAGCGTCGCGAAGCGCACCGCCTTGGCACGGCCGTTCTTGAGCACGGCGAGGTTGGCGGGCGTGATCCCCACGCGGTCCGCGAGCTCGCCCACGGACATCTTCCGCCTGGCCAGCATCACGTCGATGTCGACGGAGATCGGCATCAGATCACCTCGTCCAACTCGGCCCGCATCTGCGTCGCCTCGACGTCGCGCGCGACGGCCTGGGCGAGCAGCATCCGCAGCACGAGCACCATCAGCGCGACCCCCAGGATGGCCACGCCGACCCCGCCCATGATGACGGTGACGCCCGGGTCCTCCCGCTGGCCCGGAGCATTGATGGCCGTGACCGCGAACCACACGAGGGCGGCCGCCACGATCGCGCCGATCATGACGTCCACGTACCGGAAGGCGGCGTGGGAGAACACGGTTCCGCGTTGCACCATCCCCACAAGCCGCCAGACGCAGACCAGGGCAACCTGGGCCGACAGCATCCCCAGGATCGTGATCAGGCGCAGCGGGGTCAGCGGGAGCGACCCGTCCTCCGGGTCGTTGCCCGACACCAACGCCCACACCATCCCCGCCTGTACGAACACGGTGCCGGCAAACACCACCACCAGCACGGCGCGCAGCGCACGCACGGTCAGCTTTCCCATGACCTACCCTTCCATCGAGTTACGATGGAAACCTATCGAATCTCGATAGGTGAAGCAAGGGCGGGGACGGAGGGTGGGCGGCGCCACGCACCGTTGCGGAACGCTGTGGCGGTTCCCCGAACCCGGAAGAACCGGCCGAGTGCCTACGCACGCGTGTCACGCCGGTAGGTGTAGAGGATGAAGCCCTCGTGGAACCTGCCCACCTTGTCGTACAGCGCGCGAGCCGGGGCGTCTTCCAGGGTGTTCCAGTAGAGGCCAGGGGCGCCGTGTTCCTCCGCGTCGCGTGCGACCCATTCGATCAGCGCGGTCGCGACACCCTGCCGCCGGACCTCCGCGTCCACGAACAGGTCCGCCAGGTAGCACTTCCCTGCGTACCAGACGCTGGCGTGGAACAGGTAGTGCGCGATGCCGACCATCCTGCCGTCCAGCCGGGCGGCGATCCCGCGTATCCGCTCGTCGTCGAGCAGGCGTCGCCAGGTCCGTTCGTAGCTGTCGTCGTGGCGTTCGACGTCGAAGTACGTGTCCTTGCCGCGGGCCAGCACTTCCCAGCAGGCGCGGTCGGACTCGGTCAGGAAGCTGATCTCCACCATGGTGCCCATCCTGCCGCGCCGCCGGACCGGCGGTGGACGTCCGGCGGCAAGCCGGCGTCCGGCCGTCACGGGGGCGGGACGTGCCCCGGGGTGCGACGCCGGAAGTGGCGTCGGAAGTGGCGTCGGCTGATCGCTTGCCGCTGTCCGGGGACGGTGAGATCATCTGGCGCACACGTCGAAAGCGGGGTGCTGTGATGGGGGACGACGTCAGCGACCTGCACGGCGACGGTCCGGGTCCGGACCGCCGGGTATCTGCTCCTGTGCGCCGCCCTGCTCACCGCAGGCGATACCGGATCCTCCGGAGACGGTGAGCGCGAAACAGGCGGTCCCGCCCGCCGAGATACCCGTTCCAACCGGCCGCATCGTATCGCGCCGGCTGGGACTTCTCACCCTGCCCGAGAGACTCGGATCCTCCTCGGCGGACCGTCGAGGCCGGTCGGGCCGCGGTGCGCAGGCTGGACCGCACCGGCGTGTGCGGGTGGATCGTCGACCTGCACGGAAACAACGGCGGCAGCATGGACCCCATGATCCGCGGACGCCCGCACGCCCGGTCCTTCGGCTCCCCCACCTACGGAACACCCTCGGGCTCGCGCTGAGCGACGACGCCCAACTGGTGATCGCCAGCGTCGCCGAGGCCGACCGCACCGGTCACCGCCACAACCCCGACTCCCCGCTGGCACCTGACCAACCGACCCGGCCCGGCCAGGCCGAAGCCGCGGCAAGAACATGGCTTCAACAGCAACCCGGGTGTGTACCGGTGGGCTGAGCCAGGGCCGCCGGAGGCCTTGAGCCCCCGTCGCATCCACCCCCGCCGGCGTCGCGAAAACAACGCGACAGCCTCCGGCCGGAGTCCGTACCGTCGCCCCCATGAACGCAGAATCCACCACCCTGACGTGGCGACCGCTCACCACAGGCGACGCGAAGACGTCGGCCGACCTCCTCAACGCCATGGAGGCCGAGGACAAGATCGGCGAGAACTACGAGGAGGCGGACACCCTCCAGGAACTGGTGGATCCCTACGCGGACTTGGAGCGCGCGAGCCTCGCCGCCTTCGACGGCGACGTGATGGTCGGCTACATGAAGGCCACCTACAAGCCGACCGCCGAGGACGTGCACCGGATCATGGTCGACGGCGGCGTGCACCCGCACTACCGTCGCCAGGGTGTAGGCACCGTGCTGCTGAAGGCCGGGATAGCGGGCGCGAAGGCGTTGCACGCACTGCACCAGCCGACCCTGAAGCTCGAGGTCCAGGTCCAGAACTGCGAGCGCATCGCCGGTGCGGCCGAGCTCTTCCGCTCCCAGGGTTTCGCACCCGCCCGCTACTACCACTTCATGGAGCATCCGCTCGGTGACGCGATCCCGGACGCGGTGATCCCCGACGGGCTGCGGATCGAGCCGTGGTCGGAGCAGAACGACGAGGAGTTCCGGATGATCCGGAACGAGGCGTTCAAGGACCATTGGGGTACCGTGCCGGTGCCCGTGGACGCCTGGAGGAACAAGATCACCAATCACACCTTCCGGCCCGAGGTGAGCTTCCTGCTCCGGGACGCCGCGAACGGGGCCCCGGCGGGCATGCTGGTGACCATGTCGTGGGAGGCCGACACGGTGGCCACCGGCGTGCGCGAGGCACACTTCATGCTCATCGGGACGCTCCGCGACTACCGCAAGCGCGGCGTCGCCGGCGGCCTGATCCGGCACGCGCTGCGCAGCGCCGCCGACCAGGGCTACGGGAAGGCCAGCCTGAGCGTGGACTCGACCAATCCCAGTGGGGCGTTCGGGATCTACGAGAAGGCCGGGTTCGCGCCCAAGGAGCGGTACGTCCGCTGGGCGCTCGACGTCTGACGGCTTCGGTCCCCGGGGGCTCGGTCGGGTGAGTGCCTTGAGCCGGTAGGGCGTCGACCACTCCGAAAACCGATGGACACGCTCCAGGGCGCTCCGCGATCATCCAGCGCTGTGACAGATGAACCCGCCCGCCCGTCCCCGGCCCCGAGCGGCCTGAGGTCAGTGAGATTCGTCGATCTCACGAGCACGGCCATGACCGCCTTGCTGGACGACGACCTCGCCCGGGCCAGTGCCGAAGCAGGGGTCGAGTTCACGGACTACTTCCTCACCGACCAGGCGAAGTGGGTTTGGCGGTACCGGGTCAACCAGCTGGCCTCGGACGCGGGCAGCGCGGGGTGGCTCACCCGAGCCGTGGTGGCCGAGCCCGAAGGCGTCGTCGTGGGGTACGCCGGGTTCCACGGACCGCCCGATGGGGCGGGCATGGTGGAGATCGGCTATTCGGTGGCCCCCGGCCACCGTCGCCAGGGGTACGCCAGGACGATGTTGACCGAGTTGCTGCGTCGCGCCGCCGCCGAATCCGGAGTCAAGACCGCGCGGGTGACGATCAGTCCCGAGAACACCGCATCCCTGGCCACGATTTCCGGCTTCGGCTTCGTGGAGGTCGGAGAGCAGTGGGACGAGGTGGACGGCCTCGAGCTCGTCTTCGAAGTCCCGGTCTGAACAGGCTGGTGCCAGAAGGCGGCTCTCCGTCCCGAAGAGCCCTACGCGCCAACCCGGTCATGCCGATGACTGCTTGCGTTCCAGCAGGGTGACCGTGACGCCGGGCGCGACATGGCGCTCACCGACAGGTGTGAATCCGCGCCGACGGTAGAGCGCGAGCGCAGGCAGGTTGGCGGTCGCCGTGGAGACGACGGTCAGCTCCGCGGGCTCGACCGAATCCAGTGCGCCGAGTAGTGCCGTTGCGACGCCGAGGCGATGCGCGTCGGGATGGACCACGAGGCGGCAGATGTCCAGAGCACCGTTCGGCAAGCGGGTCCAGGCGACCGCTCCGACGAGCCTCGACCCGTCGCGGACCCCGAGGAAGGACTCGTCGCACGTGCGCAGTTGGTCAAGGGACTCGTGCAGGGGCGGGATGCCGTCGAACCCGATGAGACGGGCTTCCACGGCGTAGGAGATCCGCTGAAGGTCCCACAGCTGACGCAGGGTGCCGGGATCGGCGAGGTCGAGCCGGACCGGTGCCGCGAATGGCCGGTGGAATGCGGTGGCGGGGTGGGGGTTGCCGGTCATGCTCCGATCCTTTCAGAATGCCCGGCCGGGGACGCCGCTCTCGCACCGCGTGGAGGCCCCAATGAGGCACCGCCGAATTGGTCCGCCGACACATCCGCGAAATGGATCCGGCTCCGGTACCACTCACCGCCTAGCGTTGCAGGTACGACCAGGGACCGTCCGCCCCGATGGGACGGTTCCGTCTGATCACAGGAGAGTGGACCATGCATGTCTTCGTTGCCGGTGCCACCGGCGCTGTCGGCCGTCAGCTCGTTCCGCTGCTGCTGGCCGAGGGCCACCACGTCACGGGAATCTCGCGTGGCTCGGCGGGTGTCGAGCGCATTCGGCAGCAGGGGGCGACAGCCGTCCAGGCGGACGTGTTCGACCGGGAGGCGCTGCACCGGGTCCTGGCGAGCGCCGCGCCGGACGCGGTGATCCATCAGCTCACCGACCTGTCGGACGCGGACGGGGAGGCGACCAACCGGCTGCGGCGCGAGGGGACGGGCAACCTGGTGGACGCGGCGGTGTCCGCCGGCGTGACCAGGATCGTCGCCCAGTCCATCTCATGGGCGTACGCGCCCGGGGAGGGGCCGGCCGACGAGAGCACACCGCTGGACGTCGGGGCGGCACCGCCGCGCGGGGGGATGGTGGAGGGCGTCCGGGCGCTGGAGGAGAAGGCCGCCGAAGTGGAGACGGCGGTGCAGCTGCGGTACGGCATCCTGTACGGCCCGGGCACCTGGTACGCACCCGGAGGGCCCGTCGCCGCGGCGCTGGCCGGGGATCCGTCCGCCCGGTTCCTCGGGAGCACCGAGGCGGACCTTTCGGTGATGTCGTTCCTCCACGTCGCCGACGCCGCCCGGGCCGCCGTCGCCGCGCTCGCCTGGCCCTCGGGTCCCGTCAACATCGTCGACGACGAACCCGCGCAGGCCCGCGAGTGGCTGCCGGCGCTGGCCCGCGCCTTGGGCGTTCCGGCCCCCGGGCCCGTACCCGGTCGCCTGGACTGGGCGCGGGGTGCGTCCAACGGGCTGGCCCGGTCGCGCGGGTGGCGACCCGGGTATCCCTCGTGGCGCTCCGGCTTCGCGGCGCAGATGGCCTGACGCGGGCCGGCGGGCCGCCACAGGTCGCGGCCCGCCACGGGTCGCGGGCGACGGAATTGGTCCCGTGTTCCGCGCGGGGAATGGTCCGCGTGTGAGGGTGCAGGCCCACGTACGTTCGGGCCATGACCGCTGCAGCGCCCGCGCCCATGAAGATCTGTGTCTTCCTCTCCGCCGCCGACCTCGATGAGCGCTACACGCGGCCGGCCCGCGCATTCGGGGAACTCGTCGGCGCAGGGGGCCACACCCTGGTGTGGGGCGGGTCGGACACCGGGCTGATGAAGGTCGTCGCCGACGCCGTACGGGAGTCGGGCGGGCGGCTCGCCGGGGTATCGGTCGGCTTCCTACGGGAGTGGGCCAGGCAGGACGCCGACGCGATGGTCTTCGCCGAGGACCTCGCCTCGCGGAAGGCCCAGCTGCTCGCCACGTCCGACGCGGTCGTGGTGATGGCCGGCGGCTTGGGAACCCTGGACGAGGCGACCGAGGTCCTGGAACTGAGGAAGCACGGTCTGCACGCCAAGCCCGTCGTGCTGCTGAACACGGCGGGCTTCTACGACGGGTTGGTCCTCCAGCTCCGGCGGATGGACGAGGAGGGGTTCCTGCCGGTGCCCCTGGCGGAACTGCTCCTCGTCGCCGACACCGGTGCCGCCGCGTTCGCGGAGCTGGAGGCCTCCCTTGGGGCCGCCCGGCAGGTCCCCCTCGTGGGGCGCCCCCTCAACTGAGGACCTGGGGCAGCACGCCGCACAGGGTGTCGAGTGCGCCCTTCCACGCGCTGTCCGAGGGGGCCGCGTAGTTGACCACCAAGGCGTCGCGCTCGGGCAGCTGCCAGCCGGAGTCCTGCGCTTCGTGGCCGAATTCCCGGAGCCCGCTCACCACGAGACCCTCCCGGGCCGCCGCCTGGACGACCGAGTTCTCCGTCCCCGCGGGGAGTTCGAGGACGACCTGAAGCCCCGCCTCCATGCCGGCCGCCCGGACGCCGGGCGCCCGCTCCGCCAGGGCTGCGACCAGTTGGTCACGGCGGCGCCGGTAGCGCTGTCGCATCGACCGCACATGCCGGTCGTAGGCGCCCGAGGTGATGAACTCGGCCAGCGTGAGCTGCTCCAGGGTGCTGGACATGTAGTCGCCGTACCCCTTGGCCTCCACGACCTCGGGGACCAGCTCGTCCGGGAGCACCATCCAGCCGAGCCGTACCCCCGGGGCGAGTGACTTGCTCGCCGAGCCGAAGTACACCACGCGCTGGGGGTCGAGGCCCTGCAGGGCGCCCACGGGCTGGCGGTCGTACCGGAACTCCCCGTCGTAGTCGTCCTCCAGGATCAGGCCGCCCGTGTCCCGCGCCCAGGCGACGGCCGCGGTGCGCCGCTCCGGGCACAGGGCGACTCCCGTCGGGTACTGGTGCGCCGGGGTCATCAGTACCGCTCCCACTCCCCGCAGGCGGGCCAGGTCGTCGGTGCGTGCGCCGTGCTCGTCGACGTACAGGGGCGGGGTCCGCAGGCCGGCGTTGGTCAGCAGGTCGCGGTAGAGGTCCAGGCCGTACGCCTCGACGGCGACCGCTCGCGCCTTGCGGACCCTGAGGACCTGGGCCATCAGTGCCAGTCCGTGGTGGAAGCCGGAGCAGACGACGATCCGCTCCGGCTCGGCGTACACCCCGCGGGCCCGTGCCAGGTAGTCCGCGAGCGCGGCGCGCAGCTCCGGACGGCCGCGGGGGTCGCCGTAGCCCAGGGCGTCGTTCGGCGCGGCGGTCAGGGCGCGGCGTGCGGCGGCGAGCCACTGGGTGCGGGGGAACCTCGCGAGGTCCGGCGAACCCGGCTGCATGGCGTACCTGGGGCGGGTCCGGACGGGCCTGGCGCGGGGAGCGCCGGTCGGAGGGCTGTGCGGCTCGGCCCTGGGTGCCACCCGGGTGCCGGAGCCCTGCTGGGCGGTGAGCCAGCCCTCGGCGACCAGCTCCGCGTACGCCTCGACGACGGTGTTGCGGGAGACGCCCAGGTCCGCGGCGAGCGAGCGGGACGGCGGCAGCCGGGTACCGGGCGCGAGGCGCCCCGTGCGTACGGCTTCCCGCAGCGCGTCGGTGAGCCCGGTGCGCAGCTTGGTCCCGCGCAGTTCCAGATGCAGGTCGGCGCCGATCGCGGACGCAGGCGGTTCGGCGGCGGAATTGGTCCGGGAATCCCTCATGTAATTGGACCATACTCCAGTACCACCCGATCCGTAGCGTTGCCGGCATGACGATGAACGAAGCACATGAGCACACCACCCGACTTCCGGAGCACACGGCACGCATGGACTGGGCGAAGCTCGCCCCTGAGGCCTTCAAGGCGCTGGTCCGACTGGACTCGGCCGCGGGCCGCGGTGTCGACGCCGCCCTGCTGCACCTGGTGAAGGTCCGCGCGTCGCAGATCAACCACTGCGCCTTCTGCCTGGACATGCACAGCAAGGACGCCATGGCCGCCGGCGAGTCCGCGGAGCGCGTGATCCAGCTCGGCGCCTGGACGGAGGCGAGGCACTTCTACACGGCACGGGAGATCGCGGCCATCGAGCTCACCGAGGCGATCACCGTCGTGACGGACGGATTCGTCCCGGACGAGGTGTACGCCAGGACCGCCGCGCAGTTCGACGCGACCGAACTCGCCCACCTCATCGCCGCGATCGTGGCGATCAACGCCTTCAACCGCATCGGCGTCTCGACCCGCATGGTCCCCGGCCACTACACGCCGAACGCCTGACACGCCCGTCCGGCCGGGTCCCTGCCCGGCCGGGCCGGCCCGGCGGCCGACGCGTCCCCCGGCCGCTTCCCCCGCTCGTGGCTCCTCCCCCGGCAGCAGACGTCAGGGGTGCCCCGCCGGCGACCACCCCGACCAGGAGATCCACGTGGGTACCGCTTCCCCTCCGCCACGCCGACCGGCCCTGGCCCGTGCCGCCGACGAGTTCGTCCTCACGACCTTCCTGCTGTTCCTCGCGGTGACGGTCGTGCGATGGCTGCGTGACCCGCAATCGTCCCTCTACATCGCCGACCTGCGCATCGCCCTCGTCGTGATCGGCGCCGTCAGCGGGGCCATCCTCACCGGCCTGATCCTCAGCCCTCCCGGACGGCGCAGCGGCGGCCACACCAACCCCGCCGTCACCGTGGGCCTGTGGCTGATGGGCGCCTTCCCCGGACGGCACGTCCTGCCGTACGTGCTGGCCCAGCTCGCCGGTTCCGCCGCCGGTACGGGCCTGGCTCGCCTCGCCTGGGGTCCGGCGGTGGCGCTCCCGTCGGTCTCGCACGCCGCGATCCGGCCCGCCCCGACCTGGCAGCCCGTGCCGGTCCTCCTCGGAGAGGTCGGGGGAATGCTGGCACTGACCCTCGTCGTCGCGTTCTTCGTCGCCCGCCCCCGGTTCATCCGCGGTCTGGCGCCCGTCATCGGGCTGTCCGTGGGGGTGGTGATCGCCACCCTCGGCCCGCTCAGCGGGGGCTCGGTCAACCCGGCCCGCCAGTTCGGTCCTGCGGTCTTCTCCGGGCAGACCACCGACCTCGCGATCTACCTGGTCGGGCCCATCATCGGGGCGGCACTCGGGGCCGGGCTCTACCGGTTGCGGGTCCGGGCGCGCCGCACCCGCGTCACCGCGGCGGCCACCGCCGCACCCGCCGCGCCCGCCACGCCCGGCCCGCGGCGTGTCCAACTGCTCGTCGGCGGCGCTTTGTTCGTATCGGCGTTCAGCCTCAGGCCCGCGATCACCAGCCTCGGCCCCCTGCTGGAGGAGGTCCGTACCTCCCTCGGCATGAGCGGCACGGTGGCGGGCCTGCTCATCTCCCTGCCGGCCCTGTCGTTCGCCGTGTTCGGCGCCGCGGCGCCCCGGTTGTCGCGCCGGTACGGTCCGGCGGCCGTGATCTGCACGGGCATGGCACTGGTCGCCACCGGCCTTTTCCTGCGCCCCTTCACCGGGCACACCGTGCCGTTCCTCGCCGCCGGCGCGCTCGCCCTGAGCGGCATAGCCGTCGGCAACGTCCTGATGCCCGTCGTCGTCAAACGCTGGTTCCCGCGCCGCGTCGGCACCATGACCGGCCTGTACGCGATGGCCCTCTCCTGCGGTACGGCCCTGGCCGCCGCGCTCAGCGTCCCGGTGACCGGCGCCCTGGGCGGCGACTGGAGGCTCGGTCTGGCCGCCTGGGGCGCGGTCGGCGCCGTCGCCGTGCTGCCCTGGCTGCCCCTGGTACGGGACCGGTCCCGGCACGCCTCGGCCGCCGCCGGTGCGTTCGCCGGGACTCCGGCCACGCCGACGGGCCGCATCACGGGCAGTCCGACGGCCTGGGCGCTCACCGTCTACTTCGGCCTCCAGTCGGCCGCCGCCTTCGTCGCCATGGGCTGGCTGCCGCAGATCCTCCGCGACGCGGGTGTGCCGGCCTCCGCCGCCGGCCTGATGCTCGGGGTGTCGATGGCGGTGGGCGTACCCATGTCCTTCGTCCTGCCCGCGATCGGCGGACGGCTGCCCGGTCAGGGACCTCTCGTCGTCGTCCTGGGCCTGTTCGGGGTCGTCGGCTACACGGGGCTGTGGGCGGCGCCCGGTGCCGCGCCGTGGGTGTGGACCGTGCTCATCGGGGTCTCCAACTGCGCCTTCTCACTGGCCCTCACCATGATCGGGATGCGCGCGCGCACCGGCCCCGGCGTCGTACGGCTCTCCGCCTTCGTGCAGTGCACCGGTTACCTGCTCTCCGTCCCCGCGCCGATCCTCATCGGAGCCCTCTACCAGCACACCGGCGGGTGGGACCTGCCCGTCGCCGCGATGCTCCTGCTGCTCGTGCCGCAGATCGCCGCGGGCGTGCTGGCCGGCCGGGACCGGACGGTGGAGGACGAACTCCGGCACGGCGCGAAGGCCCCCGCCCCTGCGCAACCGGTGCGCGGTCCCCAAGGCGCCCGGCTCAGGGCCCGCGACGAGTAGCCGCGCCCCAGAGCGACGAACCGCGGGGGCTGACCATGCGCCGTCTGCCCGTCGAGGTCTCGCTCGGCCCGGGACCCGGCAGGGGCCGGACCGTCGTCGACCGCCGCCTGCGCGTCGGCGAGTCCGAGATCCACGAGGGGGCCAGCGAGCGTCCGCTGGTGGACGTGGCGCTCGGGGTCGACGGCGCCCTGTTCGTGGAGCTGTACCTGGAGGCCGTGGAGCGTGAGGGGCGGGGCCCGTCCGGTCATGCGCCGCACGGACCGGTGAGGGAAATAGTGGGACAGTTTCCCATACCATGAAAAATCGACCGATTCCCCTGAACTTCTTCGGCATGCCCTTCGGTCTCGTCGGCCTGGCGGACGCCTGGCTGACCGCCGCCGGGGCCGGTCGCGTGCCACGGGGCGTCGGGGATGCGCTGCTGGTCCTGGCGGCCGCCGTGTGGTTGCTGGTGACGGCCGTCTATCTCCATCACGCGGTGCGGGCACGGTCCCTGGCGCGGGACCTGACCGACGCCGCGGCCGGACCCTTCGCGTCGCTGTGCGTGATCGTCCCCATGGTGATCGCCGCGAACGGCCTCTACGGCCGGGCGCCCACGGCCGGGCGGCTGCTGGTGGACGTGTTCCTCGTCCTCACCGTGCTGCTCGGCGCCTGGTTCACCGGTCAGTGGATCTACGGGCGGATCGACGTCGACACCTTCCATCCCGGCTACTTCCTGCCCACGGTCGCCGGTGGTCTGCTGGCCGCGGCGTCGGCCCGGGCAGTTGGGCAGCAGCGGCTGGGTCAGGTGATGTTCGGTCTCGGCGTGGTCTGCTGGATGATCCTCGGCTCGGTGATCATGGGACGGTTGTTCTTCCGCCCCCTGCCGCCCCCGCCGCTGCTGCCGACCCTGGCGATCGAGGTCGCCCCCGCGGCCGTGGCCAGCACCGCCTACTTCGCGCTGTTCACCGAGTCCATCGACGGGGTAGCGGCCTTCCTCGGCGGTTACGGACTGCTGATGGTGCTGGCCCAGCTGCGGTTGCTCCCCGCCTACCTGAAGCTCCCCTTCATGCCCAGCACATGGGCGTTCACCTTCAGCTGGGCCGCGGTCGCCGCCGTCGCGATCCACTGGGTGGAGCGCCAGCGTCCGCCCGGGGCCGGGACGTACACCTACGTGTTCCTCGCCGCCATCACCGTGTTCATCGGCGGCATCGCCCTGCGGACCCTGGTCGCCCTGGCGCGCCGCGAACTGCTGCCCTCCGCACCGGCTCCGCAGCCGGCCGAGCGGCAGAGCGGCGGCGCCTGAGGTGCCGTGCGCACCGTCACGGTTGCCGCGAGGACCGCCGTTCGCGGCGGAACCTACTTCTGCAGGAAGGACTGCAGCAGGTTCGTCACTTCCTGGGGCTTCTCCTCGGTCACCCAGTGACCCGACCCCTTGATGACCCGGCCCTCGACGTTCACGGCGTAGTCACGCCACTGGTCGGCGATCTTGCCGCTGAACGACGCCTGGCCGCCGATCGCCAGGACCGGCATCCGCAGCTTGCCTTCCGCCAGGAACTTCTTGTTCTGGTCCACGTCCCCGCGGAGCTCGCGGTACATCTTCATCCAGGCCACCGTGCGGCCCGGCTCCTTCAGGTAATGGGCGTAGAAGTCGTAGTCGTCCTTCGAGAACGCCGATTGGTCGGCCAGGAGCTCCTCGATGAAGCCCTGGACGAAGACGCGCTCGTGACCGGAGATGAGCTGCTCGGCGAGCGGCAGCTGGAACAGGCCGAAGTGCCACATCGAGGGGGTCTTCGGGTTGGCCTCCAGCGCCGGGAAGCGGTACAGGCTGTCGTCCGGGATGGGAGCCTCCATCACGGCCAGGCGGCGCACCTCCTTCGGCCACTGGGCCGCGTAGGCGTAGCTGACCCACAGACCGACGTCGTGCCCGACCACCTGGACACCGTTGTTCAGCTTCAACTGCTTCAGCAGCTCATGCACGTCCTTGGCCATCTGTGCCTTCGTGTAACCGCCCCTGGTGACCTCGGAGTTGCCGGCGCCGCGAAGGTCGACCGCGATCACGGTGTGGTTCTTGGACAGCGGGCCCATCTGGTCCCGCCACTCGGCCCACGACTGGGGGAAGCCGTGGATCAGCACGACCGGTGGACCCTTGCCGCCTCGCAGGTAGTGCATGCGGAAGCCGTTCACTTCCGCGTACTTGGACGTGAAACCGGGGGGAGGTTTCGCCTGCGGGAAGGACGACGGGGAGGGAGACTCTCCCACCGCCGTGTCCTGCCCGCGGCTGTCGCCCCACGCTCCGGCGCTCGCGCTCGGGCAGACCAGCAGGACGGCAGCGAGCACTGCGATGAGCGCGATGAACCTGCCGGTTTTCCTGGTTGGTGTATCCACGATTCACCCACCTGAAGTGATTCGTACGAGGGAAGTCGAGGTGTTGCCGCAGGCCACCGGTGCGCGTGACCAGGGCGAGACGAAAGCAGTGGACGCTGTCGCACCGGCGACGCCGCGCACGACCCAGGGGCCGTGGGTTCTCCCGCAGCGGTGAGGCGTGTGGGCAAAGGGCAGATGGCCTGCCCTCCAGGCTGTACACGCCGGCGGGGGCAGAGCTGAAGGTCGGGCCCTACGCGACCATCATGAGCACAGCACGCGGGGATACGCCATTGGGGGGACGGCCGCCCACCACTGACAGCCCGGTCGCCGACGTCACGCGGGGCGCCGCCCTCCGGCGGAGGTCAGCGCACCCGGATGCCGGCGCGGAAGACGGCCCGCACGTCGAGGAGCGCTGCGGGGTCCTTGACGGGATCGCCGTCGACGGCCAGCAGGTCGGCGTCGGCACCGGCGGTGATCCGTCCCTTGCGGCCCTCCACACGGCACAGCCGGGCGGCCAGGCTGGTCACGGAGATCAGGGCGTCGGCGGGGGCCACGCCCAGGCGGACGAGGGCGCCGACGCCGTGCGGGAGGACGTCGTGGGGCTTGTCGGGCCCGATGCCCGCGTCCGAGCCGATGACCACGGCGGCGCCCGCGGCGTGCAGGTTGCCGAAGGTGTTCAGGATGGTCCGGACGTGCGCGGCCAGGGCCGGGGGCGGGTTGAACGCCGCGCCGGGGACCATGCCCAGGGTGAGGCTGGCGAACGTGCCGCTGTCCACGATGGCCGCGGCGAGGTCGGGGTCGTACGTGGCGCCGTCGGCGCCGAGGAAGGTGACGTGCTCCAGGCTGTCGACGCCCGCGTCGAGGGCGTCCCTGATGGCCTGGACGCCGTGTGCGTGGGCGGCCGCCGGCAGGCCGAGACGGTGTGCCTCGTGCACGACCGCGCGCAGGTCCTCCGGGCCGTACTGGGAGACGTGCGGGGGCACGGAACCGGGCGTCATGTTGCCGCCACTGGCCATGATCTTGATGACGGCGCAGCCGCGGGCGTGGCGCTCGCGCACCGCGGCGCGCAGTGCCTCGGTGCCCTCGGTCTCGCCGCCGAAGAAGTGGCAGTGCCCGCCGGGCGTGGTGAGCGGGGGGCCTGCGGCGAGGATCTCCGGCCCGTGCTCCGGGGCCCGGGCGAACTCCTCGACGAGGGTCAGCGAGAGGTAGTCGCGGTCACCGAGGTCGCGGACGGTGGTGATGCCGGCCCGGAGCGCCGCCTGGGCCGCGGCCCGCATCTGCGCCAGCAGGTCCGGGTCGCCGGTCGCGGTCAGGGAGGTCACCGGGTCGGGGCTCGCGTCGAACGCGAGGTGGGTGTGGGTGTCGATGAGGCCGGGCAGCAGGCATGTCCGCGGGCCGAGGTCGACGACCGGGGTGCCGTCGGTCGGCAGCGCGCCGGTGCGGTCCACGCGGAGGATGCGGTCACCTCTGACATGGACCGTGGCAGGTCCTGAGCGGGTGAACCCGTCGAACATCGAACCGGCGTGTATGGCAGTGGTGTTGAGCAAGGTGGTTCCCCTTGAAGAGCAGTGCCGGCCCGCGGGACGGCATGCGTCGTCACGGAGACGGCGAGGATCGGGCGGCGGCCCGGGGCCGGCCGGGATCAGGCCAGCGTGCCCATCCGGCGGACGGCTTCGGTGAGGATCTCCGGCGACGTGGCGAAGTTGAGGCGTACGTGCCCCGCGCCGCCCGTGCCGAACTCCAGGCCCGGGGAGAGGGCGACCCGGCCGCGTTCCAGGAAGGCGGCCGCGGGATCGTCGCCGAGGCCGAGGGCGCGGCAGTCCAGCCACGCCAGGTACGTCCCCTCGGGCCGGCGGTACCGGACGCCGGGAAGGTGCCGCTCGAGCAGTTCGCCGAGGAGGCGGCGGTTGTCGTCGAGGCCGGCGAGCAGCGCGTCCAGCCAGCCGCCGCCGAGCCGCAGGGCGGCGGTCTGGGCGATGACGCCGATGCCGCTCAGCTCATGGGCGACGCTCAGGGGGATGCGTCGCAGGACGTCGTCCGCCTCCTGCGCCCAGGCGAGCATTCCGGCGCGGAAGCCCGACAGGTGCCACCCCTTGGAGGCGGAGTAGACGGCGACGGCGTCCTCGGTGCCGGGGACCGAGAGGTACGGCACATGGTGCGCGCCGGCCGGGACGAGCGGCGCGTGGATCTCGTTGGAGACGACCCGCACCCCGGACTGCCGCGCCAGTCCCGCCACCGCGGCCAGTTCCTGCGCCGTATGGACCGTCCCGGTCGGGTTGTGGGGGCTGCACAGCAGGAAGACCGTGGGGCGGCCGCCGTCGGCCGTCCGGCCGAACGCGGCCCGCAGCGCCTCGAGGTCGATGCGGTGGTCGGGTCCCAGCGGGGCCTCCACGACGCGGCGGCCCAGTCCCTCCGCGATGTGCCGGTGGAGCCCGTACCCCGGGGAGTTGACGACGACCACGTCCCCGGGCTCCGTCGTCACCTTGAGCGTCTCGGCGATGCCCGTCAGGGCGGAGGGGACGACCATCGTCCGCTCCGTCGCCATGCGCCATCCCCAGCGTTTGGCGGCGAATTGGTCCCAGGCCTCCGCCATCGTCGCGTCGAAGGGCGGGTAGCCGGTGTCCCCGCGTTCGAAGGCCAGGGACACCGCGTCCACGACCGCGGGGGCCGGGGTCGCGTCCATGTCGGCGATCCACAGCGGCAGGACGTCCGCCGGATGGTGACGCCACTTGATGCCCTTGCGGCGCCGCAGTTCGTCGATCGTGAGCCGCCGCAGCGGATTGCCCGCCCGCCGTGCCGTGTCGTCGGCCGTCTCGAATCCTGCGGGTGCCATGACCTTCCTCCGGTGGACGTGCGACACGGTCACGCGCCGGGTCCGCCGGGACGGACCATCGCCGGAGAGCGTGAGCGCGCCTTCCGGACTGCCGTCCTCACCCTAACAGAGTGCTTGACGCGTCAAGCACGCGGGGTCGCACCATGCCTGGCCGTACGGCACCCCGGAACGCCGCTCCCCGGCTCGGTGCGGAAAAAATGCGATGATCGGCCTTCTCACCCCCCCAACGGCGCTCGCCGGGGACCGTGGCGGCGTTCGACTTCTCCACCGGTGACGCGCCGGAGAACATCACCGTCGACCGGACGGGTCGCTGACCCTCTCGATGCGGGGAAGCTTCGCCGGCAAGCCCCCCCGGAACTGGTGCGCCTCGGCGCCTCCGGCAGGCACCGGACGGTGCTGGTGACCGGCGTCCTGGGCGACACCTTCACCGGCAACACCCGCGGCGCCGACGGGACGGTCCACTACACCCTCTGGTCGAGCGACCCCGCGCGCGCCGGCGTCCGGAAGCTCGCCCCGGACAGCCGCACCGCCCGCCGCATCCGCACTGCCGGCCGACGGCCTGCCCAACGGACTGGCCGTCGAACCCGGCGGGCGCACCCTCTACGTCGCGGACAGCCGCAAGGGCACCATCCGGGCCGTACCCACGGCAGGCGGGAAGGCGCTCCCCTGGCTCACCGACCAGGCCCTCGGGCCGCTCCCGGCACCCTCCACCAGGTGGCCGGGGGCGCGGCCGGCATGGACGATGGACGATTTCAGCTTCCTCGGCGACCGGTCCGACCGGTCCGACCGGTCCGACGTGGTGCTGGCCGCGGTCAACGCCGCGAACCGCGTCGACGTGATCTACCCGGACGGCACCCGGGCGACGGTGCTCACGGCGGCGCACGGGCTCGCCTCGCCCACGGCCACCGCGGTGCGCGGCACCATCCTCCACGTCACCGAGGCCGGCGTGCAGGAACCCCATCACGCGCAGGTGCAGCGTGCGAGGATCCACCCCCGCGCCCCGCGTCCCACCACGGGCTGAGGCGACGCACGGGGGTGTTCACGTCCGGGCTTCCCTGCGGGCGCCCCGCGGGGCGACGTGGCCGGCGGCGTGGTGCAGCGAGCGCCAGGCCACCACCGCCCAGGCCGCGACGAGCAGGACGTAGAGCACGACGGCGGTCCACACGAAGGGCTCTGATCCGGTGCGGGTGGCGAGGGCACCCGTGCCGGTGACGCAGGCGCCGAGCGGGAAGATGAAGGACCACCAGCTGGGCGCGAAGGGGAGTCCCGCGCGCAGCTGCCGTACGGTCAGCGCCGCGGCGAGCACCAGCCACAGCATCGCGAAGCCCCACAGCCCGATTCCGCCCAGCAGCGCGAACGCCGCCGCGGCCCGGGCGTACGGAGCGGGCAGCGCGCTGGGCGCCGCCGTGGCCAGCGAGCCCATCGCCGTGACCGCCTGGTCGACGGCGCCCAGGCCGATCCACACCGTGGGCACCACCGCTCCCGTGGGTGCGTCGTGGTGGACCAGCCGGCTGAAGACCATCGCCAGTACCAGCAGGACCGCCACCAGGCCGAGCCCGAGCATCGCGTAGCAGCCGAGCAGCAGGGCCAGCCGCGGCTGCCCTGCCGGTGTGTGCGGGACCAGCAGGGCGCCCGTCGCCGCGGAGACCAGCGGCGGCACCACCGGCAGCAGCCAGCCGCCGAACGCCGCGTCCGGAGCGAAGCGGTGCCGGGTGACCATCACGTACGGCACCGCGCAGGCCGCCGCCAGGCCGAGTACGGTGCCCAGTGACCACAGCGCCCAGTCCACGTTCAGGGCCGTATGCGCTCCGAGCACCTGCCGGCCGAGCAGCTGCGCGCCCGCCCCCACCGTGAGCAGTGCCATCGGAGGGGCCCCGAGGAACGGCGCCAGCATCGGATCGCCGGCGTGCACCCGCAGCGTCCGCTGCCTGAGGTAGCCGGCCGCAAGGACGACCAGGAGCAGTGCGGCACCCGCCCAGACCACCGTGGCCGCGTCGCGCAGCCAGGCGGAGCTCCGCGGCAGGGTGACCGCCGCGTTGGCGACGATGCCGGTGCCCATGACCGCCGCGAACCAGCTGGGGCCCAGGTGCGGACGTCGCGTCCCGGTCAAGGCCGGCAGCCGAGGGCGTGCATGGGTGGCGTGCCGGGGCCCCGCGTCGCTCCGGGGCGGGAGGGACCGGGTATCGCTGGGGTCGGATGTCACGGCGGAGAACGCTTCTTTCCTCGCATCGGGAATCGCCGTCGGCAATCGGCACACCGCCCCCAGGCCCAACAGCTCACGGGCCGCGGCCGCAGCCGTCGGCTCGTTGGCCCTACGACGTTACGGTAACGTTCGGCTCCCTCCGCATCACTGCGCGTGCCATGACACCCTCACATCAGGACGTCCGGCCGGCGGAACCCAGCGGGCGCCGTACGCACCGGCGCTGCACGGCGCGGGGGAACGTCCTGATGTGACGCCTCCCCGGCACCTTCGGCCCTCGGCGTCGGCCCGGCACCGTCCTAAGGTCGGTGGTGCCACACGGTCAGCGATGCGCGCACCCCGCCGGCACGGGACGGGGCCGCTCCCCCACCGGGAGCCCTGCGCGGATGACGGGGCCCTTGCGACTGCGCCCGCCATCGGCTGTCCCGAATGAGGAAAGAAGGCGATCCACCCAGTGGCGTCGACATCCAGCGCCGAAGAACCGGCACTCCAAGGACCGGAATTCGGCCTCAACGAATGGCTCGTGGACGAACTGTACGAGCGCTACCTGCGCGATCCCGGATCGGTCGACGAGCAGTGGAGGGACTTCTTCGTCTCCCCCGCCGCCACCGCCGGACGTCAGGAGCGTGCCGGCACGCCGTCCCCGCACGAGGACGCGCGAGAAGCGGCTGCCAAGGCCGTGCGCGTCGCCGCGCTCATCCACGCCTACCGCGTACGCGGACACCTGGTGGCCGACACCAACCCCCTGGCGGCGGGTCGGGTGGCCACGCACCCGGAGCTCGACATCGCGGCCTTCGGGCTGCGCGACGAGGACCTGGAGGCGGAGTTCGTCGTCGACGGCTTCGCCGGGCGCGACACCATGACGTTGCGCGGTGTGCTGGACGTCCTGCGCAGGTCCTACTGCGGGACGGTGGGCGCCGAGTACATGCACATCCAGGCCTTCGAGGAGCGCCGCTGGGTGCAGGAGCGGATCGAGGCGCCTTCGCCCCGGCCGGACCGTGCCGACCAGTTGCAGGTCCTCTACCGGCTCGGTGCCGCGGAGGCCTTCGAGACCTTCCTGCAGACCAAGTACGTCGGCCAGAAGCGGTACTCGCTCGAAGGCGGCGAGTCGGCAATCGTGCTGCTCGACGCCCTGCTGCTCCGCAGCATCCGGCACGGGATGCGGGAGGCGGTCATCGGGATGGCCCACCGGGGCCGGCTCAACGTCCTGGCCAACATCATCGGCAAGTCGTACGGGAACATCTTCCACGAGTTCGAGGACGCGGTGGACATCCTGTCGGTCCAGGGGACCGGCGACGTGAAGTACCACCTCGGCGCGGAAGGGACCTACCACGCCCTGGACGGGGGCGCGATCGCCGTCTCCGTCGTGGCGAACCCCTCCCACCTGGAGATCGTCGGGCCGGTGGCCGAGGGGGTCGTGCGCGCCAAGCAGGACCTGGCCGACGGCGACGGCGGGGCGTTCCCCGTCCTGCCGGTCGTCGTCCACGGCGATGCCGCGTTCGCCGGGCAGGGCGTGGTCTCCGAGACGCTGAACATGTCGCAGCTGCCCGGCTACCGCACCGGCGGGACGGTGCACGTCGTCATCAACAACCAGCTCGGTTTCACGACCTCGCCCGCCAGCGGCCGCTCCAGCACCTACGCCACCGCCGTCGCGCGCACGGTCGAGGCCCCGATCTTCCACGTCAACGCGGACGACCCCGAGGCCGTCGTACGGATCGCACGCCTGGCCTTCGACTACCGCCAGGCGTTCCACAAGGACGTCGTGATCGACCTGATCTGCTACCGGCGCCACGGGCACAGCGAGGTCGACGACCCGTCCATCACCCAGCCGGCCATGTACGACCGCATCGACGCCACGCCTTCGGTGCGCAAGCTGTACGCCCAGGCCCTGGTCGACCGGGGGGCCATCGACGAGCGGCAGGCCGAAGGCGCCCTGCGGGACTACCGGGAGCGCCTGGAGCAGGCCTTCGCCGAGACGCGGGCCCTGACGGCGGCCGGTTCCCCGAAGCCGGCCACCCCCGCGGACCACCGGGACGACACCGCGGTGCCGGTGCCGACCGCGATCACGGAGGCGGCCGCCCGGCACGTGATCGCCTCCCAGACCGGGCAGCCCGCCGACTTCACCGTGCACCCGCGCGTCCTGCCGCAGCTCCACCGGCGCGCCACGATGCTGGACGCCGGCACGATCGACTGGGCCACCGCCGAGACCCTGGCGATCGGCTCCCTGCTCATGGAGGGGGTGCCGGTGCGGCTGTCCGGACAGGACTCCCGCCGCGGCACGTTCGGCCAGCGTCACGCGGTGCTCACCGACCGGCGCACCGGGGCGGAGCACACCCCGCTGAACGGCCTCGGCGCGGGCAGCGCGGGCTTCTCCCCCTACGACTCGATGCTGTCCGAGATGGCGGCCCTGGCCTTCGAATACGGCTACTCGCTGGAGCGGCCCGACGCGCTGGTGCTGTGGGAAGCCCAGTTCGGCGACTTCGCCAACGGCGCGCAGAGCGTCGTCGACGAGTACATCGCGTCGTCGGAACAGAAGTGGGGCGAACGCTCCGGGGTGACGCTGCTGCTGCCCCACGGACTGGAGGGTCAGGGTCCTGACCACTCCTCCGGCAGGATCGAGCGGTTCCTCCAGCTGTGCGCGCAGGGGAACATGACCGTCGCCGTCCCGACGCTGCCCGCGAACTACTTCCACCTGCTCAGGCAGCAGGCGCTCGGTGAGCGCAGGAGGCCCCTGGTGGTGTTCACCCCCAAGTCGATGCTGCGGCTGAAGGAGGCCACCTCGGGGCTGGCGGACTTCACCACGGGCTCCTTCCGACCGGTCGTACCGGACCGGGACGTCGACGGCGCACAGGCCCGGCGCGTGCTGCTGTGCTCGGGGAAGGTCTTCTACGACCTGGACGCGTACCGGCGGAACGCCGGCCTGCGGGACACCGCGATCATCCGGCTGGAGCGTCCCTACCCCTTCCCGGACGAGGAACTCGGCGCGGAGCTCGCCCGCTTGCCCCGTGACGCCGAGGTGCGGTGGGTGCAGGAGGAGCCGGAGAACCAAGGGGCCTGGTCCTTCGTCAGGCCGCACGTGGAACGGCTGGCGGGCCGCCCCCTCGGATGCGTCAGCCGGCCGTCCGCCTCGGCCCCCGCGGTGGGTTCCGCCCGGCGGCATGCCGCGCAGCAGAAGGAGCTCGTGGAGTCGGCCTTCCGCTGACCACTCCCGCAACGGCGCACGACACCCCTGGGACCGTCCTCCCGGGGGTGTCCGTCGTAGGGGGACCGCTGCGACGGCGTGCCGGCCGCGGGCCGTACGATCCGGCGCATGATCCGGATCTCCTGGGCTCTGATGGCCCAGCACGTGGACGAGTGGTCGGGAACCGACCTGGACGAGGGCGCCGCGGTCCTCGAGGACAGGGTGCGCGCGGCGGTCGCCACGATCGGCCTGAAGCCCGAGGCCGTACAGCATTGGTGGGCGGACTTCCTCACGCCCGTGGTCGATTCACTCCGTACGGAGGGCGCTGCCGCTCTCGCCCGGGGCGAGTCGTGGAGGAGCAAGGCGGCCGGACCGTTCCTCGCCTGCGCCTCGCGGGTCGGCTGACCGGACGGAGCCGCGGCGCGAAGGTCTCCAAGCGGCGAACAGGTCCGCCCAGTGCGTGAATCCGGGGTAGTCGGAACGGACGCCGTGCCGGGCCGACAGGGCCCTGACGATGCCGAGGCCCCGGCCGTGCTCGTCCGGGTCGGTGGCGCCCGCCGCCGCGCGGAGCCCTTCCGACGGACCCGAGTCGGTGACCTCGACGCGCACCGCGCTGCGCCCGTCGACCTCGGTCCACGACAGACGCAGACCCGCAGGGCCGTCGGTGTGCACGATGGCGTTGGTGGCCAGCTCCGATATGACCAGCAGCACGTCCTCGGCGACCGGCGGGGCCATCTCCCACTCGGCCAGGATCTTCCGCACCCTTCGCCGCATGAGGGACAGGGCGCTGTGGAAGTGCGGCAGCGTGCAGGCGTGTTCATCGTCGTTCAGGGGTGTCGGCTCCGGATGCGCCGCCTCGGTGTCCTCCACCGCGCTCCGTGCCCGCGGCGCCTCTGCTTCGGGGCAGGCCGACGCACGTCGCCCGCGGCGACCGGGTTCGGGAGTCGGACCGATGGAGGTCATGGTGATCGCCTTCTGCTCGCTTCGGGCCGCCGACGTCCACCTGCGACTCCTACCCGAGAAGGCGGCTTCACAACGGCCGAGGGCCGCTGTTTCCCAAGCGTTCAACTCCCGGAAGCCTGTTGCCCGTGGCCTCGCTCACGGCCGGCCATGACGCACATCGCCGTGTGCTACGCGCCCGCCGTCGGGCTCAGGTCCCCGGCGCCCAGGCCGGTCGTCCGGAAACTGGCCCGGAACGCCGCCGGCGTCACCCCCAGGTGTCGTACGAACGCCCGGCGCAGGGACTCGGGCGAGCCGAATCCCGTGCGCCGCGCCACGACGGCCATGGGGTCGTCACCGGTCTCCAGCATCGCCTGGGCGGCCTCCAGCCTGACCTGCTCCACGTACCGTCCCGGACTGGTGCCCACCTCGTCGTAGAACAGCCGCGTGACGTGCCGGACGCTGACGCCGGCCCTGCGGGCCATGGCCGTCAGGGAGTGGTTGCCCCCGGGGTTCTCCGCTACCGAGTCCAGGACCTCGCGGAGCATCTCCTGGCGCGGGTGCGGCAGCCGGGAGCGCGCGCTGAACTGGGACTGGCCGCCCGGTCGCTGCATGAAGACGACCATGTCCTTGGCGACCGCCCGGGCGACCTCCGCCCCGTAGTGCTCCTCGACGAGAGCCAAGGACAGGTCGATGCCGGCGCTGACGCCGGCCGAGGTCATCATCTTCCCGTCGCGGACGAAGATGGCGTCCGGCTCGACCTTCACGGACGGGTAGCGCAGCCCCAGTTCCCGGGTCTGCCTCCAGTGCGTCGCCGCCCGCCGGCCGTCCAGCAGCCCGGCCGCGGCCAGCAGGAAGGCCCCGGTGCACACCGATGCCGTGCAGCGGGCCTTCCCGCTCAGTCCCCGTACGGCGTCCAGCAGGGCGTCGTCCTTGATCACGGTTTCCCATTCCGGGCCGCCCGGGACCACCAGGACGTCGCACGTCTCGTGCACGTCGGCGACGGACAGGTCGGCACTGAGACGCGTCCCGGCGGCGGTGACCACCTCCGCCCCGTCCTCGGACACAACCTGCACCCGGTACGGTCCGCCCCATTCGTTCGCCGAGGCGAAGACTTCGATGGGGCCCGTCACGTCGAGCAGCCGCACCCCCGGGAAGACGAACACCAGCACCGTGAGCGGACCCGCTCCAGGCTGCTTGTGAAACATGGGACACCTCCCGGTCATGCGCCGCGCGGACCGCGGTCGCCGCGGTTCCCCGAGGACCCCAGGACGACGACGGCGGAACCGCCGTTCCCCGGCTTTCCACCCGCCATCGTGCGCGCGCGACCCGCGCCGACGCCACGACCTGTTTGCTCCCTCCTGAGAGGCACAACCTCCCAGGCCGCACACCGGCACCACGCCGTCTCATGCGGCGGGCGCCTGAGGGCTGCGGGCACCCAGCAGCGCAAGGCAGTTGACCCACAGCGGGCCGAGCTGCGCCGTGCTGTTGTAGAGCTTGGCGAACAGGACCCGGCCCTCGAGCTGTGCCACCACGGAACGGGCGGCCGCCCGCGTGTCCGGGACGGTCACCTCGCCCCGCCGCAGAGCCTCGACGACGACCGACTCCACCATGCCGACCTGCGCTTCGAAGATCTCCCGCAGGCGTTCGCGGACGACTTCCGTCAGTTCGCCCGACTCGACCGCGAAGTTGGCGAACATGCAGCCCGCGACGATGCCGCAGTCCCGCTGTCCCGCACCTTGCTGGGCGCTGGTGGCCTCGAAGAGCGTCCGCAACCGCGACAGGGGTTCCGCGTCGGGATCGAGGAGGCGGAGCCAGACGCGTCGTTGCGCGTTCCAGTGCTCGTCGATGACGCTGAGCGCGAGTGCCTCCTTGGAGGCGAAGAAGTAGTGGAAACTGCCCCTGGGCACTCCGGCCGCTCTGCAGATCTCCGCCAGCCCCAGCGCCGCGTAGCCACGTTGGTCGAACAGCGTGTGAGCGGCGCTCAGAATCTTCTCCCTGGCACCACTGGTGCTTCCCATACGAGAACTATACGACCGGTCACCTACTGGACCCGCCCCGCTCCGCGGTACGTCCGGATGTGAGGCCCCGATGGCATGTCCTTCCGCCACGGCCCTCTCCCCCCGCCGTGTTGCACCTCATGGCACGGGACGAGGACGGACCGCGCGAGAGCTCGCGTCCGTCGCGTCCGAGCGCAGACGGACCCGGAAGGAACCTGCATGACTCCGAGGCAGTACACCGACGGCTTCCGACCGGAGCTGGTCGTCATCCCTTGCGGCTCCCGCAAGTTGGACCACCGGGCCAGGGCGGCCGACATGTACATCGGCAGCTACCACCGCGCGTGCCGGAAGGCCGCCGAGGCGCTCCAACCGGACCGGCTCGTGATCCTCTCCGCCCGGTACGGCCTGCTGGACCTCGACGACGAGATCGACCCGTACGACACCCCGCACGGGCACGCCGACGCGGTCACCGACGCAGTTCTCCGCGCCCAGGCGGAAGACCTCCGGATCGCCGCCGTCGACCCCGTCGTCATCCTCGGCGGCGCCCGTCACGTCGCGCTCGCCAGGGCCGTGTGGCCGCACGGCCTCACCCCGCTGAGCGGAACCAGGGGCATGGGTGAGCAATTCGCACGCCTCGCGGCGATGGCACGCGCAGAAGCCACGCGACCCCCCGCCACGGCGAAGACACGCGATGCCCGGCGGACCGTGGCACTGCGCCGCCTCAACAGCTGATCGGGCGACCACGCCGGCGGGCCGGCCCGGGCCCCCGGCGCTCCGGCCCCCGCGGGCCGTCAGCCGTCAGCCGTCAACCGTCAACCGTCAACCGGAGACCGTGCGACGGCCCACGCTCATGTACGTGAAGCCCAGCCCTGCCATGCCGGCCGGGTCCAGCACGTTCCTGCCGTCGAACACCAGCGGCCGGCGCATGACGTCCCTGGCCTGCTCCCAGGGCACTTCGGCCAGTTGGGGCCACTCGGTGACGATCAGCGCCGCGTCGGCCCCGGTCATCGCCTCCAGAGGGGTGGCGTGGCGGGTCGTCGACGACCACGGTTCGACGTCGCCGGGCTGCGCGAGGGGGTCCCAGGTCCGGACCGTGGCGCCCTCGGTCAGCAGCCGGGACGCGATGACCGTACTGGGCGCCTCGCGTATGTCGTCCGTACCGGCCTTGAAGGCCATGCCGAGCAGGGCGACCGTCGTGCCGCCCAGGCCGCCCAGCTCCGCCTTCAGCCGCTGGATCGCCCGCCGCGGCTGCAGGTCGTTGACCTCGATGACGGCGGTCAGCAGCTGGAAGGCGTAGCCGGCGTTGCTGGCCATCGCCCGCAGCGCCCGGGAGTCCTTGGGGAAGCAACTGCCGCCGTAGCCGAGGCCCGCCTGCATGAAGTACGGGCCCAGCCGGTGGTCCAGGCCGATCGCGCGGGTCACGTGCTCGATGTCGGCTCCGGTCGCCTCGCACATCGTCGCGATCTCGTTCGTGAACGTGATCTTCGTGGCGAGCAGGGCGTTCGCGGCGAGCTTGACCATCTCGGCGGACGCGGTGTCCATCACCTCCACGGGGCCGTCGATGCCGTGGTGCAGGCTCCTGACCAGGTCGGCGGTGGCGGGGTCGTCCACGCCGATGACGATCCGGTCCGGGTGCAGGAAGTCGCCGACCGCCTTGCCCTCGGCGGTGAACTCCGGGTTCGAGGCGTAGCCGACGTGCGTCAGGCCGGCAGCGTCCAGGGCGGCGCGCACCCGCACCGCGGTGCCCACCGGCACCGTGCTCTTGACCACGACCGCCGCCAGGTGCGACGCGGTCTTCAGCGCGTCGATCACCGACCACACCCGGGACAGGTCCGCGTCCCCCGACGCCGTGGGCGGGGTGTCCACGCAGACGTAGGCGACCTCGGCGTCCCTGACGGCGGCCTCTGCGTCCAGGGTGAACGTCAGCCGTTCCTTGTTGCGGGCGATCAGGTCTCCGAGGCCGGGCTCGTAGATCGGCACGTCACCCGCCTCGAGGAGACGGATCCTCTCCGGCTGGACGTCACGGAGCACGACGTCGTGACCCAGTTCGGCGAAGCAGGCCCCGGTCACCAGGCCGATGTAGCCGGCGCCGAAGATGGCGATACGACGTTGGGACGGCTGAGGCATGCGCGGTGTTCCGTTCGTTCTCGAGGCGAGCCCCGCACCCGGGTGGGGCACTCGCTCCCGCTGGGACCATGGCCGGGGCCGGGGCCGGCGCCCTGGATCCCGTCCGGCTCTCTGGCTGGTGCGGGGCAGCATAGCCCCTTTCGGACGCCTGCCTGACGGGCCGTGAGACCGGGCATGAGCGTGGGGCGACCCGCTCGGGCCGCCCCACGGACATGAGCTCGGTGCCGGTCGTCAGTGCCGGCCGATGTCCTTGATCTTCTCCTTGGCCTGGCGCGCGTCGCCCTTGGCCTGCTCCATGCGGCCCTCGGCGGTCAGCCGCTCGTTGCCCACGGCCTCTCCAGCGGCCTCCTTGGCCTTGCCGACGGCCTGCTCGGTCTTCGCCTTGGCCTTCTCATTGGCGGCCATGCTGCTCACCTTCCCAGGTATCGAGGTCATGTTCTGTGGTTCGCCTGACCGCTGGGCGGCGTCGCAAACACCACTCACTCGTGCGCGGGAACCCGTGGACTGCCGGGCTTGGGCGGGGGTAGGCGGGTGACGCACCGAGGGTGCAGGCTGGAACATACCGACGAGGAGGGTTGCCGAGATGCAGATCGCAGTGGCCGGTGGCAGTGTCGCGGCGACGCAGGAGCACGGCGCTGCGGACGCGCTTCCCGAGGTGCCGGGCAATATGACGCCGCCCGAGATCCGGCAGGTCTCCAAGGTGATGTTCGCCCGGCTGCAGGCCTTGGAGGAGGGCACAGCCGAGTACCAGTACGTGCGCAACACGCTCATCGAGATGAACACCTCGCTGGTGCACTTCGCGGCCCGCCGGTTCTCCCAGCGCGCCGATCAGATGGAGGACATCGTGCAGGTGGGCACGATCGGCCTCATCAAGGCGGTCGACCGGTTCGATCCCGCCTACGGCGTGGAGTTCGTGACCTTCGCGGTGCCGACCATCGTGGGCGAGATGAAGCGGTTCTTCCGCGACACCAGCTGGTCGGTCCACGTGCCCCGGCGCCTGCAGGAACTCCGCATCGAGGTGGCCAAGGCCACCGACGCCCTGGAAGCCGAACTGGACCGGGCCCCGACGACGGCCGAACTGGCGTCCCGCCTGGAGATCACCGAGGAGCAGGTGCTGGAGGCCCTGACCGCCGCCAACGCCTACTCGGCCGCCTCGCTCGACGCGCCGGCGACCGAGGACGACGACGGCAGCGCTGCCTGGGCGGAGCGCCTGGGCTACGACGACGCCGCCTACGGCAAGGTCGACGACATCGAGGCGGTCAAGCCCCTCATCCGGCAGCTGTCCGAGCGGGATCGGCTGATCCTCTCCCTCCGCTTCGGGCACGACATGACCCAGGCCGAGATCGGCGCCCACCTGGGCGTCTCGCAGATGCAGGTCTCCCGGCTCCTGTCGCGGATCCTCACCCGCCTGCGCGCCCAGGCGCTGACTCGTTGAGCCGACGGAACCCGGCTTCCCCCGGCCGCCCCGGACCCCGTGGTGTCAGAGGGGCTGGAGCCGGCGGCGCAGGAGGCAGAATTCGTTGCCTTCCGGGTCGGCCAGCACGTGCCAGTTCTCGGTGCCGGTCTGGCCGACGTCGGCGGGCCTCGCGCCCAGCGCGAGCAAGCGCTCCAGCTCGGCGTCCTGGTCGCGGTCGACCGGGTTGACGTCGATGTGCAGCGGGAGCCTCCCGGTCCGTGGATTGCTGCTCGGGCTGAGGATGAGGGTGGGCTGCGGGCCGCCGAAGCCGACGCCGGGCGGCCCGATCTCGATGCTTCCGTCGTCCTCCCGGCCGAGTTCGACGTAGCCGAGGACCTCGCTCCAGAACGCGGCGAGCCTCTCGGCGTCGGCGGCATGGATGACCAGCTCACTGATGCGGCATGACATGCCCGGGAGTGTAGGCAGCCACGGCGCACCGCGCGATCGCCTTCTGCTCGGCGGCCGCCGCGGATGCGAGCCGCGTCACGGCGAAAAAGCGTTCGCTTACTTCTCGAAGCAAGTAATCTTGAGGCATGTCTGACGTCATGCCGCAGCAGGAAGCGGCCCCGGAGGGAATCACGCCCCTCAGCCCGGATGAAGAGGCGGTCATCCGGTCGCTGCACCGCGTCATCTACGCCCTGCCCCGCGCCATGGACGCCGATCTGGTCCGCGAGCAGCGACTTCCACTGACCGAGTACATGGCCCTGATGCACCTGTCCGAGGCACCGGAGCGGCAGATGCGGATGACCGATCTCGCCGTCGCCTGCGAGCGGTCGCTCAGCGGGATGACGCGGGCCGTGTACCGGCTGCAGAGCGACGGGCTCGTCCAGCGCGTCAAGGACACCCAGGACGCCCGCGGCTGGAACGCGGTCCTCACCGACGCCGGCCTCGCCCGGCTGCGGGAGGCGTGGCCGACCAATCTGGCCTCCGTACGGCGTCGCTTCCTCGACCACCTCGACGGCCTGGACCTCAAGGCGCTCGCCGCGGCCCTGGCGAGGATCGCCTCCTGACGCGACCGCCCCGGCTGTCAGGCCCGCCCGGACCGGCCGGTGACGGGCCCGTGGTCCGAGGGCGGAAGCAGGCCGTGCAGGACAAGCGCGGAGAGCGCGTCGGCCATGGTGTTCCTGTCGCGCTCCGCCGTCGGGAGTTCGTCGGGGTTGAGCCGGTCGGCGATCGGGTCTTGCGCCAGAGCCAGCGCGGGGCCCGTGACGGCGAAGTACAGGACGTGCGGGGGGACGCGCGGCATGCGGCCCGCCGTCATGAGGCCGTCGACCGTCGGCTCGATGCTGTCCCAGAACGGCTTGATGAACCGCTGGTGGAGATAGTCCAGGCGACCGGAGTCCCGGGTCGACTCGTCGGTGAGCAACCGGTTCATGGCGGAGTCGTTCGCGGCGAGGCGGTACAGGTGGACGACGACGGCCCGTAGGCGTTCGCCGTCGTCGTGGCACTCGGCCAGGAGCCGGTCGAGCGCGGGCTGGGCGTCCCGCAGCGCGAAGTCCACCACCGCGCGCCAGAAGTCGCCCTTCGACCCGTACCGTTCGTGGACGAAGTTGTGGCTGACGCCGAGCCGCCGGGCCAACTCCCGCATGGTGGTGGCGGCGTAGCCGAGCTCGGCGAAGGTGTCCAGGCCCCGCCGGAGGATCTCGCTCTCGCGCAGCCGGACGGGGGCGTACTTCCCGCGCGCCGTCGCCGCCGGCGCCTGATCCGGTGTTCCGTCGGTCACTCTGGCATCGCTCCGTTCGGCGTCGGCCGGCTGACGTCGATCGCACTCCCCCTCGGTCACCGCGCCGGTCATGCCCCCGGTACTGGCGCATCGCGCCTGGTGGGCGGCGCGCGCGTCCGAAATCCCCGGCGGGATGGCGAGGCGATCGCCGGTGATCCAAGTCTTCCATGCCGGTCATCGGCCGGGTGGCCGCGGGATGGCCCCCACCGGAAACCGCTTGACGCTTGTCAAGCCCGGGAGGATGCTTGACGTGTCAATCACTTCGGTGCTCTCGGGCACCGATGATCAGCTGAGGAGTGCCCCGTGATCTTCCACAAGACCCGTGAGGCCGCATCCACCCCCGTCACTCCCACGTCCATGGGACGCAAGAAGATGCCGGCCGCCATGACCGGCCTCGCCGTCGCCGCCGCCCTGACCGCCGTGGCCGTCCCGGCCGCGGCCCAGAGCCCGGCACCGAACGCCGCCTCGTCCGGCCACGCGGCCCACCACCACTACCTCTCGCCGCTGCAGGTCACCTCGGCGTACTACGCCAGCTACAACGGCGACCTGGCCGCCGGATTCGACCGCTACATCTCCAAGGACCTGGTGCTCCACGGCTTCAACGGCCCCGAGAACCGGGACGACTGGATCACGGGCGACCTCGACATCAAGGCCGGGCTCACCGGCTTCAAGATGACCGTCCTGGACCAGATCGTGGAGGGCGACAAGGTCGTCACCCGCTGGAGCTTCGCGGGGCGTCACACCGGCACGGTCTTCGGCATCCCCGCCTCCGGCCGCGACGTCCAGCTCAGCGGCATCTCCATCGACCGCGTCATCCACGGCCAGTCCGTCGAGCACTGGTCGGAGGGCAACTTCGGGGTGTTCCTGGACGAGCTCCGCGGTGGGACGCCTCCCGGCACCGTTCCCCCCACCACGAAGTAGCGCATCGCACGGCCCGCCTCACCAGGCCGTGGCACGCACCCCGGGCGCCCGCCCGCAGCGAGCGCCCGGGGGGCCACGGCATCGCACACACGCACGCACACACCCGCACACCCGCACACCCGCACACCCGCACACCCGCACAGACCAGGAGCACTCCCATGACACCTCTTCTTGACGGCAAGATCGTGCTGATCACCGGCACCGGCGGAGGCATGGGCCGCGTCGCGGCCCAGGTGTTCGCCGGAGAAGGCGCCAAGGTCGTCGGAGCCGACATCAACCCCGACGCCAACGAGGAGACGACCGAACTCGTCCGCCGCGCGGGCGGCGAGATGACCGGCATCGCTCCGGTCGACCTCACCGACCCCGAGCAAGTGCGGCGCCTCGTCGAAGGTGCCGCGGCCGCCTACGGCGGGCTCGACGTCGTCTACAACAACGCCGCCTCGTTGCGTTTCGGCCCGCTGCCCGACTTCTCCGTCGAGGACTGGCACGCCACCATCACCGGCGAACTCGACATCCCCTTCTTCGTCTCGGAATTCGCCTGGCCCCACCTGGTGCGCCGCGGGGGCGGCGTCATCATCAACGTCGCCTCCATGGCCGGCATGATCGCCGGGGAGAACCCCCCGATGGTCGGGCACACCGCTGCCAACGCCGGCGTCATCGGCATGACCCGGCAACTCGCGCTCGAAGGCGCCCCGCACGGGATCCGCGCGGTGGCCATCAGCCCCGGCCCCGTCCTGACCCCTGCCAGCGACCGCGACCTCGGCGACAACCAGACCGCCCGCGACGCGATCACCGGCAAGACCCTCCTCAAGCGCTTCGCCCGACCTGAAGAGATCGTCGACCTCGCCGCCTTCCTCGCCTCCGACCGAGCCTCCTACATCACCGGGGCGAACTACGCCGTCGACGGCGGCGCCAGCGCCTGGTGACGCGGCACGCCCGGCCCCACCCCTGAAGCTCCGGGGTGGGGCGGAACACGCACACGCCCGGCCCGCGGCCCCCAGTGGGCGGTCCGCGGACGGCCCGTACGGACTCAGGCGGTGTGCCAGCGGACCCCGGTCAGCTGCTGCGAGCGCTCCCACAGCCGGCGTCCGAGCTCCGGGTCCTGGGCCACCGCCGACAGTTGCACGGGGATGGGATGCCCGGATCGTCCGCCCTTGCCGTCAGGTCCGATGTAGGAGCCCGCGGCGAGATCGGGCTCGGTCGCCGCGTAGAGCTGGGGCAGGGCTCCCCTCTCCGGACTCTGCGCGAAGAGCCTGCCGGACACGCGCATGGCGATCCCCACGGGCCCGGTGCCCTTGCTCTGCATCGGCGTGTTGCTGTAGCCGGGGTGCGCGAGAACGCTGGTGATCGGCGACGAAGACGACCGCTCGCGCCGGGCGAGCTCCACGCCGAAGACCGCGTTGGCCAGCTTCGATGCCGAGTAGGCGGCGAGGGGCGTGTACTTCCGCGACCACGCGGCGTCGTCCAGGTCGAGTTCGCCCTTCTCGTGCATGTACGACGTCACGGTGACCACCCGCGGTGCCGGCGACCGGCGCAGCACCGGTTCCAGCAGCGCCGTGAGGGCGAAGTGGCCGAGGTGGTTCGCGGCGAGGTGGCGCTCGGCGCCCTGCGCGGTCACGGAGTGCTCGACCATGGAGATGCCCGCGTTGTTGACCAGTACGTCGACGGACTCCTCCTCGCCGATCTCCTCCGCCGCCCGGCGGATCGAGTCCACGTCCAGCAGATCGACCCGGCGCACCGCGACCTCGGCGCCGGGATACGCCCCGCGCAGCGAGGACGCCACCGCTTCCCCCCGTGCGGTGTCACGGACGGCGAGCAGTACCCGGCCGCCGTGCGCGGCGAGCTCGCGCGCCGTCACCAGACCGAGACCGCTGGTCGCGCCCGTCACGACGAAGGTACGGCCCTCCTGTGGGGCGATGCGGTCAGCGGTCCATCCCTTGCTGGATCCTGTCGGCATCTTCGATCTCGCATTCTTCTCGGCACGGTCCCGGTCACCCCGCGCCGGCAGCTCCGGGGCCGTGCAAGAAGCTAAACCTTTCCATTAGTGTGAAGGTCAAGCGGCGACGCCGGTCGCCCGCAGTGCGGCGGCGAGGCGCACCGGATGCCCAGCCAAGGAGGGCGATGTGAAAATCGGGGACCTGGCCGAGAAGACGGGTGTCGCGCCGCGGCTGCTCCGCTACTACGAGGAGGTCGGCATCCTCCACCCCTTCCGGAGCGCCAACGGGTACCGCAGCTACGGCGAGCCCGCCGTCGACCGCGTCCTGCAGATCCGCGAACTCCTCGAAGCCGGCCTGACGACGGAGATGATCCGCGAGGTCCTGCCCTGCCTCGATGCCGCGAAGGAGGGGACGGAGGTCCGGTCCTGCCCGGCGGCGAAGGACCTGGACGGACTGCGACGTCAGCTCAGCAGCATCGAGCGACGCATCGAGGTGCTGCAGCGCAACCGGCACGCGATCAAGGCGTACCTGCGCGCCTGGGAGGACGCCGGAGCCGCGACGCCCGCGGCCTCCGACGAGGTTCCGGGCGCGGTCGCGGGGTGACCGGCGGCGACATGCCGCGAACCGCCGCCGACGATGTCTCCAGGGCCTCCGTGTCAGTGCGCACACCTAGGGTGCCGGACATGATCACCGGCCGAGCGCCGGGCTGTTCGGATCCTCGTGGGGGTTGGGATGTTCTGGCGGAACAAGAAGCCTGAAGAGCGTGCGCAGTGGGAGCTTGATCCGCTGGTGGGTGTGGGTCCGCTGCGGTTCGGGATGAGTCCCGACCAGGTCAAGGCAGCGCTGGACGGGGCGGACGTCCACGTGTCACAAAGCAGGGAATGCACCTTGTCCTGGCAGCGGTACGGGGGCCTCGGAGTGACCGCGATCTACGGGCCGGGGACGCGGCTGGCCGCCGTCGCGATCCAGGCGTACGAGGGTCCGCAGGTACGGCTGCGGGACGTGGAACTGATCGCCCGAGCCCCGTCCGAGGTGCGCGCGGGCATCCACGCTCTCGCCCGTGGCGAGGGGGTGGATGCCCGGGTGAACTGGAGCGGTGATCCCGAGGTCGCCGCGTGGGGCGTGTCCCTGGGTACCGCACTGGAGTGGGGGCAGGATCCGCAGGGGTACGCGGTGCGGAGGGACGCGGTGATCACCGACGCCCTGCTCGTCGGCCCGGAGCTGGCCGAGGACCCGTACGGGACCGATCCGGTCATCCAATGGTGTGACGTCCGCGCACGGGAGACGAACCCGGGGGCATGGCCGGTGAGGGCCGGGCAGGACAGACCGCACTGGGGCTTCACTCCGCTGGAGAGCGTCGGTCCGCTCCGGTTCGGGATGCTCCCGCAGCAGGTCGTGGCCGCCTTGGGCGGCGAGGTACCGGCCGAACGGCAGGGCCACTATCCGTGGCCGGTCCACAGGAAGGCCGGGCATTGGTACCTGGATGAGGACCGGTTTCACGACGCCGGGGTGACCGCCCACTACTGGCACCTAGAGGGGTTCCCCACCTTGGCGGCCGTGACCGTGCACGGACGGACCGGTCCCCAGGTCACCTTCGCCGGAATGGAGTTGATCGGCAGGACGCTGTCCGCAGTCGACACGGACCTGACCCGGTACATCGAGAAGCAGCGGATCGACCTGCTCATCGGCTGCGGCGGCGACCTGGGACCGGACGGGGCCCATATGTACGTGCGGGCCGCCAGAGCCGAGGACACCGTGGTCAGCGAAGCCCGGTTCTTCGTGGAGGACTGGGACGACCACTGATGCCCCACGACCCGCCCTCGGCCGTGGGACGCCATGACGCGACGAGTCGGATGTGACGGCGGTGCTGTTGCGGCATCAAGAGGTCGAAGACGATTCCGTCCTGCGCGGCGGCGAAGGAGCCGGACGGGGATCCGCACCGCTTGCCGGGGAGGCACTTCGTCGCTGCGTCGGCGGTTCGAACCGCGGACGCCGTGACGGAATGCCGACCCGGCGCATGCACCGCCGGCGTCAGTCGCCGCGCCCGACGCCGCGATCGGGTGCGCTCATGTCCCCCGTGCCGGGCGTGCCGTCGGCGAGCCCGTAGCGCAGGTACACGGTGCCCGTCGGGCTGGCGGCGGGCGGTTCGAGGAGCGTGACGTTCGTGGGGACCGCGCCGCCGTCGAACACCTTCTTCCCGACGCCGAGCACGATCGGGTGCATCCAGAGGTCGAGACGGTCGAAGAGCTTCTCACGCAGGAGGGTCTGGACCAGGTTCAGGCTCCCGACGACCTTCACGTGCTCGTGCCGGTCGCGGATCTCGCGCACCGCGCCGGCCAGGTCCGGGCCGAGCTGAGTGGACCCCGCCCACGAGAGGTCGGGCCTGCCGCGGGAGGCCACGTACTTCGGGACGCTGTTGAAGAGCGTGGCGATCTCGCCGTCCTCGCCGCCCTTCTGGTGCGGCCAGTAGGCGGCGAAGATGTCGTACGTCCGCCGGCCGAGAAGCAGGGCGTCCGTGCCCTCGTACGCGGCACCGACCTGCGCCCCGGAGACCTCGTCCAGCAGGGGCGCCTGCCAGCCGCCGAACGGGAACCCCTCCGGGTCCTCGTCGGGGCCGCCGGGCGCCTGCCCGACGAGGTCGAGGGTCGCGAACATTTCGATGTGGATCAGGCCCATGTCTGACTTCCGATGCGTTGGTCGTCTCGGTCGGGAGGTAGACCGGTGGGCGCCTGGGAACTCATCGCTGCGACGGCATCCGGCTTCGTACGCCTGCGGGCGGCAGCCAGGCGTAGTCCGGCCAGGCACCGGCACGGGCACGACGAGGCCCCCGGTCGGGCTGCGCCCGACCGGGGGCTCGGGAAGCCGGAGTGCTCGTACAGGCACACCGCTCCCCAGGAGCAGCGGCGGTCGACCGCGTTCGCCGGAGCGGCCGGGACCCCTCGGACCGCGTTGGAACGGGATGCACGACCTGCTGCCGGTCAGGTGCGTGGCCGGTCGCCCCGAGCTCGCCTCTTCCGCCCGCGTCACGCCGTTTCGGCATACCGCTCCCCCGCGTACGCGCACAGCACCGGGACGACCGCCTCCGCGCCTCCGGTCAGGCGGTCCAGCGGTCCAGGACGTAGGCCCGGTGGCCGTCGGAGAGGTGGCTGGGGTGGTCGCCCGCGTGCGTGCCCGGCAGCGGCCACACGGTGAGGCACTGCCGGAGGTCGGGGCCGTACGGCCGCCGCCCGATCGTGACGGTGGCCATCTGCGGCCACCGGAAGTACCCCTCCTCGCCGGACACTTCGCGCATGCCGATGCCGTCGGCCCCGATCCGCAGCCGCAGCGGCCTGCGCCAGCGGACGTAGGAGAAACGCGCCTGGATCCAGAGGACCAGCGCCGCGAGCGCCGACAGTGTGACGGGGATGCCGGTTCCGGCTTCCCGCCCTGTCGCGCCGCGGTGGGCACGTCCACCGGGTCCCCTCGCGCCGGTCGGCGCGGACGGATGCGACACGCGACGGCCGCCGTCGTTCACGCCTCCTCGGCGCCCTCGCCGATGAGGTCCGCCGGCGAGTCGGCGATCTCGTGCCAGAAGCCGATCATCATGCGCTCGAACCGCAACCCCACCTCCACCGTCGCCCGCTGGGGCGAGCCCGCGCGCAGCAGTCCGGAGGTGACGAGCTGCCGGTACTCCGCGAGTTGGCCCTCGTGGGCCTGGATCTGCTCCGCGGCGAGCCGGCTGATCGCGTCCACCGTGTCCGCGTCGCCGGGACCGCCCGCGTCACAGGCCTGCGGCTGGAAGTACAGCCGCAGCAGCCCCTCGTCGTGGATCTCGGTGATCGCCCGCGTCGGGGCGGCGAGCCACCGGCACAGCTCGCGTCGCCCCTCGTCGGTGAGTGACAGGGTGCGGCGATGGCGGCCGCCCTCTTCCTGGTGCTCGACGACCAGTCCGCGCCGCACCAGCCGTCCGGCCTCCGCGTACAGCTGAGAGCGGGGGAAGACCCAGAAGTACCCGATGCTCAGGCGGATCCTCTGGTCGAGTTGGTAGGGGGTCGCGCCGTCCTGCCTGCTCAGCAGGCCGAGCACGACGTAGGCACTGATCGGCAGCACGGTCGGCATCGCTGTCTCCCGATTCGGACCATCTCGATCCCGACATTCCGGACATAACCATCCATACCGTACCGTGGAATGTGACGGTTGAGAGGACCGACACGACCGGCGCAAGCCAGCAAGCCGCACCGCTGGACGCCTCACCGGGCGCGATGACGTCCGGTGTTCGCCCGGTACCCACTCCCCCATCCAGCAGGAGGCAGTTTCGTGAGCACCACCTTGTTCGAGCCCATGACCCTGCGGTCACTGACCGTTCCGAACCGGATCTGGATGGCCGCCACGTGCCAGTCCACCGCCCCACCGGACGGCGAGCAGGCGGGCGTGCCGAACGACGGGCACTTCGCCCACCTGGCGGCGCGCGCCACCGGCGGCACCGGGCTCATCCTCACCGAACCCACCGCGGTCAGCCCCGAGGGCCGGACCGGCCCGTACGACCTCGGCATCTGGAACGACACCCAGGTCGAGGCCTTCCACCGGATCGCCACATTCCTCAAGTCCCAGGGCACCGTGCCCGGCATCCAGCTCGCCGCCGGGCACCGGGACGCCACCGAGGGGACCTGGGTCGACCGCAGGTTCCCCGGCTCCCCTGGCAGGCAGTACGGCTGGGCGCCCGCGGGTCCCACCGCCGTCCCGTTCGGCACCGGCTCCACCACGCCGGAACAGCTCAGCACCGAGCAGATCGGCCGGATCGTGGCGGACTTCGCCGACGCCGCCCGGCGCGCCCAGGACGCCGGCTTCCAGGTCGCCGAGATCCACGGCGTCCACGGCTACCTCATCAACCAGTTCCTCTCCCCGCACACCAACCGCCGCACCGACGGCTACGGCGGAGAGTTCGCGGGCCGCACCCGCTTCGCGCTGGAGGTCGTCGACGCCGTCCGCGCCGTGTGGCCGCAGGACCTGCCGGTCTTCTTCCGCACGTCCGACCCCGACTGGCCGGAGGAGATCACCGACGACACCCTGCGCCTCGCCAAGGAGTTGCAGGCCCGGGGCGTGGACCTGATGGACGTCCCCACCGGCGGCGACCTCATCCGCAACCAGACCGGCATGCCCGTCGCCGCCGTCGGCCCCCTCACCGGGCCGGCCCAGGCGCAGGCCATCGTCCGTTCCGGCCAGGCCGACGCCGTCCTCCTCGGCCAGGAGTTGCGCCGCGACCCGTACTGGGCACTCCGCGCGGCCACGTCGCTGGGCGGGAAGGTCAGAACCCGCCGGTACCAGGCGGCGTAAGTCACGGCTCGGCGGCCGGGACGCAGATCCGACGCCCGCGTCGGCGACCGCCACGTACCCGGCGTCACACCTCCAGGCCCACAGCCGCCTGGCCTGCACCTTCACCGCTCTTCAGCCCCATCCCCATTTCCCGGAGAGGAAACCATGCACGACAGCCCCCTGTTCGCCCCCGTCCGGCTCGGCGCCCTGTCCCTGTCCAACCGCTTCGTCATGCCGCCGATGACGCGAAGCCGCTCCCTGCCGGACGGCAGCCCCGGCCCCTCCGCGCCGCTCTACTACACCCAGCGCGCCTCGGCCGGACTGATCATCACGGAGGGCACCGTCGTCTCCGCCGAAGGTGTCGGCGGCCCCGGCATCCCGGGCCTGTGGAGCGACGCCCAGGTCCAGGGGTGGAAGCGCGTCACCGACGCGGTGCACGCCGCGGGGAGCACCATCGTCACGCAGCTGTGGCACACCGGCCGCGCCTCGCACCCCGTCTTCCAGCCCGACGGCAAGACCCCGGTCGGCCCCTCCCCCATCGCGATCGACGGCCTGGTCTTCACCGACGAGGGCCGCGTGCCCTTCGTGACGCCGCGACCGCTGGAGATCGACGAGATCCAGGCCGTCGTCGCCCAGTTCGCCCAGGCCGGCACGAACGCGCTGGCGGCCGGCTTCGACGGCGTGGAGGTCCACGCGGCCAACGGCTACCTGATCGACCAGTTCCTCCAGGACAGCGCCAACCGGCGCACGGACCGCTACGGCGGGAGCGTCGAGAACCGCGCGCGCCTGCTGCTGGAGGTGGTCGACGCCCTGATCGAGACGGTGGGGGCGGACCGCATCGGCGTCCGTATATCCCCGAGCAGCGTCTTCCAGGACATGGCCGACTCCGACCCGGAGGCCCTGTTCGGCTACGTCGTGGACGCGCTCGCCGCTCGCGACCTGGCGTACCTGCACCTGGTGGAGCCGGGCATCGTCGGCAACGACGACTCCACGGCCGAGCGCCGGCCGGCCGACTCCATCGACAGTGCCTGGGCCCGCGAGCGCTACCCGGGCCGTCTGATCGCGACCGGCGGCTACGCACGCGAGGAGGCCCTGCGCGCCGTGGAGAACGGCACCGTCGACGCCGTCGGCTTCGGGCGCGACTTCATCGCCAACCCCGACCTGCCCGAGCGCCTGGCCCGCAACGCGGAGCTGCGCGAGGCGCTGCGGGGCACCTTCTTCGGTGGTGACGACCGCGGCTACCTCGACTACCCCTCCCTCGAAGCCGAGCGCCTCCTCGCCGAACTGCGCGGGGGACGTCTCGAGCCGGTGCCCGGCCTGGAGCTGAACTCCGGGACGCCGCTGGACACATGGCACCTGGCCTGGGCCCAACAGCAGCTCAGCGCCGCCCGAAACTGACCCGGACGGATACCGCACCCGGGTGCCGCCACCGGGTCCCTCAGCCCGACGACGCCTGGCTCAGCTTCTTGAGCTGGGCGTCGATGACGTGCCGGGGGACCTCGGTGGGTTTGCCGTTCACGCCGAAGAGGTTCGAGGCGAACGTCGTGACGGTCGTTCCGCTCCGGACCACCACGTAGGTGAAGACGACGGAGTGCGCGGGGCCCATGTCGTCCGCGGGCATGTCGAGCGTCATGCGGTACGCGAGCGCGTCGTCCCCCAGCGAAGGATCCGGCAGCTTGCGGATCTGCGAGTACGTCCAGCCGGTGACCGAGGACCCGGGTGGCGCGAACTTCGTGCAGGTGTCCACCGCACCGCGCAGTTCCGTCATCACCTTGACCGATTCCTGCTGCCGGTAGGAGTTGAGCGCCACCGTCGTGGAGGACGTGTCGCCCTCATCGGACGTGCGACTGACGATCTTCGCGACCTGCCACACGGGCTGGTACCTGCCGACGAACGCGGTCATGTCGTTGAGCGGCTTGCACCGCGCGGGGACGGGGGCAACCGGGCCCACCACCGGCTGACCGGCCCCCACGTCGCCCACCACGGGGCCGACGCTGAATCCGTCGACGTCCCCCGACCCGAGAGCGGTCCGCTCCAGTTCCCGGTGACCCAGGACTTTCGCGGGTGCCGCGGCCTGCCTCCCGGGGTGCGAGGCCCCCGCACCGTCCAGGCCCCCGTCCCCGCCCCCGCGCCCGCATCCGACAACGGCCACGGTCAGCACGCACACCGCCGCGGCTGCCCGCGCCACCCCTCTGCCCACGTTCCCCACCTGGTTCCGACGACGCACCGGCACGGAGCGGCAGTCCCGCGGTACCGGCGATGAACAGCGCATGCTCCCACGCGAGTGGCGCCACAGCAACGAGATCCACCCCCGGAAGTAGAAAGACCGTTCTATGCTGTAGCCATGTCGAACGTTACGCACGCATCCGCGCCGGTCCGCCGCTCCGAGGCCCGTGAACGGTTGCTGGGCACGGCGAGCCGGCTCTTCTACGGCGAGGGCATCCGGGCCGTGGGGGTGGACCGCGTCATGGCGGAGGCCGACGTCGCCCGGGGCACCTTCTACCGGCATTTCGCCGGCAAGGACGACCTGGTGCGCGCCTACCTCGAGGCGACGGATCAGGAGATCCGGGACCGGATCACCGCGGCGCAGGCAGGCATCGGTTCGCCTTCCGACTTCCTCTCCGCCGTGGCGCACGGCATAGGTGAGGAAGTGTGCGGCGCCGGGTTCCGGGGCTGTCCGTTCATCAATGCCACGGCTGAGTACCCGGACCCCGAAAGCCCCGCCCACCAGGCGGTGCTGCGACACCGCGCCTGGTTCCTCCAGGTACTGCAGGACGCCTTCCAGCGGCTCGGTGCAGCCGATCCCGCACGTTCGGCCGACGCCATGATGGCCATGCGGGACGGTGCGATGGTGGCCGGCTACCTAGGCGACGCCCGGGCCGCGGGCGCCGTCCTGGAGCACGGGGTCGCCGTGCTCATGGCCGCGGCCTGAGTCCGGCTCCTGCGCACGGCCCCCGGCCCCCTCCCGTAAGTGCCGGGAGGAGGCCGCGGGCGGGGGTGGGTCAGCGCGCGGTCGCGGCCTTCTCGACGAGACGCGTCACGGCCTTGGGATCGGTCAGGTGGACCGCGTGCGGGCCGTCTACCTCGATGGTGCGGGCGTGCGCGCGCGACGCCATGAAGCGCTCGGCGGCGGGGGGTATCGTCCGGTCGCCGCGGGCGACGAGGTACCAGGAGGGGATGGTCCTCCAGGCCGGAGTCACGGCCGAGGGCTCGCTGACGGCCTGCGCGGTGACGGGGCGCTGCGTCGCGGCGAGCGCGGCGGCCTTGCTCTTGCTGACGCGGTTGCTGAGGAAGACGTCGCGGAACTTGTCGGGCTTGATGTAGAGGTCGACGCCGGTGCCGCCGTCGGCCTGGGTGAAGGGGACCGCGTTCAGCGCCGTGGGCAGGGGGGCGTCGGGGTCGTCGCTGAGGTGGCTTCCGGGGAACTTGCCCACCAGGTTCGTGATGCTCTCACCCTTGTCGGGGGCGAAGGCGGCGACGTAGACGAGTGCCTTGACGTTGGGGTTGCCGGTGGCGGCATTGGTGATGACCGCGCCGCCGTAGGAGTGGCCCACCAGGACGACCGGGCCGTTGATCGTCTTGAGGTAGTCCGCCAGGTAGGCGGCGTCGCTGCCCAGACCGCGCAGCGGCGTGGCGGGGGCGGTGACCGGGTAGCCGTCGGCCTGCAGGCGCTTGACGACGCCGCTCCAGCCGGCGGAGTCCGCCCAGGCACCGTGGACGAGGACGACGGTCGGCTTGGGCTTCGGCTTGCCTGCCGGCTCGGCGTGATGGTCCGAGGTGGCCGAGGCGGTCGTGGCCAGTCCGGCGGCCAGGGCGAGGCCGACCGCGCTGACGACGGCGAGACGGACGGGGCGAACGGGACGACGGTGGGACATCGCTACTCCTTCAGTGGTGCGGGCGAGGGACGTGAATAGATAGAACGTTCTATCCACACAACCTAGTGTGCGACTTCCTCCGCGGGCAATCAGGAGACGAGAGTGGTGGGTCACATCACGGAGCGTGCGCGGGCCGCTCGGGAGGCCGAGAACGCCGCGACTGCCGAACCGACCCTGAACACGGAGCAGTTCGCCACCCTCGATGCCCTCACCGTCACAGGGGAACGGGAGACGGCCTCCGCGATGGCCGCGACCAACTGGTTCACGGCATCACGCCGCCGGCGCGGCACATCACAGGGCCAGGAACCGAACTGTTGCGGACCGACGTCCCTCGCACCATGACTTCTGACGAGCAGCAAGGGCACGCGAGCCACCACGGGCGCACCTCGCCGTCGGCCGTGACGGTGGATCCGCCGAAGGTCAACGACTACACCAGCTTCGCCGAGGCGTACACGAGTGAGAACGAGACCAACCTGATCAATGCCTACTACGAGCGTCCCGCGATGCTGGCCCTCGCCGGGGAGGTGGCCGGCCGGCGGATCCTCGACGCCGGCTGCGGCGCCGGGGCCCTGTCCGCGGCGCTGCGTGACCGTGGCGCCCTCGTGAGCGGCTTCGATGCGAGTTCCGGGATGCTGGAGCTGGCCCGGCGCCGGCTCGGCGAGGCGGCGGACCTGCAGGTGGCCGACCTGGGCCGCCCCCTTCCCTACGCCGACGACACGTTCAACGATGTCGTCGCGTCCCTGGTGCTGCACTACCTGGAGGACTGGGGGCCGGCGCTGGCCGAACTGCGCCGCGTACTCAAGCCCGGCGGCCGGCTGATCGCGTCCGTCGACCATCCCTTCGCCATCGCCACCATGCACCGCGAGGCCGGCCGCGCAGCCGAGCACGGCTATTTCGACACCACCGCCTGGACCGACGAGTGGACCTTGGGCGGCCGGACCGCCCTGATGAGGCTTTGGCACAGGCCGCTGCATGCGATGACCGATGCGTTCACCGCGGCAGGCTTCCGGATCACGGCCATCAGCGAGCCGGATCCCGACCCCGCCGCCCGTGAGCTGTTCCCCGAGGCCATCGCGGCCCAACCGCGCTTCCTCTGCTTCCTGTTCTTCGTCCTGCAAGCGGACTAGGCGTTTCCCTCGGATTGTCTGATCGTTGGTGGATGTCTGTCGTTGACTGATGCCCAGTTGGGGCAGATCGAGCCGCTGCCGCCGGACCGGGCATCGAGGCGGGAGCGCGGTGACGTGATCACTGGCAGGTGATCGACGTGATCCCGTTCAAGTACCACCCCGGACATGATCCTGGCCGACAAGGCGTATTCGTCTCGGGCGACCCGCAGTCACCACCGATGGTGTGGGATGCGTCCCTGATCCCGCGGCCGGCCGACCAGGCCGCGAACCGCAAGCGGCTCGGCGCGGCAAGGTAGATGGTGGCGGTCTTGTCGTAGCGGGTGGCCAGGTCCCGAGGATTCACGGCCCGACGTCACAGGGCGGCCGGCTGTCCGGTCTCACCGTATGCAGGCCGACCCGGGGCCGGAAGTCCGTGCCGGCACCCGGGCCGCCTGCACCCCGGCACGGGGAACCCGCGCTCCGGGCTCCGCGCGAGGCAGAGGCCACGAGCCCGGCAGAACGACCGACGCCCGCCCCACGGCGGTGGGGCGGGCGTCCGGTCCTGGGGTCCGCGCGGGGGGACCGTCGACCACCGGCGAACGCTCGGTCGGCCCGGTCGGTCGAATCCTGACGCCGGATCTTCGCACGTCAGCGCCACGCCGTCACTTCTCCGCACGCTGGTGGCCGGACCGAACGGCGCGGGGCCCCGGGGAACGCCCCCGGGGTCCCGCTGCGTACTGCGGCCCTTTCAGCGGGTCAGGCAGGCGTGAGGCCCGGGTTGCCGGCCTCGGTGACGAAGGAGGCGGCCGTGGTGATGGGGGCGCCGGGTGTGGTCACCGCGGACACGGTCTTGAAGTCGGCGCGCGCCGCGTCCTTGCCGAGGGTGACCACGGCGTAGCCGCGGCGGCCGTTGTAGAACTTCAGGTGCGGGTTGGCCTGCAGGTAGGTGGCCCAGTTGGACGGCTTGTCGGAGCCGTCCTTGCCGCTGGTCATCGAGCTGGTGACGATCTCGGTGCCGAGGGTCTTCGAGGCCGGGTCGTCGAAGTCCTTCTTGATGTCGAAGCCGTAGTGGACGTGGACGTCACCGGTGAGGACGACGAGGTTGTCCCGGCCGGCGGACTCCCAGCCGTCGAGGAGACGCTGCCGGGAGGCGGGGTAGCCGTCCCAGGAGTCCATGGAGACCTTGAAGTCCGGTGTCGTGCGGTCCTTGCGCTGGGCGAAGGTGACCTGCTGGGGGACGACGTTCCAGGTCGCCTTCGAGGTGCGCCAGCCGTCGACGAGCCAGCGCTCCTGGGTGGTGCCGGTCATCGTGCGGGCCGGGTCCTGCGACTCCGGTCCCGGGACCTGCCAGCCGTCGCCGTACGCCTGGTCGGAGCGGTACTGGCGGGTGTCGAGGATGTCGAACTGGGCGAGCCGCCCGAACTGCAGGCGCCGGTAGAGCTGGGCGTCGGGGCCGTGCGGGAGCTGGCGGCGCCGCAGCGGCTGGTTCTCCCAGTACGCGCGGTAGGCGGAGGCCCGCCGCAGCAGGAACTCCTCCGGGGGCACGTCGTTCTCGGGGGTGCCGTCCGCGTAGTTGTTCTCGGTCTCGTGGTCGTCCCAGGTGACGACGAAGGCGTGGGCCGCGTGGGCCGCCATCAGGTCGGGGTCGGACTTGTAGAGGGCGTACCGGAGCCGGTAGTCGTCCAGCGTGAGGGTCTCGCGGTTGAAGATCCCGGGCAGGACGCGGTCGGTGTAGGCGCGGGCGCCCCCGGTCGCGGTGACCGCGTACTCGTAGAGGTAGTCGCCGAGGTGGAAGACCGCGTCGAGGTCCTCGTCGGCCAGGTGGCGGTAGGCGGTGAAGTAGCCGTCGTGGTACGCCTGGCAGGACACCGCAGCGAGGCGCAGCTCGGTGAGCCGGGCGCCCTTCGACGGGGCGGTGCGGGTACGGCCCACCGGGCTGACCCACTGGCCCACGCGGAACCGGTAGTAGAGGACGCGGTCGGCGTCCAGGCCGCCCACCTCGACGTGCACGGCGTGGTTGTACTCCGGGTGCGCGTCGACGGTGCCGCGCTTGGTGACGCGGGTGAAGCGCTCGTCGTGGGCGAGTTCCCAGCGGACCTTGAAGCGCTTCTGGGGCAGGCCGCTGCCGGTCTCGTAGGGGCGGGGGGCGAGCCGGGTCCACAGCAGCACCGAATCGGGCATCGGGTCGCCCGAGGCCACGCCCAGCGTGAAGGGATTCTCGGTGATCTGCACGGCGCTCGCCTCGGCTGCCGCGGCGGTGCCGCCGAGCGGGATGTTCGCGGCGAAGGCCAGCGTCGCCGCCGCCCCGGTGACGGTCAGGAAGCGGCGTCTGTCCAAGCGGCGTACGGCGTCACGCAGTTCGGCGGAGTGTCCGGACGGAGAAGGTGATGCGGAAGGCTGCATGTGGGTGCGCAATCCCTGGCGTGCGGAGTTCGGCCGTGAGGCCCGGTTGGTGGTGCCAGGGCATTGCAGTTGTGCAGGACGGCGTGCAGTTGCCGGATGGTTGGCGCGTACATGGCCGGAGGGTGACCGTTGGTCCTCCCCGTCACCCCGGAGCCCGCCCTTCACGGTTCCCGCACGGAACGGCCATTCCCGGAGGGTTGCCCGACGCGGCGCACCCCCCCGGACCCCCGGGATCGGGGCGGCGTCGGAGCCCTCAGGGGTGGCCGCGTTCACCGGGAGCCTTCGTCCACCGGGAACGTCACAACGGCGGAAGGCGGGGGCGCGGGCCAGCCACTTGGCGGGGGAAATCCCGACACCCGCCGGATGGCGTGCGACCGGTGACCTCACAAGTCTGGGGCGCATGACCCACCCAGCACTCGTCGCGGCCGAGGACTCGCCGCCGCTCGACAAGAAGGTCCCGGCGGCCCCCTCCCCGTTCCGCCCCGCGGGGGCTGGGCGGTTGATCGGCGTCGACCTCGCGCGAGGTCTGGCCATCCTGGGGATGTTCGCCGCGCACGTGGGTCCGGACCCCTCGGTGGGCGGCCCGCTCGGCTGGGCGATGGAGCTGGCCCGGGGCCGGTCCTCGGCGCTGTTCGCCCTCCTGGCCGGGTTCGCCCTGGTCCTGCTCACGGGCCGGCCGGAGCCGCGTACCGGCCGCGCGGGACGGCAGGCCATCGGCCGCGTGCTGATCCGGGCCGGCCTGCTGATCGTCCTCGGGTACCTGCTGACGGACCTGGGCACGTCCATCGACGTGATCCTGTCCTACTACGGGCTCGCCTTCCTCCTCGTCCTGCCCCTGTACCGGTTGCGGGCCCGCACGCTGGCGCTGATCGCGGCGGTCACCGCGCTCGTACTGCCACAGGTCCTGTACGTACTGCGGGTCGCCATCGACAACGGCGGCTGGAGCGACACGGTGATCGCACACGATCCGCTGGCCCGGCTGACCGGCTCGGACGGATTCCTGGAGCTGCTGGTCACCGGCGACTACCCGGTGCTGACGTGGGTGTCCTTCCTCATCGCCGGAATGGCCGTGGCCCGGCTCGACCTGCGGCGGCCCGGCGTGCACGCGAAGGTCGCCGTGTGCGGGGCGGCACTGGCCGTGCTCGGCTACGGCGGCTCCTGGCTGGCCCTGCACCTGGCTCCGGGCGCGCGGGCCGCGATCAGTGCGGCCACGGACGGCGCTCCCACGGCCTCGGCCTGGTGGTCGGACGCGCTGTCCCAGGCGTACGGGGACCAGGTCGTCGACACGCCGTCCTGGTTGCTGGTGGCCGCGCCGCACAGCCAGACGACGTTCTCGATCCTCGGCAACACCGGGGTCGCGCTCCTGGTGCTGGCCACCTGCCTGGCGGTGGTCGAACGGTCGGCACGCGTGCGGTGGGCGGCCACGCCCGTGATCGCCGTGGGTTCGATCTCGCTGACCGCGTACGTCGGCCACATCGTCGCCATCAAGGCCCTGGGCGTCGACGACCTGCCGGACTCCGCCGCCCTACCGGTCCTGCTCTCCTTCGCCGCGGCCGCGATGGTCCTGGCCTTGGCCTGGACCCGGATCTTCCGGCGAGGGCCTCTGGAGGTCCTCGTGCACGCGGCCACCACCCCGGCCCGGCTGATCACCTGAGCGTCAGCGGGGCCACGACGGGTGTGCGGGGGCGGTCCGGCGCCGTCCTCGCACACCGCCGCCGGGGTCAGGGGGTGCCGAGCGTCTGCCGCGGGCGGGCGACCTCGCCATGCTGAGCAGCGACGGCGGCGAGCGTGTCCCGGTTGCCCGGCCCCGCCTCAGGACCGCCTGGCGGCGGGGTGCGCCGGGCACCCGGCAGCTGGTGGACGGCGGCGGCCTTCCGGGCGGGGTTACCGCCCCACTCCTCACGGGAGGGGACTTCCTCGCCCTTCATGAGGAAGGAGTCGGCGGCCAGCACGGCCCCGTCGCCCACGGTGGTGCCGTAGTGGACGAATGCCCCGACCCCGAGGGTCACACCGGCGCCCAGCCTGGCGTGGTCGGACTTGAAGGCGCCGTCCTCCTGGGAGTGGCACTGGATGACCGTGCCGGTGTTGAGGGTGCAGTGGTCGCCGATGGTGACCAGGCCCCGTTCGATCAGGGAGCAGCCGTCGTCGAAGACCCTCCGGCCGATCCTGACGCCGAGGAGCCGCCAGACGAGGTTCTTGAACGGGGTGCCGTTGAAGAGCTGCATGTACCGGTGGGTGGTCAGCTTCCAGAAGCGCTCGTGGCGCCAGAAGGACGGCTCGTAGATCGAGCAGTACAGGGGCTTCAGCGGCCGTACGCGGGTGACGACCCGCTCGACCAGCGCGTAGTAGGCGACGGTGAACATCAGGGTGATCAGGCCGGCCAGGGCGACCGGCGCCACGCCGTGGACGTGGTACAGGTCGACGGCGGTCATCGCCACCAGGGCGGCGACGTGGAAGTGGAACCACTGCATCAGCACGTACAGGAGCGCGGTGAGGGCATTGTGCCTGTTCTTGCCTGCCAGGCGGCGCCGCCGCTCCTCACCGGTGGCGAGGTGGTCGAGCCGCTGGTCACGTTGCACGGTGCGCGGGATCTCGAAGCTCGGCGAGCCGAGCAGGCCGACGCCTTCCCGCGTGGGGCCGTCGATGGGGACCATGACCTTCGTGGCGAGCAGGCAGTTGTCACCGGCGCGCCCGTGCGCGGGGTAGACGATGTTGTTGCCGAGGAAGCTGCCCGCGCCGATCGCCGCCGGGGAGAGGCGGAAGGACGTGCTGGAGAAGTCGGCGTTGATGACGGACAGGCCGTCCGCGACCATCGTGCCGTTGCCCACCTCGCACAGGTAGGGCGTGTCGTGCTTGACCAGCGAGCCGAAGTTCGAACCCGTCTGCTCGACCCGGCGCAGGCCGTACCCGAGGCAGCGCAGGTAGTGGACGATGGCGGAGCTGTCACCGAAGAGCAGCACGAAGAACCTGATGTTGGTCATCCGCGCGAGGGCCCGCTGGACACCGTGGTGGAAGCCGTACAGGGGGTAGGTCCTTCCCGGTTCGATCGTCCGGCGGAGCAGGCGAGGCAGGGCGTTCACCGCCACCAGGGAAGCCAGGAGACCGCCGAAGAAGGCCACGAGCGAGGCGGTCAGTGCGTCGATGTGGAACGCGGGACTGGAGAAGGCGTGCTCAGGGGCCGACACCACGTCCAGCTGCGGCAGGGCGGCGAACAGCGGGGCGAGACCGCCCACCGCCACCGGCAGGTACACCCCGAGCAACAGCACCAATTGTGCGGCTGTGTAGAGGGCCTTGCGCCAAGTGCCGCACGCGAGCGGCTGGACGACCCGGAAATCGGTGCCGCTCGGCTGGGCGGGGGAACCGTGCCAGGAAGCGCCGGCGGGAACGGCCTGGCCGCTGTGGAGCGCGGAGGCGTGGGCGAGCCGGGCACCGTCGCCCATCGAGGTGTCGATGTCCAGGACGGCCTGCTCGCCGACCGTCACGTTCCGGCCGAGCGTCACCGGACCGGTCTCGATCATTCCGGCACGGGCGCGGTAGCAGGAGAAGAGCGCGTCCTTGCGGATGACGGTCCCCTGCCCGACGGTGAGCAGGTCCGTGCACACCGGCACATGGTGCGAGAGGACCACGCTGTCGCGTCCGACACGCGCTCCCAGCGCCCTCAGGTAGAGCACGTACAGCGGGGTGCCGGCGAACAGGCGCATGGGGCTGGTGCGGATCAGGGCCTTCACGCACCAGAACCGCAGGTAGGTGAGGCTCCACACCGGGAAGCGCCGTGGCCTGAAGCGCCCCATCAGGATCCACTTGGCGGCGACGGGCAGGGCGCAGAGACCGGCGAACCCCGCGCCGGCGGACAGCGCGGACCGCAGGTACACACCGGCGAATCCCGAGCCGTCCCGGATCCACTCGTACCCGCGGGTGACCGCGAGGGCGGATACGAAGGACATGCCGAGGAACACGAGCAGCTGGAGCGCCCCGCAGAGCACGTACCGCGCGGTGCCCGTCGCGGCGGGTGCTGCCGCCGCACCGGGTACCTCGGCGCCTGGTCCGGCCGGAGGCTCTTCGGGCCTTTCCACCCGCGGCTCCAGGGCGGCGGCGAGGCCGCGGATGGTGGGATTCCGGTAGACGTCCTTCATCGAGACGGTGGGTAGGTCGTCGCGCTTGCGTACGCGGGCGCAGAAATGAGCCATCAGCAGAGAATCCGCACCCAGGTCGGTGAAGAAATGACCGTCTGCCGGTACCTGCTCGGTTCGCAGGACACCCGCGAGAACTTCGGCAAGAAGTGTCTCGACGCGATTCTCCGCCCTGGATCCCGAAGCGCCGGCCACGCCCTGCGAGCCGGCCGAAGCCGCAGTGGACTGCTCAAAGCTGTTGCAGGTCACGGTCGTTCCTCCTGCCCGTCGGGACAGGAGGAGCTCGCGGATCGTGGCTCGTCATTCCAGTGCATGGTCGTTCACCCACAGTCGGTGCCGCGATATCGGGTCGATGGCAGAGGCGATGACGGAAGTCACCCCTTTTGCCTTCCGGAACGCCTCGCATTCCATTCGGCCCTACCGTTCGGATTCCGTCACGTCACTCCAGTTCGGGGCTTGACATGAAAAGAGGGACTGGATGTGCACGCACCGGTCGGCGGAGCGCCGCGAGCGCCACACCCGTCGTCGCGGAGACGGCCCGGTCAGTTCGCCTGGTCGATGACGTCGCGGAGGTACTGCACGGCGAGCTTCTCGGCGTGAGGGTGACGTTCGATCGCCACTCCGGCCTCCCCGAGCCACCGTGCGTAGAGCGTGACGCCGGCGAGGAGGGCCCGGCCGGCGTCGTGCCGGTCGTCACCGCACAGGGTCGCCCGGAGGTCACGCGCCTCGTCCGGCGCGATGGATTCGAGGTGGCGCACACCGCGGGGGGCTGCACCCACCCGGAGGGCCGCCAGGGGGCCCAGTACGGCCTCGCGCAGGTAGCCGAGGAGGCCGATGACCTCGAACAGTTCACCGCGGCCGAGTTTCGTCGCGCCGTAGTGCACCCAGGTCCAGAACCGGTCCTCGATCCATTGGAGGTCGAACGACGGGGTGGCCGGCGGATGCTCCGCGAGTGAGGTGGCAAGGCGGCCGTCGCGGTCCCACAGGATGTCCGGGTCCTCGGTGCGGTCGGCGAAGTCGGAGCCCCGCACGAACTTGAAGTCGACGTGGAGGAGGGGCGGCCCGACGAGCGTGATGATCAGGCGGGGTTCGCCGACGTGCTCCCCGGTGAATCCGGCCACGAGGGCGGCCCAGCAACCGATCAGCGTGAGACGCTCCGCCATGACCGAGTCGAACGCCTCGTCGTCGATGACCACGATCAGGTCGACATCGGAGTAGATGTCGGGGTGTCCACCGGCGATCGACCCCGCGATGGCAACACCACTGACGCGGTCGTCCCGTTGGATCCGCGGAAGCACGTCGTCGAGGAACCGGCCGTGCAGGGAGGGGACGTCCATGGCAATCCTTCCGATCGGGGCAAAGTCTTGCAACGTAGCAGGCTGTTGGACCGGATCTCCAAGGGAATAACGGCACGGACACCCCGGTGGCGGATCTCCACTCCCCCACGCCGGCACGAGCACGATCGGGCACACTGTCACCACTGTTTCCGCCATCGCCCTCCCCCGCGGCAGGCGAGGGATACGGCGCGCGTTCACCCCGGCTGTCACCTGCATCAGCCGTTGCCCAGAGGCCACTTCCCCCGAATACGGTGCAGACGGATGCACTGAGCACCCACCGCGCGGAACGCATCGTTGCCCCGAGTTTCACAAGGTGGAGGCACCACTCTTCACAGTGAATTCATACATGCATATGATCACGTCGCCCAGGTGACGCCAACCCGCTGCGGTGTGACGCCCCTGGACGGCTGGGGGCGATCGTCCCCTGCCCGGACCCCAACCAGGGAAACCCTTGAAGCGACACCACAGACGCTGGAGCGTGCCGGTCATCGCCGGCGCTTCGGTACTCGCCCTCACGAGCCCGATCACGGCTCAGGCAGCCGCCCCTTCCGACGCTCCCACTCCATCACCCGCATCCGCATCCGCATCCGCATCCGCCGCGGACCATGTGCCCGCGGGCGACCACACCGTCACACTGATCACCGGCGACGTCGTGACCACCGGTCAGGCCGCCCGGGGCGGCGGACAGTCCGGGGGCACCGTCACCGTCCGCGGTGCCGACGGGCTGCCGGCGCGGACCCGCATCACGACGTCGGGCGACGACCTCTACGTCTACCCCGAGTCCGCCCTGCCCTTCCTGGCCCAGGGCACGCTGGACCGGCAGCTGTTCAACGTCACGGACCTGATCGCGGACGGATACGACGACGCGCACCGCGCCCGGCTGCCGCTGATCGTCTCCTACACGCAGCCCGGCGCCGCACGCCGCTCGTCCGCCGTCCCCGAGGGCGCGGCCCGGGTGCGGAACCTGGACAGCATCCAGGGCGCCGCGCTGACCGCGGACCGCTCCCGCGCGGACGACTTCTGGAAGTCCGTGGCCGGGGCGGCGGCGAACGACGGCGCCCGGGCCCAGAACGCCCAGCCGTCCTTCGGCGGCGGCATCTCGCACATCTGGCTCGACGCCCCCATCCACGCCGACCTCGCCGACAGCACCACGCAGATCGGCGCCCCGCAGGTCTGGCAGGGCGGTGACACCGGGCAGGGCGTGGACGTCGCCGTCCTCGACACCGGCGTCGACGCCGGCCACCCGGACCTGGCGGACCGCATCGCGACCCGCCAGAGCTTCGTACCGGACGAGAACACCGACGACCACGCCGGACACGGCACCCACGTCGCGTCCATCATCGCCGGAACCGGTGCGGCCTCCGGCGGCAAGGAGAAGGGCGTCGCCCCGGGCGCCCGCCTGAGCATCGGCAAGGTGCTGGACAACCACGGCAGCGGACAGATCTCCTACGCCCTGGCCGGCATGGAGTGGGCGGCCGTCGACCGGCGCGCCAAGATCATCAACATGAGCCTCGGCACCAGCCAGGTGTCCGACGGAACCGACCCGATGAGCCAGGCCATCGACCGGCTCAGCGCCCAGACCGGCGCGCTGTTCGTGGTCGCCGCAGGCAACTTCGGTGAGGATCCGAACACCATCGTCGCACCGGGGGCGGCCACCTCGGCGCTGACCGTGGGCGCGGTCGACTCCACCGACTCGCTCGCGTCGTTCTCCAGCAGGGGCCCCCGTATCGACGGCGCGCTGAAGCCGGAGATCACCGCCCCCGGCGTCGACATCCTGGCGGCCAACTCCCAGTTCGACGGGAACGACCAGGGCTCCTACCAGTCCATGAGCGGCACGTCGATGGCCACACCGCACGTCGCGGGCGCCGCCGCCCTGCTGGCCGCGGCCCATCCGGACCTCACCGGGAGCCAGTTGAAGGACCTGCTGGCCAGCAGTTCCCGGCAGACCCCGACGTACGACGCCTTCGAGGCCGGCAGCGGCCGGCTGGACGTCGCCGCGGCGGCGCGGGCCGGGGTCTTCGCCTCGGCGACCGCCTTCGCGGCCCAGTACAAGGGCGGCGCCCTCCAGCGCCCGGTGACGTACACCAACGTCACCGACGCGCCGGTCGCGCTCTCGCTGTCCGTCGACGCGGCGCACGCCCCGTCCGGGATGTTCCGCCTGTCGGCCTCCCAGGTGGTCGTCCCCGCGCACGGCTCCACCCAGGTCACGGTGACGATCGACGGCTCGGCGGGCACCGCCAAGGAGCACTACTCGGGCCAGGTGCTCGCGACGGACACGGCCGGCAGGGCCGTGGCGCACACCGCCGTCTCCCTCGGCTTCGCGACGATGCACAAGCTGACGCTGACGTTCAAGGACTCCGAGGGCAATCCCACCTCCGGCGACGTCATGCTGATCAAGGCAGGGAGCAAGGACCCCGTCCCGGTGGGTGTCGGCCCCTCGGGCACCGTGGAGATCTTCGTGCCCGACGACGTGTACTCGGCCCTGTCCTACCAGGAGGTCCAGGGCGTCCACGGTCCCCATTCCAGGGGCCTGGCGCTGCTCGGCGACCCCGACGTGCTGGTGGACCGGGACACCACCGTCACGTTCGACGCCTCCAAGGTCAAGCGCATCGACATGACCACCCCGCAGCGCAGCGACGTGACGTTCCAGAAGCTGGGCTACAACCGCGTCATGAACGGCGTGAGGTCGGGTCTGTCGGCCGAGAGCGTCTACTACGACAGCATCTGGGCGCAGCCGACCACCCACAAGGTCACCCACGGGGACTTCCAGCTGACCGCCCGTTGGCGCGCCGAGAAGCCGGCGCTGGCGGTCTCCACCCGCACGACCGAGTTCACCGGCATCCTGCGCCAGGAGGGCATCACGCCGCTGGCCAGGGGCACCTACAAGCTGCCGCTGGTCTTCGCCGGCCAGGGGTCGAGCGAGGACTACGCCCACCTCGACGCGCGCGGCAAGGCCGTGGTGGTCCGCCACAGCGACGACGTCAGCGACCTCGACCAGGCGGCCAACGCGATCGCCGCGGGCGCCGAGCTCATGCTGGTCGTGGAGAACGGCTACGGCCGCCCGGTGCGCTCCTACGCACCGCTCGGTCAGCGGCCCGTCGCACTCGACGTCGGCCTGCTCGGCACCGAGGAGGGCGAGAAGCTCATCCGGCAGGCCAAGGACGGCGGGGCCAGGATCACCGTCGACTCCGAGACCGCGAGCCCGTACGTCTACGACCTCGCGCACGCCTGGCAGAACGAGATCCCGTCGAAGATGACGGTCAAGGGCGACACGAAGAACCTCGCCCGGATCGACGTCACCTTCGCGAGCCCGAAGCCGGAGGTTCCCGGCGCCGAGTTCCGCTTCGAGTGGCTGGACGGCGTCGACTGGTCCTCCGGGCCCATCATGCCGGAGCCCGCGAACGGCCAGCGGACCGACTGGGTGTCCACCGACGGTGTCCGCTGGCACCAGGAGGCGTTCGCCGAGTCCATCGGGTTCGAGGAGGGAGCGAAGACCGCCTACCGGGCCGGCAGCAGGCAGTCCGAGGAGTGGTTCAAGCCGATCCAGCGCCCCTTCCTGAACGACGCCTTCTTCAACAACCTGCCGCCCACCCGCAACGGCAGCCTCCTGTACATCGACATCCCGGCCTGGGGCAGCGGCAACCACGTCGGGTGGAACCAGGACCCGGCCGTGACCCAGCAGCAGACGCTGTACCAGGGCAACACCCAGCTGGGCCAGGGGAACTTCACGAACGTCTGGGGAGACGCCCCCAGCCGCGGCAAGCTGCCGTACAAGCTGGTCGTCACCGGTGAGCGGGACGTGACCTACACCCCGTACTCCTCCCGTACGCGCACCGAGTGGGACTTCACGTCGGCGCAGCCGACCGATGCCGCCACCGTGGTGCTGCCGCTGGTGCAGCTCGACTACCGGATCGGCACCGACGCGGCAGGCCGCGCCGGGCGGCACGACACCCTGTCCGTCACCGCCGCCCACCTGCCGGGCGCCAGCCTCGCCGGCAAGCTCGGCGCGGTCGGCGTGGAGCTGTCCTACGACGACGGCCGGACCTGGCACAAGGCCGCCTGCGGCAGCGACGGGCGGCTCCGCCTGGACGCCCCGAACAGGGCGCCCTTCGTGTCGCTGCGGGCGAGCGCGAAGGACTCGGCGGGCAACTCGGTGCGCCAGACGGTGATCCGGGCCTTCGGCCTGCGCTGAGGTGCGGCCGTTCACCGCACCCGCCACGGGTGCGGCCGGTCCGTCCGCGGTGGTTCGACCACCGCGGACGGACCGCGCACACGCTCGCGGACGACACGACCTAGCGGACCGCCGCGGGTGGCTCGCCCGACAGCAGGGCCGTGCCGAGCGGGGTGAGGCTGTGGAGGACGGCGATGCCGATCCGGGTCGTGCGCACCAGCCCTGCGTCGCGCAGGACGCCGGCGTGCTGGCTGGCAGTCGCGAGCGAGACCCCGAGCCGCTCGGCGAGCGCGGTGGTCGTCGCCGGATCGCGCAGGGCCTGGAGAACGGCTGCCCGGGTCCGCCCCAGCAGCTGTCCGAGGGCGGCCCCGGGCGGGGCGCCCGGGTCGGTGGGGGGCTCCTGCAGGTGCATCGGGTAGGCCAGCACGGTCGGTTCGCCGGGCTGGTACCTGATCATGGGGCCGGTCGCGAACCAGGACGGCATGAGCAACAGGCCCCGGCCGCAGAGCGGGATGTCATACGTGTTCCGGGACGGCAGGTGGAGCACCGGCGGTTGCCAGCGCCAGGTGGGGCCGAGCGTGGTCAGCAGGGCGTCGACGCCGCCGCGTAGCAGCATCTCGGCCCGCAGGGCGCGGTCCCCCGCGCCGTCGGTGCGGACCCGCGGCCACAGCGGGGCGATCGAGGAGGCGAAGTAGCTCCGCAGGTCGGCCGTGAGGACGCGCCGTGCGGCGGCCGATCCGGCCGCGAGTTCGAGCGACCAGCGGCTGGGCGGCTCCTGCGCGCCGCCCCGGCCGCCAGGGGCCCGTGGGAGCCGCAGGTCCTCGGCGATGCGGGCGGCGGGGGTGCGCCCGGCCAGGTCGACGGCCGTGGCGAGGTCCCCCGCGGCGGGCTGGAGCAAGAAGTCGGGCACGTGGCCGTCTCGGGGCACCAGGTCGAGCAGGACCCCGGCGCGGTCGGCGAAGCTGCCGTTCACCTGGCGGCGCCACCGCCCGGCGGCAGGGTGCGCCCGGCCCGCTCCGGCGGTCGCGGTGCGCACGCCGCGCACGCTGAGGACCGCCTCCCACAGGGCGTTGGGCGCCGGGGCGAGCGTGATCCGGCACAGGTCGGCGGCGTCGAAGTGTAAGCGGATCACGCCGACCGATTATCGGCCAGTCGGAGCCTTTCGCCTAGACGTGAAAGGCGATGCGGCCGCCGTACTGCCCCGGGCAGGCTCTCGGACGTCCCCGCGTCGCGGGGGCGTCCACCACGCACCCGGAGGTAGCCACGATGCCCGGCTCCACCCGACTTCCGCGGCTCGGCGCCGCGGCCTTGCTGGCCGGCCTCGCGGCCCTGCCCGCCGCCCCTGCCACCGCGCACGAACTGCCGCGCACCTACGTCGTCTCCGAGGCTCGCGGGGTGCTGCCGGAGGGGATCGCGATCGACCGCGACGGCACGATGTACGTGTCCTCCGACGGCACCGGCGCGCTGTACCGGGGCGACGTACGCGCCGCGCACCTGCGGTCATTCCGCGCTGACGGCCTGGCGAACCGCCCGAGCACGCTGGGGGTGCACACCGACGGCCGGGGGCGGGTGTACTCCGTCGGGGGAGGCGAACTGACCGTCCACGACCATCGGGGCCGACTGCTCGCCACGCGCACCGCGCAGGGCGGTCCGCTCGGCGCGCCGGACCTGAACGACCTGGTGATCACCGACGACGCCGTATACGTCACGGACTGGGCCAACCCCGTGGTGTACCGGGCCGCCCTCCGCCATGGCAGGCTCGGGCCCCTGGAACCGTGGCTGGACATCCGCTCCGCCTTCCCGCAGTTCCCCGCGCGGTACTGGCTGCTCAACGGCATCGTCGCGGACCGGTCGGGCAGCACACTGCTGGTGGCGTCCAACGGGACCGAGGCGGTGTGGCGGGTGGACGTCGCCACCGGTGAGGTCGTCCAGCTCGATCTGGGCGGCGTGTCCTTCGGGGCCGATGGGATGCTGCTACGAGGGCGGACGCTCTACGCCGTGCTCAATTACGGCGCCCCGAACGGCGTCTACATCGCCGAACTTGACCAGGGTCTGCACGCAGGCACGGTGACGCACCGCATCACCGGCGAGCCTTTCGACCTGCCCACCACCCTGGCCCGCCACGGCTGCCGGCTCTACGTCGTCAACAGCCAGAACGACGACCCGCCGGGACAGCCCCCGTACACCGTGAGCGCGGTCGACGACCCGGTGTGCGCGGAGGCTGCCCCGTAGCCGCGCCTCGCGTGACGGTACGGGCCGGGTGCGGTCTTCCCTCAGCGGCGGAGGCGGCCCGTCCACCAAGGGATGGGCCGTCGATCAGATCTGCCGGACGCGGAGAAGAAGGAGTTCACCAGCAGGCCACGGGCCTGCGGCGTCTCGTGACAAGCCTGTCAGCCCCTGAACTCATGCAGTTGATCACTCGCTGCGGCACAGCCTGATGAGCGGCAGCGTCCCTGTACGGAGCGAGCGCTGCGCTCGGCATGAGTCAGGCCGTGCCGGACGCTCGGCGGTGCGATCGGCGCTGCACTGGGGCAGGCTGAATGCATGCGGTCACCGTCCTGCTCGTCTCCCGGGCCGGGAGCGGGCGGCCACAGCAGGCTCCTCCTGGCACTCACGCAGGCTGTGCCCTTCGTGATAGCGCTGGGCGTGCTGGGGATCGAACTGTCACCTGCGCATTTCCTGATGACCGGCCCCCTCCTCACCGCCGTGCCGGCGCTGGCAGCACTGACGATGGGCCCGAAGGGCACCCTGTCGGCGGCGGCTGCTGCCTTGGTCGTCAACGTGACCACGGCCACCTACAACCATGCGTGGGGAACCCATCTGGTCTTCGGCAACCTCGTGGGTCTGCTGGTGGTGTCGGTGGCCAGTGTGATGCTGAGCAAGGCGGTGCGTGCGCGTCGGCGCAGCGAGCTCGATCAGGTTCGCCGTATCGCCGTGGCGGCACAGGACGTCATCCTGCGGCCTGTTCCGGCGCGGCTGGGTCCGGTACGGACGGCCAGCTTGAGCCTCGCGGCGGGGACGGGCGCGCAGGTCGGCGGTGATCTGTACGAGGCGGTGCTGACACGCTACGGCGTCCGTCTGATCGTGGGAGACGTCCGCGGCAAGGGCCTGAATGCCATGCGGGCGGTCGCGGTGGCGCTGGGCGCCTTCCGGGAAGCCGTGCACTACGAGAACGACCTGGTGGACGTCATGGACCACTGTGGGGCCGCGCTGCTGCGGGAGGCGGACGTGCCGGGGGCGTTCGAGCCAGAAGTCGCCCTGGAGGGATTCACCACCGCCCTACTGGCCCAAATCCCGGGCACCCCGGGCGAACATGTGGTGGAGCTGATCAACCGTGGCCACCCGCCGCCGCTGCTGCTCCACCAGGGCACAGTGCAAGCCCTGACGCCGTCCTGCCCGCTGCCGCCCTTCGGTCTGGAAGACCTCTACACCGGACCTCCGCCCAAGGCGGAGAGCCATCCGTTCCTCCCCGGCGACCGGATGCTGCTCTACACCGACGGCGTCATCGAAGCCCGCAACCGCGACGACGAATTCTTCGCCCTGCCCGAGGCCATGGAAGCGCTACACGCCGCCACCCCGGAGGAGTTCCTGGCACGACTGCACCAGCGGCTGCTCCACCACACCGAGGGCCACTTGAGCGACGACGTGGCAGTGATCCTTGTCGACCTCCCCGGCGGCGACTCCGACGATCCGACCCACCGGGAAGGAACGAGCTGACCACTGAGGTCCGCCGCGTAAGGTGCCGGCGTTGGACGGCTCGCCGTGCTGCGGGCGATCTCAGGCCGGCCGACTACGCGCTCGGCTTGATGTAGTCGAGCTCGAACGCCGAGCGGTGTTCGGTGATGAACTCCTCGACCGTCGTGAGCGGCTGCCCGTTGATGCGCGGGGCCGTATCAGTGATGCCCGCCAGGCGGCCCTCCTGCTGGTCGAGGGTCACAGCCTCGAAGTGCTTGAGCTTCGCCATGTCCTGCCCGATACCGAGCATTTCCAGGAAGGTGGCCACGGTGACCTGCTCGAACGGAAGGTCCTTGCCCAGCACCCGGCCGACCTCGGCCGCGAGCTCTTCGTGGCTGTATTCCACAGGGCCGGTCAGGGCGTAGACCCGCCCACCGTGCCCTTCGGGCGAGGCGAAGATATTGGCAGCGGTCAGCGCGATGTCGCGGCCCGCGATCGGGGCGAAGCGGCTCTCCTTGTCGAACGGCATCGCGTAGCGGCCGTAGCGGATCAGCCCGGAGATGTAGAGCAGCCACTGCATGAAGAACGTGACCCTCAGGTGAGTGGTGGGGACTCCCGACCAGTCGAAGATCTGCTCGGAGAGCCAGTGGTTCTGCGTGGCCTTGCTGCGTGCGTGGGGGCGGGACTGGAAGTGCGACATGTTCACGATGAGCTCGAGGTCCTCCTCCTTGGCGGCCTGAGCGAACATCACCGCGGCCTCCACCAGTCCCTCACCGAGCGGGTAGTTGAAGTAGGCGCGCTGGACGCCTTCCATGGCCCTACGGACGTCGCGGAGGTCGAGCAGGTCTCCGAATACGACCTCGGCGCCCTTGTCGCGCAGCCGCTGTGCCCGCTCGTCGTCCGTGCGGACCATGGCGCGCACGTGGAAGCCCTCCGTGAGCAGGTAGTCGACCATCGGTCGGCCGGTCTCCCCGTTGGCTGTCGTGATCAAAATCGTGGTCATCGATTCTTCGCCTCTTCTTCGCCGGTGTTGCCGGTGCGGGCTCGGGATCCCCGGTGGCACGCGGGCAAGGCCGGTGTCCGGAGGTCCGTCACCTACCGAGGAGGAAACCCCCACGCTGGACAGCACTGCCTGCGGCCGGACCTACAACAATAGATTACAGACGGCATCTAAATGGGGCAAGGGCGACGAGCCGCTCCGCGAAATCACGCACCCCGCCCTCGGGCCGTGACGCCCTCTACTGCCGGTCGTTGAATCCTGGGAACGAGACACACCCCCAGCACGGGACCCCGGCCGCCATCTGCCGGGGTCCCGTGCCGTGCCGGAACGCGCCGGCGCAACGGAACCGTCACCGCGCGTGTCGTGTCTTCCCTCGTGGCCGTAGGCCGTCCGAGGGTTTCTTCCGCCCCTTGGGATGCCCGTTAATATGACCATCCAGTGGGGCCAGGCCGTGCCGCACACAAGCGAGCAGCCGCCCTTGCACATGAGGTGACCCGATGACGTCAGTGCCGGTCTACGCGATGTACGTAATCGTCGCGGCGTTGTACGTCCATGCCCTGGTCGACTGCATCAGGACCCCTGCCGCACGGATTCGAACCCTGCCCAAGGTGGGCTGGCTGGTCATCATGGTCCTGTTCCCCATCGTGGGCGCCATTGCCTGGCGAAACCTGGGCAAGCGGCCCGCTCCTGTCGAGGTCCGGCCCTCCACCGCCTGAGTCGACTGCTCGCGCTGATCACAGCCCTTCGCTGCCGGGGGGGATCAGCCTTCGAACTCGGAGGCGTCCAAGAGGTGCGGACCGTTGTTCCGGACGCTGTTGACCTTCAGTGACACGGGCCTGACCGACAGGTGGCCATCGGCGGGCGCGGTCAGCAGGGCGCGGAGTTCGTCGGGGTCCTGGTGCTCGGGGTCGAGCCAGGCGTCGTAGTCGGCGGCCGCGATGGTCAACGGCATCCGAGGGTGGACCCGGCCGGCGGCGTCGGTCGCCTCGGTGGTGATGATCGTGCACGTGGCCAGCCAGGCGCCCGGGTCGTCGTCACCGACGACCGCCTTGTTCCGCCACCACTCGTACAGGCCCGCGAAGGCCATGCCCTGGTCACTGCCCTCCGGGCTGACGAAGTAGGGCTGCTTGTGCGCCTTCTTGTCCTCGGTGGACGGGACGGGCACCCACTCGTAGTAGCCGTCGGCCGGCAGCAGGCAGCGGCGCTTGGTGAAGGCACGGCGGTAGGCGGGCTTCTCGTGGACCGTCTCCATCCGCGCGTTGATCATCTTGGAACCGATCGCCGGGTCCTTCGCCCAGGACGGGACCAGACCCCACCGCAGCGGCCGCAGCTGCCGCTCCAGCGCCCCGGTCTCCCGGTCGACGCCCTCGAAGACGCTCCACACCTGGTTGGTCGGGGCGACGTTCCAGTTCGGCGCCACGAGGGCTTCGGGGTTCCATTCGGTGACCCGGAACTGCTTCACCAGGTCCTCGGGGCGTCGGGTGGAGACATAGCGGCCGCACATGCCGACCAGCCTGCCACGTTTCCCTGGGATACCTGTGCGAACCCTGGATGTCGGGGCCCGGTTCAGGTGGCGGCTCCTGCACTGCCCTCCGCTTGGTCCGGTTGCGACGCCGGGACGGCGCGTGAAGGTCAGGAGACCTACGGGTGCGGGCTGTCCGTCGGCCTGTCGGGTGCCGTGCCGGCGGAATCGGTGCGTGAGAGTGCGGCAAGGAGCTGCAGTTTCTCGTCGCTGTCGCCGCCCTTGTCGGGGTAGTAGACGACGAGGATGACATCGCCGATCGCGAGTTTGTCGCGGTGGAGGCGTAGTTCACCGACGACGGGGTGGTTCACCGTGGTCGTGCCACCGTCCAGAGTGCGGACGTCGTGCCGGGCCCAGAGGGTGCGGAAGCGCCGGCTGGACAGTGCGAGCTCGCCGACGAGCTCGACGAACCGGGGGTCGTCGGTGTCGTCCCCGATGGTGGTGCGAAGGGCGGCGACGAAATCGGCGGTGGCTTTCGTCCAGTCCTGCTGGAAGGCTCGCTCCTCGGGATCGAGGAGAAGCGAACGAAGCCGGTTCTGGCCGGGCTGCAGGCGGGGGGAGAGCGCGACGGCCATGGGGTTGGAGGCCAGGACATCGAACGCGCGTCCTTCGACGAACGCGGGGATCTGCAGGTGGGCGAGCAGCTCGTGCACCCGCGCCGGCACGTGCTCGGGCCGGCTGCGGCGCGGCGCCCTGGGGCGTGCCGCCGCGAGGCCGAGCAGATACGTCCGCTCGATGTCGTCGAGCTGCAGGACGCGTGCCAGTGATGCGAGGACCTGCGGCGAAGGGTTCCTGTCGCGGCCCCGTTCCAGGCGCAGGTAGTAGTCCGGGCTGATTCCGGCGAGCAGGGCGACTTCCTCACGGCGCAGGCCCGGGACGCGGCGGTTGCCGCCGGGCGGGAGCCCCGCTTGTGCCGGGGAGACCAGCTCGCGCCGGGCACGAAGGTAGCTGCCGAGCCGGTTGCCGGATTCCTCGTCCTTCATATCGACACCGTAATGCGGTGGGCGTGCCTCAGAGGGGGCCCTGGCAGGACCAGGGAAGAAGGGGGCCCTGCCTCATTCAGCGGATGCCGTCGAGACTTCGGTTGCGCTGCTTCGAAAGAGACAGCGGACATCACTGTCTGCGCCGCGGCCTAGCGCCGTTGGCGCCCTGCACCGAAGGGAGGATCCCGTGGATCTCTCCAATCGCACCGTTCTCATCGTCGGCGGGACCTCGGGAATCGGCCGAGAGCTGGCCCGCCGGTTTGCGGCGGCGGGCAGCACGGTGGCCGTCGGCGGGCGCAGCCCGCAGGCGCTCTCCGACCTCGCCGCCCAAGGCTTCGCCACGTTCGACATCGACGTCACCGACAGTTTCTCCGTAACGGCTGCCCGTGACGCCGTGCTGGCCCGGTACCCCGAGCTGGACACCGTGGTGACGATGTCGGGCGTCATGCTCCTGGAGAATCTGCGCGACCCCGCGCACTTCGAGGCGACGGAGACGACGATCGACACCAACCTGCTCGGCACCATCAGGGTCATCGACGCCTTCACCCCGCACCTGGTCCGGCGGGGCGCCGGCACCTTCATCACGGTCACGTCCGGCATCGCCTTCCTGCCGTTCCCGCCCATGCCCAGCTACGCCGCGTCGAAGGCCGCGGTGCACGCCTACTCCGAGGCACTGCGCGCGCAGCTCGCCGGCACAGGTGTCGGCGTCGTGGAGCTCGTTCCCCCGGCCGTCGCCACTGCGGGCCAGGAGAAGGTGAACCCGCACGCGCTGCCGCTCGACGACTTCGCCACCGAGGTCATGCAGCTGCTCTCCGAGGACCCCACCCCCAACGAAGTCCTCGTGAACGGCGTCCTCATGCACCGCTGGGCCGAGCGCGACGGCACCTACGACGGCCTCGTCGCACAGCGCTCCCAGGCCCTGACCATGCTCCCCGGCCGCGAAGACTGACGCCCGCCCTTCCAGTGAACTGCCGCCTTCATGACGGTCGCGCGGACAGGGCGCCGCAGGATCAGGCCTCATCGAGGGCATCGTGCCCTCAGCGCTCAGGACGGCGCTCCTAGCCACCGAGGGTCTTGACCAAGGCGTCCAGGCCGTCACGGTAGATGCCCGTGAAGAGGTCGACGACCTCCTCGTCCGTGGCTCCGCTCGGAACGAAGCGGCCGGACCACTGGACTTCGGCGGCGTTCTCGTTGCCGCTGATCCCGTAGACCCGCAGGGTCGACAGGTAGTCGACGACCGGGAAGGGCGCCTGCAGGATGTGGTAGGTGTAGTACCGCTGCTCCTCGTCGAACGCCATCAGCCGCTCCACGATGGGGTCACCTTCGGGGTTCTTCAGGTGCCGCACTCGACCACCTTCCGAGAAGGTGCTTTCGGGGATGTACGGCAGCCAGTCGGGCAGCGATCCGAACCCGCCGATCACTTCCCAAACGCGTGCGGGAGAGGCCGGGACGACCCTGCTCACCGATGTGGATGCCATGTCGCTCCTCCAGGACTCGTTGGACGCCTGTTGACGGCGATGCGACCTACGCCCCGCCCGGCAGGGGCGCTATGGGGCTGACCAGGCCGGAGGCACGCAGATCGGCCCAGAACTCGGCGGGCACCTTCTCGTTGAGCGCGGCATGGTCTTCAACGGTGTGGGCGGGCTGGGCCGCGCCCGGGATCACTGCGTCGGCGACCGGGTGCGCCAGCGAGAAGTGCAGGGCGGCGGCCTTGATGGTCACGCCGTGCCTGTTGGTGAGTTCCTTCAGCCGCTCGACCTTTGCCACGATCTCGGGCGGGGCAGTGACGTACTCGAAGTGGGTGCCGTCGGCGAGGATGCCGGAGCTATAGGGACCTCCTACGACCATGCCGACGCCTTGCTCCTCTGCCATGGGCAGCAGTCGCTGCAGGGCGTGCGCATGGTCGAGCAGGGAGTAGCGACCGGCCAGCAGGAACCCATCCGGTTGTGGCTCTTCGAGCGGCTTGGCGACTGGACTTGTTGAGCCCCACCTTCTGCGTCCGACCGGGAGCCGACAGCAGACGGCGGTCGTACAGGGTGCGAAGGCGCCTCGTCCCTTCCACGGCTACCGCCGGCACCGCGTCGAACATGCCGCAACCCTCGGCACCGATGTGCGGACCGTCCGCCGCGACCACGGCTTCTTGGCTGCACCGCTCCACCCGACCGTGGTTCTCCGCGCGAAAGTGGCGGGTGCTCCGGCGGCGCACGCACCACCCCCGAGGGAAGCACGGCTCCCTCGGCGCACTTCGTCCCGGATCATCGTGAAAGCCCGGCTTTCGTATTGCTGCAGGACTGCATGAGAATGACACCCCGCGGCTTGTTGATGACAGATTTCGGGACCGCTTGTTCCGCTGCCCGGCGGGGGCTCGAGGTCGTTCCGTGGCATCGCCCCGCGTACCGCTTCCGGTTCAGCATGTGCCCCCGTAAGACACCCGCCGGGCACACCACGACCTCCGCCGGATCCCGGCACACACGCGCCCCGCGCTCACAAACCCGAGCGCGGGGCGTACCCGTGAGCACGCCAGCAAGGCGGGAACCCACACCGCACAGACCGAAAGTTCACCGGGACGCCGGTCACCCCGACGACCACGCCACGCCACGCCACGCCACGCCACGACGGCAACGCGCCCTCATCCGCCGCAAGACGGGCCTGCCGGCGGCCGCCGACGACACCTTGTCTGCCTCCTGACAGCTGTGGTTGAGTAACACGGGAAACAACTGAAACGATTCATTGCCGGCTTGCGTGCGCGCCGCATGCCGAAGCGTGTGTCATCGATGGGAGCAAGCGTGAGGAAGCGAAGAATCGCTGCCGGGCTGGTGCTGTCACTCGCGGCGGCGTGGGGGCTGGAAGCGGCGCCGGGCGCGGCGGGAGCGCCCGTCCCGGAGCTCCAACAGGGCCCGGCCGCAGGCGGGTCGGCGCTCGCGGTGAGCGGGCTCGAGGTCGAGCACCAGGTCCAGCCCCTGGGAGTCGACGTCCCCCGGCCGAGGCTGAGCTGGCACGTGGCACCGGGCCATGGCGCAGCCGGTCGCACCACCGCCGGGCAAGTGGCCTACGAGGTCGAGGTGTCCACGTCCCGCGGCGGCCGGGCGGATGTCTGGAACAGCGGACGCGTGCGCTCTTCCCGGTCCTTCGACGTCGCGTACGACGGCCCCGCTCTCGCGTCGCGTTCGGGCTACTACTGGCGTGTACGCGTCTGGGACGGGTCCGGAAAGGCGTCGCCGTGGAGTGGCGAGGCGCGATTCGAGACGGCCTTCGTCAACCCCGGTGACTTCCGCGGGAATTGGATCGGGGCCCACGACAAGGCGCCCTCACTGCGGCTCGACGACGCGAGCTGGATCTGGTACCCCGAGGGCGACCCGGCCGACTCGGCTCCCGCCGGGACGCGCTATGTGCGCCGGAGCTTCGACGTGCCCGCCGACGCGCAGATCACCTCGGCGGAGCTGCAGCTCACCGCAGACGACCGCTTCTCGCTGTACGTCAACGGCACCGAGGTGGCGAGCTCTCCACGCGTCGCGGACTCCTGGAGGACGGCGAGCGTGATCGACATCGCCCCCTACCTGCACGCGGGCAGCAATGTGCTGGCGGTCGAGGCGACGAACACCAATCAGGGACCGGCGGGCGTGCTCGGAAGCCTGCACTTGCAGGGGGCAGGCTCGCCCGCCGACATCGTCACCGACAGCGGCTGGAGGGCCTCGTCCTCCGCCGGCGACGGGTGGGAGCAGCCCGGGTACGACGACACGGCGTGGCCGAACGCGCGCGTGGCCGCACGTTACGGCTCGGGCCCCTGGGACCGGTCGGTGTCGGCGCCGCCGCCGCCCGAGACGCTGCTGCGCGACGAGTTCACGGCGAAGAAGCACGTGGCGTCGGCGCGCGCCCACATCGCGGGCCTGGGCTACAACAAGCTCTACCTGAACGGCCGGCGCATCGGCGACCGGGAACTCGAGCCCGGCTTCACGGTGTACGACAAGACGGTCCTGTACTCGACGTACGACGTCACCGACGCCCTGCGCACCGGTGGCAACGCCATCGGGGTCAGCCTCGGGCGCGGCTTCTACGCGATGACCGACCCGGACGAGTGGAAGGCGTCGTCCTGGTGGGGCGAGCCCAAGCTCAAGCTGGAGCTGGACATCACCTACACCGACGGTACGCACCAGCAGGTGGTCAGTGACGACTCGTGGAAGGTGTCCGACGGGCCGACGACCACCCAGTCGCTCTGGTTCGGGGAGGCCTACGACGCCCGCCTGGAGCAGTCCGGTTGGAACGGTGCCGGCTTCGACGACGGCACCTGGCGCCGTGCGCTGACGGTCGACGGCCCGAAGGGCACGCTCCGCTCGGAGAGCTTCCCGCCCGTCAAGGTGACCGACCACCTGAAGGCCGAGCACACCAGCACCCCGGCCGACGGCACGCACGTCTACGACTACGGCAGCCCCACCGCCGGCTGGGCGCGCATCGGGGTCCAGGGACCTGCTGGGGCCACGGTCACCGTCACCTACGGCGAGAAGTTGCGCGCCGACGGCACTGTCGACAACACCGGCGCCTTCGGACTGGGCCTGCAGAAATACTCGTACACCCTGAAGGGCGATGGGGTGGAGCACTACCAGCCGAGCTACAGCTACGCCGGTTTCCGCTACGCCCAGGTCGTCGTCCCCCAGGGGGTCGCCCTCCGGTCGGTCGACGGGATGAGGGTGCACACGGCGGTGGCGTCCACCGGCGACTTCACCAGCTCCAGTGACCTGCTGAACCGCTACCAGGACGCGCAGGCCGACACGATCCTCAACAACCTGCACTCGATCCCGACCGACACGCCCATGTACGAGAAGCGGCCCTACACGGCCGACGGGTTCCTGTACGCCGACTCGGCGATCGCGAACTTCGACATGCAGAACTTCTACGACAGCTGGCTGCGCTCACACCGCGACGACCAGAACGACGACGGGTCCATCGGACCCACGGTGCCCACCACCGAGTCGGGCAAGCAGGTCAAGGATCCGATCTGGTCCGCCAGTTTCATCCTCGGTGCCTGGGACCTGTACTGGTACTACGGCGACACCAAGGCGGTCGCCGACAACTACGACGGCATGAAGGCCTGGCTCGAGCACTACGAGCACGACATCGCCGGCACCGGCGGCATCTACACCGGCTTCAGCTACGGCGACTGGCTCTCCCCGGAGGGCGCCAACGCGCCGGAGGGCACCCGGCTGTCCGGAACCGCGTACATCTACCTCACCGCGACGCGGCTGGCGACGATGGCGAAGGCGCTGGGCCACGACGCGGACGCCCGTCACTTCCGCGCCTTCGCCACACAGGTCAAGGACACCTTCAACGCCACGTTCTACGACCAGGACAAGGAGGCCTACTACGACGACGAGGCCGCGGGCTACCGGCAGACGTCGAACCTGCTGCCGCTGAGCTTCGGCCTGGTGCCCGAGGAACACCGCCGAGCCGTGGTCGACAACCTCGTCGAGGACATCCACGCCCGCGGCGACCACCTGGATACCGGCGCGCTCGGCACCAAGGCGCTCCTTCCGGTCCTCACCGACGCCGGGCATGCCGACCTGGCCTACACGGTGGCGACCAACCCGACCTACCCCGGCTGGGGCTACTGGTTCGAGGGCCTGGGTGCCACGACCATGTGGGAGGAGTGGAACGCGAACTCGCGCTCGCACGACCACGCCTTCATGGGCACGGTGGACGACTGGCTCTACCAGGACGTCGCCGGCATCGAACCCGCCGCGCCCGGCTACACGAAGGTGACGATCAGCCCGCACGCCGTCGGCGACCTGACGCACGCCTCCGCCCACGTCGAGTCACCGCTCGGCCGGATTGCGTCGTCGTGGACCCGTTCGCACGGACGCTTCACCCTGCGCGTCGACGTCCCGGTGGGGGCGACCGCCGAGGTCCTCGTACCGGTGAGCGGCGGGCAGACGGTGCACGCACCCGCAGCCGCAGCGGCCGGCGAACGCAGCGGCGGCACCGCCCGCTTCACCGTCGGCCCGGGGACCCATCTGTTCCGCGTCACGGGGTAGGTGCGATGTCCCAGGTCGTCGGTGACACACGCCGGATGACGGAGAGGCGAGGACCGTCTCGGTTCGGTGGGCATTGCGACAATCCACCGCCGGCCGGTGAGGTCCTCGCCGCGCCCCGCGCTCACGAACCCGAGCGCGGGGCGCACCCGCGGGCACTCCAGCCCGGCGGGGACCCACGCGGCCGGACGCGGCGTCAGACGTTGGCGTAGCCGGGGATGCCGGCTTTGATGCGCTCGAGTTCGCGTACGTCGGAGATGCCCTGGAGGTCGTGGCGGGGGGTGTAGGGGGCTTCCAGGCGGCGGGCTTCCTCGTCGGTGATGTCGAGGTCGAGGGACGCGACGGCGTCGTCGATCTGCCGGATGGTGCGGGCGCCGACGACGGGGGCCGCGACGACGGGGTTGCGGCGCAGCCAGGCGAGGGCGATCTGTGCGCGGGTGCGGCCTCGGGCGGCGGCGATGGCGCCGACCTCGTCGATGATCTGCCGGTCGCTTTCGGTGTTGCCGTAGAGCGTGTCGGCGTAGGCGCCGTCGGTCGCGGCGCGGTCGCCGGTGGTGGCCTGGTCGAAGGGGCGGGCGAGGCGGCCGCGTGCCAGGGGGCTCCAGATCATGGTGGCGACGCCCTCGTCGGCACAGAGCGGGAGCATTTCGCGTTCCTCCTCGCGGGCGAGCAGGTTGTAGTGGTCCTGCAGGGTGACGAACCGGGCCCAGCCGTGACGTTCCTGGAGGTGGAGGGCCTTGGCGAACTGCCAGGCGTGCATGGAGGACGCGCCGAGGTACCGGGCCTTGCCGGACTTCACGACGTCGTGCAGCGCTTCCAGCGTCTCCTCCAGCGGCGTGTCGCTGTCGAGGCGGTGGATCATGAAGACGTCGACGTGGTCGGTGCCCAGGCGACGGAGGCTGTGCTCGACCTCGGTCATGATCGCCTTGCGGGACAGGCCGCCGCCGTTGGGGCTGCCGGGGCGCATGACGTGGCGGACCTTGGTGGTGATGACGACGTCGTCGCGGTCCGCATAGTCCTTCAGCGCGCGGCCGAGGATCTCCTCGCTGGAGCCGTAGGAGTACAGGTTGGCGGTGTCGAAGAAGTTGATGCCCGCTTCCAGGGCGTGCTTGATCAGGGGCCGGCTGGCCTCTTCGTCCAGGGACCAGACGGGGTGGCCGCGGTCGGGTTCGCCGTAGGTCATGGCGCCGATGGCCACCGGGGAGACGTCCAGGCCGGTGCGGCCGAGTTTGATGTAGCGCACGAGGGGACTCCTACAATGGAGGACGACATTAAGCGGAGATCTCTCCGCTTGACCTCGGCCACGTTAACGGAGAGCTCTCCGTTTCGCAACGGACGGCCGTCCGCACGCCTGGAGGACCCATGCCCGACGCCGCACGGCAGCGCTCCGACGCGCTGAAGAACCGGGAAGCCATCCTCCAGGTCGCCCACGACGCGCTCGCCGAATCCCCGGACGCCTCGCTCAACTCGATCGCCAAACGCGCGGGCGTCGGCCCCGGCACGCTCTACCGGCACTTCCCCACCCGGGAAGCGCTGATCCTGGAGGTCCACCGCCGCGACGTCGACCGCCTGGTGGACTCGGTGCCGGGCATTCTCGCCGCCCACGCCCCGCTGGACGCGCTGCAGCACTGGTTCACCACCCTCGCCGCCTACGTACGCATCAAGCACGGCCTCGGAGAAGCACTGCACTCCGCCGCCGCGCAAGAGGTCGTCAGCGCCTCGTGGCCCCCGGTCACCGCGGCCGTGGGCCGACTCCTCGACGCATGCGAACGCGCAGGCGAGGTACGCCCCGGCATCGACCCCGTCGACGTCATCATGCTCATGAGCTGCCTGTGGCGTACCCCCGACAACCCCGAAGGCGCCGCCCAGGCCAAGCGCCTGCTGGAACTGGCGATCGACGGCTTCCGGCCGTAGAGCGGTTCCGTTCACCAAGGGACTCGGTGGCGGGCGGGAGGCAAGGCGACCCCCCGGAGCCGCCCGCGACCGGTCCGTCAGGCGTGTCCAGGCCTCATGCCTGCATGCCGCCGTCGACCGGGAGCACGGTCCCGGTGACGTACGAGGCACGGTCGCTCAGGAGCCAGGCGGCGGCCTGGGCGATCTCGTCGGGGTCGGCCGCACGGCGCAGCGGGGTGCGCGCGTTCAGCTGGTCGACGACGCCGGGTGCGCGGTCGTTCCACTCACGGATCATCTCGGTCAGTGTGGTGCCGGGGGCGATGGCGTTGACGCGGATGCCCTCCGGGCCGTAGGTGACGGCTGCCGACTCGGTGAGGCTGTTGACCGCGCGCTTCATCGCACCGTAGGCAGGCAGTGTGGGGTTGCCCCTGAGGCTGCCGACGGACGAGTTGTTGACGATCGCCCCCGTGCCGGCGGTGGCCCGGATGGCGGCGACCTCGGCGGACATGGCCAGCCACGGACCCTTGAGGTTCACGGCGTAGACGTGGTCGAAATCCGCCTCGGGCACGTGGTCCAGCGGGGCCGGCGGCACGCTGGTCGCCGCGTTGTTGAAGGCGACGTCGAGCCGGCCGTACAGGTCCACGGCGCGGTCGACGGCGGCACGGACACTGGCCCCGTCGGCCAGGTCGCATACCGCGTACCCGGCGGTGCCGCCCGCCGCCCGGATTTCCTCGGTCACCGTCTTGAGCTGGTCCTCCGTGCGGGCCGCGAGCAGCACCCGGGCGCCCTCCCGGGCGAACAGCCGCGCTGCGGCGGCGCCGATACCGCGACCGGCACCGGTGATGAAGGCGACTTTGCCGGCCAGCAGGCCCATGGCGGCGGGGGCGGAGGTGTCGATGGTCTGTGCGTCGTCCATGGCATCGAGCCTGCGTCCGTCCGCGCAGCCCATCCAGGCACCGGCGGTACCTGGATCGGCTTTGGGGCACCGCGCACACTGGACGGCGTGGACAGACGGGAACTCGCAGGCTTCCTGCGCAGCAGGCGTGAGGGCATCACCCCCGCCGACGTGGGTCTGCCCGCCGGGCCGCGCCGCCGCACCCCGGGGCTGCGCCGCGAGGAGGTGGCGCAGCTGGCGTTCATCTCGACCGAGTACTACACCCGGCTGGAGCAGTCCCGCGGCCCGCGCCCGTCGCGCGAGGTGCTCGCCGGTCTGGCCCGGGCCCTGCGCCTGTCGGACGCCGAACGCGACCACCTGCACCACCTCGCCGGCGCCCCGCCCGGCCCGCCCGCCGGGCCCCCGCGTGAAGTGCGGCAGAGCATCCTCGACCTGCTGCGGCGGCTGCCGCACGCCGCGGCGATCGTGCTGTCCGCGACATACGAGGTGATCGCCTGGAACGACCTGGCGGCAGCTCTGCTGGAGGACTTCTCGGCTCTGTCCCGGCCCGAGCGCAACCTGGTCCGCCGTGCCTTTCTCGCACCGCGATCGCGGGAGCGGCTGGTGTACGACCCGTCCGAGGCGGCGGCGTTCGCCCACGCCGCGGCCCGGCACCTGCGTGCCACCGCCGCCCGCTACCCCGACGACCCCGAGGTGGCCGCCCTGGTGGAGGACCTCCTCGCCGGCAGCGCGGAGTTCGCCCGGATGTGGGCCGCCCACGACGTGCATGCCGAGCCCACCCTGCGCAAGACCGTCCACCACCCGCTGATCGGCCGCATCACCGTGAACTGCGACGTCCTCGACATCACCGACCGCGACCAGCAGGTCGTGATCTACACCGCGGACCCCGGCTCGCCCGCGGAGGAGGCGCTGCGGCTCCTGTCGGTGATCGGCACGCAGCGCATGGACGTGTCCGGCTGAGCCGGACCACGGTGGCAGTCCGGTCACGACATGTTCAGACTCCGCCGGGCCGTGCGAGTGACCGCGCGAGGCGCTGCGCCACGTCGTCCACGACGTCGGGCTCGGGTCCGGTCCAACTCTCGAATCGTCCGCCGATCGCTTCCTCGACCAGCGCCTCCCCCGTGGCCGCCGGCACGCCCCAGCGTGCGAGGAACCAGGCGAGCACCTGCTTGCAGTGCCCGTACCACGCATCCCCGGCGCGGGTGCGGTCCACGACACGCGTGACCAGGCGAACGGCAGCACGCTGCCATGCGTGTTGTCTGTCCTCGACCGAGACGGAGTCCAGTCGGTACCGGTCGAAACGCCCGGCCAGGTCCTCCAGCCAGGCGCGCCACTCACACAACGCCGTGGCGACTCTGGTCAGAGTCTCGTCCGGGCTGGTGATCGAGTCCCGTGGACAGCACCAACTGCCGACTGGGCCACCACCGATGTCCCCCTCGTCGTGCCCCCCCAGCGCCAGCCGAGCGCCCAGCGACCGAAGCGCTCGACGAGGGCGCGGGTCATGGCATCCGCCCAAACCTGCCCTTCGCCGTCGGACCAGCCGATCACAGCCGGGTCCGCAGCGGACCCCGCAGGTCGGACGGGCACCTGCCGGGCAGGCCCAAGGGCGGCAACCACCTCGGGGGTCGACGGAGCGTCGAAAGGGTGGAGGCGGGGGTCGACCTCCGCCCAGGTAAGGTCGTAGGGAGCGAGGTCATACGGCACTGGCTAACCCTGTCACAGCAGGCCACCGACCGCTCAAGGTGACCTCACACCGAGCGGCCTCCTGCGATTGAGGGACAACCCTTAGCTGAGGGCGATACCACCGTTGACCTTGATGCGTTCGCCGGTGATGAAGCCGGCGTCCGGTGTTGCGAGGAAGGCCACGGCGGCGGCGACGTCTTCCGGTCGGCCCATGCGTCCCAGTGGCACTTCGGCGGCGTATGCGGCCAGGGAGTCGGGGTCCGCTCCGGCGTGCCGTTCGACCGGGATCCAGCCTGGGGCGACGGTGTTCACGGTGATCCCGAACGGGCCGAGGGCTTGGGCCCAGGACTTGGTCAGGCTGTGCTGGGCGGCCTTGGCGGCAACGTAGGCCGACATCTCGGGCACCGCGCGCTCCAGCACGTCCGAGCCGATCTGGATGATCCGGCCGCCACCGTGCTCGCGCATGGTCGGCAGTACCGCCTGCATCAGCAGTGCGGGGCTCTTGACGAAGAACACGAGCTGGGCGAGATGGTCTTGCCAGGTCACCGTCGCCGGATCCACGTCGGGCTGCGGGCCGGTTGCGTTGACGACGAGAGTGGCAACCGGGCCGAGGCGGGCCGTCACGTCCGCCACGAGCCTGGTGACGGCGGCCTCGTCGGTCACGTCTGCGGCGAAGGCCTCGGCGGTGCCGCCCGCGGCGCGTACGTCCGTCACCACCCGGCGAGCGGCCTCGGCCCCCGACCGGTACACAACGGCCACCGGGTGCCCGTCGGACGCGAGACGTCGGGCGATCACTGCGCCGAGGCCACGCGAGGCCCCGGTGACCAGCGCGGTACCGGTGATCGCTGCACCTTCAGACATGAATGCAGCGTACATGGAGATATGTACGTGACTGGCTCGCGCGGGCACGATGTGACGCGGCAGACAGTTAAGCATCACAACAGTGTCATAAAGGCGCCACATCAAGAGAGCGGCCCTCCCCCGAGATAACGCCAACAGCACGCCCAGATAGCCGTCTACCTGGCGCTTCGCCTACCCTTCCCCACGCAAACACGCCGTCCACCTTGATGATCAGACAGTGTGATACGTTCATCCAGCATTGAGTTCAGGGGGCGGTCCGACCTGGATCCCGCGGCAAGCAGGACCACACCGCTCAGCGCGCGTCCCACTGGGCCTGCCATGAGCCGTGGTGATGCGACATTGGAGGCCACTCATACGTGCGGGTGATGACGCAGACTCCCTTGAGCAGGCGACGAAGGACTTCATGGCCGCGCGTCCCCGGCTCTTCGGTATCGCCTACCGCGTGCTGGGCAGTGCCGCGGAGGCCGAGGACATCGTCCAGGAGACGTGGCTGCGGTGGCAGACCGTCGACCGTGGCGACGTCCAGGATCCGGCCGCGTTCCTTGCGACGATCACCAGCCGTCTCGCCATCAATTGCGCCAAGTCGGCCAGGATGCGGCGCGAGTCGTACGTCGGGCCCTGGCTTCCGGAGCCGGTATACACCGGAGTGGATCCGCACTTGGGAGCGGAACGGGCCGAGGCACTCGACATGGCGGTTCTCTTCCTGCTGGAGAAGCTGAACCCAGTGGAGCGGGCCGCCTACGTGCTGAGGGAGGCATTCGACTATCCGTACCAGCAGGTCGCGGACATCCTGGAGACGAGTGAGGCCAATACGCGCCAGTTGGTGAGCCGTGCCCGGAAGCATCTGGCGGCGGAACGCAGGGAGCCGGTCAGTTCCACCGCGCACCGGCGCCTGCTGAAGGCGTTCGTCGCGGCGGCGCGAACCGGCGATCTGGCGGCACTTGAGGAACTTCTCGCCGCCGACGTCGTCAGTTACGCCGACAGCGCGGGCACGCGCGGAGCGTCCAGGATCCCGATCGTCGGCCGGGCAGACGTCTCCAGGACTCTTGTCGCCTACTCCCCGCGCTTCTGGCCCGAGACGGAGATCCGCTGGGTGGAGGCCAACGGCAGGCCGGCTGCCCTCGTCTCGACCCGTGGTGACGCGGTGGCGCTCGTGACTGCCGATGTGTCGGAGCGGGGCATCGAGCGCATCATGTGGGTGGTGAGCCCCGCCAAACTGGCCCCCTACGTGGCATCACTGGCCCCCGGCCACCCGTAGGCCAGCATGGTGTTCACCGTCTCCGTGCCGCTCTTCGCGAACGCGGGAGGGGCGTCGGCCACGCCCGGACCACCGCCCTCGCCGGAACCCCGTCGTGCTGCTCAGCGGACGCTGAGCGAACCCCCTCACGGAGAATGTTCGATGACCCACGTGGCACCGTCCCCCACGTTGTTGTTCGCCCGGACGCGAACGGCCGCGAGGGACGAACGGATCTTCCTTGCCAAGCTGGCCGCGCTGACCGCGCTCGGCGCCACCCTCGCACTGCGGTCAGAACCGCCGGCCGCGGTCATCGGCGTGGTGCTCCTGGCCGCCATGTACACCCACGCGGTCGGGCTGCAGCACCAGGCCCTGCACCACTCGGCCTTCCGGCGGGCATGGCCGCACCGGCTCGTCGGAGTGCCGCTCGGCATACCGATGCTCGTGGTCTACAGCCACTACCGGGTCCGGCACCTGCAGCACCACCGCTACCTCGGTACGCCGCAGGACACCGAGTTCTTCGGCTTCGACACCCGTGAACCCCTGACGAAGGGGATGCTCCTGCGCGGACTGTTCGACTACCGGCGGCTCGCGGTGGTCGTCCGCGACGTCGCCCGCGCGGCAACCGGTCGCTGGCAGTACGAACTCGGCGGCATCAGCCGGAAGATGAACCGCCGGATGATCACCGAGCACCTCGTCCTCGGCGGCGTCATCGCCTCGGTGGTCGTCCTCACCGCCGCCGGCTACCACGAGGAGGTGCTGCTCCTGTGGCTGCTGCCCCTGCTGCTCTCCGTGCCGATGCACTTCCTCGTGGAGCTGCCGGAACACATCCTCTGCGACACCGACACCGCAGATGTCCTTCGTAACACCCCTTCCATCCGGGGGAGTTGGTTCAGCACCTGGTTCACCAACGGCAACAACCTGCACATCGAGCACCACGCGGCGATGAGCGTCCCGATCAACCAGCTGCCCACCCGCCATGCGGAAACCGTCCGGTATGCCGTGCACGTGGAACGGACCTACCCCGACTTCTACCGCGCCCTGTGGCAGACGGTGCGGCGCTGAACCGGAGGCAGCCACTGCGTTCAGTGCGGTGGCGGTTCCGGGTCCAGGGCATTGCCGACGGTGCAGCCGCCCTCTCCGGGCATCCGCTGGATCCGGGGCGGCACCCACACCTCGGTGGCCCCGGGGCCCACGCGGGCAAGAAGGCAGTCCTGCGCGTCGAAGCCGTTGCCCTTCACCGACAGGAGAACGCCGACCAGGCCGCCGTCCGCCTTCACTTCGGTACGGATCGCCGGATCCAGGTCCAGGGCGGCGAGCGTACGGCGCACCTCGGCCTCGTCCACCCGGCCGCCCTCCGGCACCCGGGGGAGTTCCGCGCGGAGCTCCTCGTACGGCAACCGGGGCGGTTCGGGGGGTGGGGCGAAGGTCAGCGGAGGCCCATCCGGGCACTCCACGTCACGCGGATCCTCACGCCACTCCGACCTGGGCGACACGCGCACCGCAAAACAGCGCCGCACGACGACCTCCTCGGCGTCGAGCCATCCGTCGTACGCCGAGCCGGACGTGCGGACGACCACGTCGACACCGTCCCCGTCGTGTGTCGAGGTACCCGTCACCCGCAGTACCTCCACGCCGTCGATGCCGGAAGCGGCGCGCCCGACCTCCTCCGCCGTGCGCGGACGCTGGCCGTAGAGCCGCTCACCCGCGGTCCTGGCCACCTCCCGTGCGGCGTCCGTCGCCTCGTCCTCGGAGGACTGCACCACCCCGCAGCCGACGGCGAACAGCAGCAGTGGGGTGAGCAGCAGTAGTCGGCGCATGCGTCCACCCTTCCGGCGCCGCACGCGGCGGGTAACCGTTCGCGTACTCAGACCGGCGTGGGTGATCGTACTCAGCCGGTGCGGCGATCAGAGACGGGCGCACCCCGTGAGGTTCCGGCGGCGGGCGTGAGGATGCTCAGTCGATACAGAATTCGTTGCCCTCGATGTCCAGCATGGGGATGCACGACTCGTTTTCCTCATCGGCGTACAGCGTTTGCACATGGGTGGCGCCGAGCGCGAGGAGTCGTGCGCACTCAGCTTCGAGCGTGGCGAGGCGCTCGTCCCCCACGAGCCCGGTGCCGACCCGGACGTCGAGATGCACGCGGTTCTTGACGATCTTGCCTTCGGGGACGCGCTGGAAGTACAGGCGCGGGCCCACGCCTGAGGGATCACTGCACGCGAACCATGAACCCCGCTCCGCAGGAGGCAGGGTGCCGTTGAATTCCTCCCAGGTGGCGAACCCCTCCGGGGGCGGCGGTACGACGTACCCCAACACCTCGCACCAGAAACGAGCGAGGCGCTCAGGTTCTGCGCAGTCAAAGGTGACTTGGAACTTCTTGATCGCTGACATCGGCGCACCATAGCAGGCGGACCAGGGTGGGATGCCCGCACCCGGACCGCCGACCGACGGCAGTCGCCCTCAACAAGTGCTTCTACCTGGCATACGACAGAACAGCGGCAACGGCCGCTGGTTCTTCTAGATGAGGTGCGGGGCGGTGCGCGATGAGCCGTGGGGCAGAGTAGGGGCATGTCTACGTACGAGACGATGGCGTTCCACCTTGAGACCGAGCGGCTGATACTGCGGCCGTGGGCCGAGTCGGACGCCGCTGAATTCAGCGCCCTCCTCTCCGAACGCGGCAACGGCACGCCCACGGTCGAGCGCATCCGGACGGCCATCGCGGAACTGCTCGCCGCAACGGAGAGCACGGGGATCGCCCTGCTGCCCATCCAGCGTCGGGATGAAGGCGACTTCATCGGCTATTGCGGGTTGATCATCGGCCGCTCCACCCTGGACGAACCCGAAATCGCGTATGAGTTGTTCCAGCGCGCGCATGGGCATGGTTACGCCACCGAGGCGGCCCGTGCGGTGCTCGAGGCCGCAATTGCGACCGGGCGGAAACGGCTCTGGTCGACCGTCGGCACGTGGAACACACCGTCGCTCCGTGTCCTGGAGAAGCTCGGGTTCGAGCGGGATCACGTTTCCACGGAGGACAACGGCGAAGTGGTCTGGCTGACACGCTCGTTGCCGTAACCCGCGGTGGTAGCCGGCCCCGAGGCCGCACCCAGGTCCGCGCCGGCCTTCACCGGCAAGATCATGATCTGCAGCCGACGCACCAGGGCGGGCATCGAAAGTTGATCTTCCGCGTGAACGGAGTCCGTTGCGGGGGTGGCGCCCGGCGGGCGCCTTGCCAACACTGGTGACGTACAGGCGACGGGGGGCACAGTCATGGGGACGCGCACAGAACCGGCGCAGGCACCGCTACCGGAGCGGCGACCGGAGCTGGACGCGATCCGGCTGCTGGTCGTGATCGGGCTGGTCTTCTTCCACTCGGCGCTCGTATTCGCTGCCGACGACGACTTCTACGTCAAGAACGCCGAGACCACCGAAGCCGTCATGATCATCGCCGGGTTCGGGGTCGTCTGGGCCATGCCACTGCTGTTCCTCATCTCCGGCCTGGGTGCCTGGCACTCGCTTCAGCGCCGCGGCGCGGGAGGCTTCGCCGGCGAGCGGCTGCTGCGGCTCGGCGTTCCGCTGGTCTTCGCGACCCTCGTGCTGAACCCGCTGCCGCAGTGGCTGCGGCTGCGCTCGGCCGACGCCGACTACCACGAGTCGTACCTCGGCTTCCTGCCCCGCTTCTTCGACGTGCACCTGGAGCCGGAGGAGTTCCCCTTCCTCGTCCAGGGCGAGCACTTCGAGACCGGCCATCTTTGGTTCGTCGTGCTCCTCCTGGCGTTCTCCCTCATGCTGCTGCCGTTCCACCGGTGGTTACCGCGCGAGCGCGTCCGCCGCATCGGCGACCGGGTGGCGGAGGCGACCCTGCGCCGGCGGGGCGTCGTGTTCCTGCCGGCCCTCGCCTTCGCGGCGATCTGTGCCTTCGCACGGCTGGAGGAGGACTTCGCGGGTTGGCACCGCTGGTCGTACCTGCTGTTCTTCGTCGCCGGCTTCGCGCTCGCCACCGACGACCGCTTCCGCACCGTGATGCGGCGCGACGCCGGGACGGCAGCCTGGCTCGGCGCCCTGCTGTTCGCGGCAGCCGGCCCCGGCTTTGCCCTGACCGAGGAGCCCTTCACGGAGATGACCGCCCTGGCCACCGTCTCACGGGCGCTGTTCGGTGCGGCCGGATGGTGCCTGGTGGTGGCCATCCCGGGCCTCCTCGACCGTCGGCGGCCGGAGCAACCGCGTGCGGCGCCGAACCCGACCCCGACGACGCGTCGGCGCCTCTACGGCTATCTCGCCGCAGCCGTGCTGCCGCTGTACGTCCTGCACCAGCCGATCGTGGTCGCCGTCGCATACTTCGTGGTTGGCTGGTCTGCGCCGATCCTGGTTGAGTACGCCGTGCTCGTGGTGATCGCCCTCATCCTCACCCTCACCGCGTACGAGCTGCTGGTCCGCCGCACACGGGCGACGCGCTTCCTGTTCGGGATACGACCCTAGGAGCGCAGCGAATGGCACGTCTGCGCAGGTAAGCGGGGTGCTTGCGGGAGGCGTACACTTTGGCGGCGCGCACCCGCCGCGGCCGGGTGGCAGCTCCTTCTGCAGGTCCCCCCCCTCTTCCGCGCTCCGTCGGCGTGCCGGTGGGTCGCAAACGCTGGGGCGACACTCATGGCGAGGACACCGTGCCCCGGGTCGACTTCATCCACAACGTTTGCGGCGAAGTCTTCGGCGCAGAGGTCGTGTGCCAGGCATGCGGCAAGCCGATCCGGTCGGGGAGTTCTCGGTCCACCACGCACCCGAGGGGTGCTGACGACTCGGGATGGACGCAAACCCTTCACCGACCGATCAGTGTCTGCCCGGCGTGCCCGGCCAGGCGGCCACCCCGGTCGTGCACTCGAAGGATGGGTGTGAACCTGGAATCGGGTACGGCTGCCGCGCAGTGGCACGGGCGGCGGATGGTGATCCACGGAGGTGCAGCACCATGTCGGACGAGACATCAGTGGACAGGACCGAAGAGCAGCCCCGCTCGGAGCTGTGGAAGTCGCAGCTGAAGACGCTGCAAGACGTCAAGCCGCCTTTCGTCCCCGAGGGCGCCACGTCGATGACCATCATCGTCTGGCGGGAACCCGGTGATCCCGGCGCGCCTCCGCACCGGCACTCGGGACCGGCCTTCGGCTACGTCACCGAGGGCGCGGTGCGTTTTGAGCTCGAGGGCGAGCCGGAGCGCGTGATCAAGGCCGGTGAGACGTTCTGGGAGCCGGGCGGGGACGTGATCCACTACCAGGATGGCAACGCCCTGGATGACCAGCGAACCGAATTCGTCGTGACCATGCTCTGCGCACCGGGCCAGCCGATGCTCACCGTGGTCGAAGAGGATGAGCTGGCCCAGCGCGCCCATCTGCGTGCTCCCCGCCCCACCGGTAGCGCTGCCTGAACATCCGGCAGGTGGGGCCGGCACCGCGGGGACCGGCTTGCCGCCCGGCGAGCCCGGCGCTCAGCCACGGGTCACACGGGGGCTTCATACCCCTGCCCATCACCGCTAGTCGGCATTTCTGCAGGTCAGAGCAGTATCGGCACTGAGCCTTCGCCCTCTTTGTATTGGCCTTTCAACTACGCGCGGAAATCTCCACCCACTCCCCCACGTCGCACACAAGGGCGGCCAGTTCGATGACCACGAAGAGCTTTGACCGCCTGGCACTCGGTAACCAGCCGAGAGGCTCGACATACCCGACGCGGCCATCGCCCTGCTGGACGGGCAGGGGGTCGTCGCCGCATGGACACAGGCCGCCGAACGCCTGGTCGGGTACGCAGCCTCGGACGTAGTGGGCCGGTCGGCCGCTCTGGTGCTACCGCTCTTCGGCGAGGGGCAGACCACGCCGGACTTCGTCAAGCACTGACGGGCCCAGAACGGCTGGTCGGGCACCACAGCCGTACGCCATCGAGACGGACGGGTGATCGAGGCGTGCCTGCGGATCACGATGGCGCGCGGGCGGGCCGGAGCGGCCCAGTGGCTCGTCTCGCTGACCGAGACCGGCACGTGGACCGGGAAAGCCATGAGTGGTCTGCTGCGGGGATCGCTCCTGGCTCGCACGCCCATCGGGGCGTCTCCCGCCGCGCACGGCAGTTGGTGGGCAGTCAGCTGGCCCGCGTGGGGCCTCGACGAGCTCGCGGACTCCACGAAGCTGCGGTCACCCACCGCCCGGACACCGCCACCCGTCACAGCGACGACCGTTGCCGTACTCAGTCGGCACTCTCCCCCAGGATTGGGCAGCAGGGACCGCCAGGCTCAGACCACGATCTTGCGCGGGTTGAAGTTGCCACCCGGGTCCACGGCGTCGAAGAGGCCCGACATGACCGCGACGCCCTGGGCCGAGATGTCCTCCTCCAGCCACGGCGCGTGCTCCAGGCCCACCCCGTGGTGGTGCGAGATCGTGCCGCCCGCGTCGACGAACGCCTGCTGGATCTCGCGCTTGACCGTGTCGTACTCGCCGAGCGGGTCGTCACCGAACACGAAGGCGAAGGTGAAGTACAGGCAGGCGCCTGAGTGGTACGAGTGCGACATGTGGCACATCGTCCAGCCCTTGCGGCCGATCTTCTCGTAGGCGCTGTCGGCCGCCTCGTAGACCGCCGCATGGATGCCACGGAGCTTCGACCACGGCCCGGCGGTCTCGCTCACATCGCCTGCGGCACCGTGGTCGAGCAGGAAGTCGCGGATGTAGGGCGTGTCGAACTTCTTCTGGTCGTAGAGTGCACCGGGTCCCTTGCCGACGCCGATGCCGTGGTGCTTGCGCACGATCCGGTCGACGATCGACTTCTGACGCTTCGCGTGCGCCGTGCCCCCTTCGAAGCCGATGAACGAGAGGCAGATCTCGTCGAGGTCCCAGCCACGCCGCTTGAGGTACGCCATGAGGCCGGCCTGCGCCGTCCTGGCGACACCCTTCGACTCCTTGGTCGTCGCGAGAGAGAAGCCCGTCTCGTGCGCGTCCGAGATACGGGTGACCGAGGGCGAGGCGTCGCTCCCGGCGATCTCCTGCATCGCGGCGAGGCCGTGGTCGAAGTTCTTGAAGAAGTAGGCGTAGATGCCACGCCTCTCGGGGAGCCGGTGCACCTGCACCGTGACCTCGGTGATGACGCCGAGCCGCCCCTCCGAGCCCACCACCATCTCCCGCACGCTCGGCCCGGTCGACGCACTCGGAACGGCACGGATCACGAGGACCCCGCCGGCCCGCACGACACGCAGTCCCTTGACGATGTCCGCGATGTCGCCGTACTTGTCCGACTGCATGCCCGACGAGCGCGTGGCGACCCACCCGCCGAGCGAGGAGTGGGTGAACGAGTCGGGGAAGTGCCCCATCGTCCAGCCGCGCCGGTTGAGTTGCGCCTCGAGGTCAGGACCCAGCGCGCCGGCCTGGATGCGTGCCAGGCCGGAGTCGGTGTCGATCTCCAGCACGCGGCCCAGGCGACCGAGGTCGAGCGAGACGACCACCCGCGACTCGTCCGCGTGCGGCTCGAGGCTGCCCGCGATGTTGCTGCCGCCCCCGAAGGGGATGATCACGGCGTCCGCCTCGACGGCCGCGTCGACGACGCTCTGCACCTCCGCCTCGTCGGCCGGGTAGACGACCACGTCGGGAGTGCGCGCGATCTCGCCGGCTCGGAGTCGGACCAGGTCACGCAGGCTCTTGCCGTACGTGTGGACGACCCGGGACAGGTCGTCGACGACGGCGTTCCCGGGCCCGACGATGCCGCTCAGAACCCTGCCGAACTCCTCCGGCACCGTCGAGGCCGGCACCTTCAACTGTGAGAAGTCGGGCTGTCCGGTGCGCTCGCCCGCCCGGAGGTCGAGACCGACCGCCTTGTGCACGAACGGGGCGAAACCAGGCTTGTCCTCGTGGTGGAAGCCGACGCCTTCCACGCCCCAGCCCCACCACTTCATGTGTTTCACCTCACCGGTGCGCATTGCGTCGGTGCGGGAGGTGGGTTCGGTCACGGACGGTCTCCTTCAGATAGGACGACGTGAGGTGGCGTGGGCGCCGAGGATCCGGTCGGAGTTCTCCTCGGCCAGGCTGACGATCGCGGAGCGGATGCGTTCGCTGAACTCGTCCACCGACTCTCCGGGAAGGGCAGTGAGCGGTTCGCCGAAGACCACCCCGACCGGCAGGCGGCCCGGTTTGGGCCAATTCGACCCGCGAGGATGCGCCGCGTACGCCCCGATGACCGCGACGGGGAGCACCGGCACCTCGGCCGACGAGGCGAGCGCCGCCGCCCCGGGCTTGAACGCCCCGAGCGATCCGTCGCGCGAGCGGGTGCCCTCGGGGAAGATCAGGAGCGGCACTCCCCGGTTCAGCAGGGCCCTGGCGCTCACTCTGCGCGCGCTCGCTCCGGTGCGGTCGACCGGGAAGGCGTTGAAGAAGAGGGCCGTGAGGCCGCGCCGCCGCCACACGTCGAAGAAGTAGTCGGCGGCGGCTCCCACCGCGAGGTAACGCGCCAAGCGGCGGGGCAGCGCACCCATGATGAGCGGCGTGTCGAGGTGGGACGTGTGGTTGGCGACGACCACATAGGCGTCCTCGACCTTTTCCAGGCACTCGCGCCCGAGTACCGTGACGCTGGTCACACTCCACACGACGGGCTTCAACAGCCCCCGCTGCGCGACGAATCGCGCCGCAGCGTGAGAGCGTGAGGTGAAACGGTCGCGCATCGTCGCGGGCATCCGCTTCCTTCCCGTGCGGGCTCGCCCGCACCATTTCTTTCAGTGCGTGCGAGAGTCGTTGCGGCTGGACGAGATCCGTCGCGAGATCCACCGCACCGTGTGGCGCGGAAGATGACGTGTGAACCAGATGAGCAGCCGGTACCGGAGGCTCGGCATGGAGATCACCCGTCCGCGCCGCACGTCGCGAAGGCTCGTCTCCACGAGTCGATCGGCGTCGAGCCAGAGGAAGTTCGGAATGCTCGACGACCGGATTCCGGCCCGGGCGTGGAATTCCGTGCGGACCCAACCGGGACACAGAGCCGTCACGGTGACGCCCGTTCCGTGCAGTTCGTTCGCCAGTCCCTCGGTGAGCGAGGTCACGAAGGCCTTGACGGCCGAATAGCTCCCCATCGTGACGAAGCCGGCCGTGCTCGACACGTTGACGATCGCACCCTGTCCGCGTCCGCGCATGGCCCGCCCGGCGGCACCGGCGAGCACCAGCACCGCGCGTCCCATGACCTCGATCGCCCGGTCGTGGGAAGCGGTGTCGGCCGAGGTGATCGATGCGTGCACGCCGAAACCGGCGTTGTTCACGAGCATGTCCACCGGACGGGCGGGGTCCTCCAGTCGCGCGACGACACCTTCGACGTCGGCGCGATCGGACAGGTCGGCGGGCAGCACCTCGACGGCACGGCCCCGGGAACCGAGCTCGACCGCCATGCGGCCAAGCCGCTCCCTGTCGCGCGCCACCAGGACGAGGTCCCAGCCGCGATCCGCCAGGGCGCGCGCGAACGCTGCTCCGATACCCGACGTCGCACCGGTGACAAGTGCGACTCCCGTACGGCTCAGCATAGTTTCATATGCCATCTGCTCGGCATCCGGACTCCCCGCTCGTAGCGTTCACATGGGGTGGCGAGCGGGTCCATGCCATCGGGCGCGGCAGCAGCCGATGGCTGACTCCTCGCGCCTGACGCACCCTTCGTTTCCCGGCTCATCACGTACGACCGGGCACGCATCAACCCTGTGACACGAACTTCCGCACGTGCTCATGCGGACGAGACGCAGAGTGAAAGGCCTCGACACCGGCAGAACGCCATCCGTCACGATCGAGCGGGTTTGCCCTCATTCATCCTCTGGCTCGCACCGTCCCCCACGAAGCGGAACCCGGCCGGCTGTCACACATGCGCGGGTTTCCCGGTCGGACGTCATAGCCCCCGACAGCCTTTCGCGCCTTCCGGGGCCGCTCCAGAGTTGCCCCTCCTCCGGCCCCAGAAAGCCCGCGCATGAACTCAAACGACGAGGCGACGACCGCGCCACCCGGGACAGCGGGCTTCGACGTGCGTGAATTCGCCCGCACGGCACACGGCAGCCACCGCGGAAGGCTCGACCTCGGGTCGCTCGCCGAAGAGCCGCTCGACGCCGAATCCATCCGGCTCGTTCGCGCGCTGCGCGACATGGAACGCGCAACGCTGCACCGCGTACGCGACCTCCTCGTGACGGCGACGCACAAGGACGCCCGGGTCACCGCGTTCCTCACCACGTGGATGTTCGAGCGATTCTGGATCGCCGACGCCCTCGACGCCGTCCAGGATGCCTCCCCGGCCGCCCGCGGCCTGCCTTCGACCGCCGGGCCGGCACGGTGGGTACTGGCGGAACGGCGCGAGCGCCGTGGCCCGATCCGTCGCTCCCTCATCGCCAACATCACCGGTACGCAGATCGTCGCCGAACACGTGACGACGAGCCTCGTGGACGAATGGATCACGCAGGCGGCCTACCGGCGTCTGGCCGACGTGTCCCCCGCCATGGCGTCGATCACCGACCCCATCGTGGAGATCAAGCAGCGTCACATCCACTTCCTCGCCGAGGAGGCGGAGCTGCGGCTCCGGCGCTCGGTCCGCGCCCAGCGCATCACCCGGCGCGCCCTCCGGCACTCCGCCTGGCCCCTCGGCTCGGTCGATCGCTCCCGGCACGAGCGCACCTTCTTCGAACGCCATGTCTTCGGCGACCAGAGCGGAAGGGCCGAGGCGGGCCGGATCCGCGCGATGGTCGCCGCGCTCCCCGGCATCGGTCCCGGTGTCGCATCCACCGTGGAATCGAGGCTCCTTCCGTGACGCCGCACACCGCGAAGACCGAACTCGGCAACGCGCACGTCCTGCTCACCGGCGCGACCGGCTTCGTCGGGCAAGCCGTCCTCGAGCGGCTGCTCACCGATCACCCCGCCACCCACATCTCGCTCCTCGTGCGCGGGAAGGGCACACAGACCGGGCAGGACCGGCTCCGGCGGCTGCTGCGCAAACCCGTGTTCGGGCGCTGGCGGGACGCCGTGGGGGCCGAAGAGGCCGAGCGCGTCGTCCGTGAGCGGATCACCGTGCTCGACGGCAGCATGACCAGCATTCCCGAGCTGCCTTCCGACCTCGACGTCGTGATCCACTCGGCGTCGACCGTCTCGTTCGACCCGCCCATCCACGAGGCGTTCGACACGAACGTCCACGGTGCCGTGAGCCTCTACCAGGCCCTTCTCGCCTCCCGATCGGACCCGCACGTCGTCCACGTGTCGACCTGCTACGTCGGGGGACTCCGCCGCGGTGTGGTGCCCGAGGCCAGGCTCGAGCACGACGTCGACTGGCGCGCCGAATGGCGCTCCGCGACACAGGCCCACGAGCGCGCCGAGCTCACCTCGCGGGAACCGGCGCGGCTCGAGCGGTTCATGTCCCGCGCCCGCGGCGACCACGGCAAGGAGGGCCCGATCGCGGCGGCCCGCGCGAGCGAGGACGCACGGCGCGAGTGGGTGCGTTCCCACCTCGTCGACGCCGGCCGGCGGCGCGCCCAGAGCCTGGGGTGGACCGACGTCTACACACTGACGAAGGCACTCGCGGAACGTGCCGCGGAAGACCTGTGGGGCGAGGCCGGACACCGGCTTTCGGTGGTCCGGCCCGCGATCATCGAGAGCGCCCTGGAGCATCCGTTCCCCGGCTGGATCGACGGCTTCAAGGTCGCCGATCCGCTGATCTTCGCCTACGGCCGCGGCCAGCTGCCGGACTTCCCGGGGCTGCCCGACTCGATCCTCGACGTCATCCCCGTCGACTTCGTCGTCAACGCCATCCTCGCCGCGGCGGCCAACCCGACCCCCGTCGACCAGCCGACGTACTTCCACATCGCCTCGGGCGCATCGAATCCGCTGCCCTTCCACCGCATGTACGAGAACGTACGCGACTACTACATGCAGCACCCGCTGCCCAAGGACGACGGTTTCGTCAAGGTGCCGACCTGGAAGTTCGCGGGCGAGCGCAGGTTCAACCGACGTCTTCTGCTGGCGAAGAAGAAGGCCGACCTCTGGGACGCCGCTCTGCGGCTGATGCCGAACGACGAGCGCAAGCGCGCCCTGGCGGCCGAGAGCGCCAAGCTGCGCGCCGGCATCGCCACCTTGAGCAACTTCACCGACCTCTACCGCGCCTACGTGCAAACCGAGATCATCTTCGACGACCGCAACGCCCGCGCGCTGAACAACGCCCTTCCGGGCGAGGTGCGCGAGGACCGTGGCTTCGATGTGGAGCGGATCGACTGGGAGGAGTACCTGCAGAAGGTGCACCTCCCCTCCCTGAGCGAGCTGACAGCGGCCCACCGCCGCCGGAAGGCCGCGGGCGCCCGGCCGGCGAACGCCCGCCCGAAACCCGCGCTGCCGGAGCGTACCGACGTGCTCGCCGTCTTCGACCTCGAACGGACCGTCGTCGACTCCAACATCGTCGAGCAGTACCTCTGGGTGCGTACCTCGGGCTTGCGCAAGGCGGCCTGGCCGAAGGAGGCCGCGGACCTGCTCGCCTCGCTGCCCGGCTACCTCCGCGCCGAGAAGCGCGACCGCGGCGAGTTCATCCGGGCGTTCCTGCGCCGCTACCGCGGCCTGCCCGTCGCCCGTCTCGAGGAGGTCGTGCGGCGCGGGTACGCCGACACGATGCTGCGGCACACGAGTGCGGACGCCCTGGCGCGCATCCGCGAGCACCGTGCGGCGGGTCACCGCACCGTCCTGGTCACCGGCTCCATCGGCCTCCTCGCCGCTCCGCTCGCCGGCCTGTTCGACGAGGTCGTCGGCAGCTCCATGCACGCGAAGGACGGTGTGCTCACCGGCTACCTCGCGAAGCCGCCGCTCGTCGACGAGGCAAGGGCCGCGTGGCTCCTGCGGTACGCCGAGGAGGGCGGCTACGACCTCGCGGCGTCCTACGGCTACGGCGACAGCCACTGCGACCTGGCGTGGCTGTCCTTGCTGGGCAAGCCTTCGGCGATCAACCCCGACGCCGAACTGACGCGCGAGTCGCACAAGAGGAACTGGGACATCCACCGCTGGAAGAGGGGCGGTTCGGGTGCGCGCAGCGAGGTCATCGCTGCACGGGTGACGGATACGGCGCGGACCGAAGAGGAGAGTGCCTGATGGCTTTCGACATAGACAAGTACGCCAAGAACTCCACCGGGGTGCAGTGGTCCGACCTCGACTTCGACGAGTTCGAGCGCAACCCGCTGCCCGAGGGGACGCTGCGGACGTTGCGCTACATGTGCGACATCGAGTACCACACGGTCTGCTACATGCGTGATCTGCTGACGACACCATCCCACAACGAGCCCGCGGTGGGCACTTTCATGACGATGTGGAACCGCGAGGAGTTCTGGCACGGCGAAGCGCTCGCGGCCGTGCTCGAGCGCCACGGCGTCCGCGTCGACTTCGACGAGCTCAAGGCGACCCGTCTGAAGCTCGGCTGGAAGGACCGCTTGGGGACGGTGAAGCAGACGGCGATGAGCCGCCTCATCGGACATGACTTCGTCGCGGTGCACATGGCGTGGGGTGCGGCGAACGAGTGGTCGGCGCACGCTGCCTACCACCGGCTCGCGGCGCTGGAGAGCCACCCGGTTCTGGTGCCACTGCTGAAGCGGATCGCGCAGCAGGAGACGAAGCACGTCGCGTTCTACGCGTCGCAGGCCCGTGACCGGCTCGCGGCGAGCAAGAAGGCCCGCGTGGTCGCCCGGTTCGCGCTCGAGAAGGCCTGGGGCCCGGTCGGCTCCGGCGTCATGCCCGAGAGCGAGGTCACGCACGTCATGACCCACCTCTTCGCAGGCGCCGAGGGCCGCAGGCTCGTCCGCGACGTCGACTCGCACATCGCGAAGCTGCCGGGCTTGGAAGGGCTGCGCATCGTCGAGGACTCCATGGACAAGCGCGGCATCGCCGCCTGAGTCGGCGGACGCCACGCCCCAGGCGAAGAGCAGGGCCGAATGCAGTGGCCTCGGGGTGGCCGGGTGGGTATCTTCCAGCAAGTGATCACTGTGTCGAACGATGAACTGATCGCTGCCGCGGAGGCCGTGCTCCATCCGCACAGGGTGGGTGACCGGCTGTTCGGCGACGTGGGTTCCACGCTGGTCACCGATGCCGGCAACCTGTATTCAGGCGTGTGCATCGACACCGGGTCGGGGACCGGGTTCTGCGCGGAGCACTCGGCCATCGCCGCCATGGTGACCGCTCGGGAGTACCGGATCGCGAAGGTGGTCGCCGTGTGGCGGAATGACGAGGGCGTCTTGCACGTCCTCCCGCCATGCGGCCGGTGCCGGGAGTTCATGCGCCAGATCGACCCGGCGAACCTGGATGCCGACGTAGTCCTGGGACGCCACAAGACGGCGAGGCTGCGCGAACTCCTGCCCGCCCATCAGTGGCCTGACCCGTTGGACTGATCTGTGACGGTGTCAATCCAGGCCTGCTGATACCCGGCCTGGAACCATGCGCTGCGTCAAGACGGCCCGTCCGGTTTCTGACCTGCGGCCGGTCGCGCCATGGACTGCGCAATCTGTACGGGGTTGCCGTCGGGGTCAGCCGTCCAGGCGATCAGCAGCCGATCCAGCCAGGCATGCGGGGGCGCCAGGGCGGGTGCTCCGTCCGCGACAAGAGCGTCGTAGGCCGCGGTCGTATCGTCCGTCCAGAGGACGACGGCCGCGCGCTGGCCGTGGACAAGCGGGTCAAGGCCGTGGTCATCGCGGGTGGAGGCAGCGGAGGCGATGCCGATCTTGTATCCGTCCAGGCTGAGATCGACGTGAATCGGCTCGCCCTCCATGGGCACACGGAACGTCTCGGTGAATCCCAGCCGGACGTAGAAGGCAACGGCCCGCGGGAGATCATCACTGAACAGAATCACTTGAGGCGTCCGGAAGGCCGACATGGGGCCACCGTACCGGCGGCGCCCCGCGGACGCACCAAGGGACGTCGGCGATGTCAGGATGCTCCGTGCGGTTCCATGGGCTCGGCCCGGCATCGGCCCAGCCCATGGAACCCGACCGGGGCGCGTCCCGCCCCCGGTCCACGGACGTTCTACGGGTCGAGACGGTCCGGTCATGGTCGTAGTCCGCGCACAGGATGCGGGCGCGCTGGACGACCCGGTGGTGGGAGCCGCCGTGACCAGGCTCCACGAGGAGCCCGCCAGACCATGGACCACCGCCGCCCTGGCCCGTGAGGTCGGGGTCTCGCGCGCCACTCTCGACCGCCGCTTCGCCGCCACCACCGGCGAGTCGCCCGGCGCATATCTCACCCGCTGGCGCATGGACCTCGCCGCCCGGCGCCTGCGCGACACCCACGACAGCCTCGACGCGATCGCCGCCTCGGTCGGCTACTCCTCCGGTTACGCCTTCAGCCGGGCCTTCCGCCGGGCGCGTTCGCAGCCGCCTGGCCAGTTCAGGGCGATCGCCCGCACCGACGGCAGCCCGGCCCCGACTAGCGGCGCCACTACAGCCCTCTGATCACCGCGTCCAACCGGACGCCTCCCGCACACGACCGGCAGACCACCGGGCTCCGAGCAGCGGGCAGGCCCGGGGACAGGTCAGCGGAGGCGGCGGATACGTATGGGGCCGCGGGCCTTGTCCGGCTCGACGGGACGGCCGGCCTGGGTAATCTCGACCTCGCCGGCTGCGGCCAGCCGCCGGGCCGCTCGCCGGGCCGGTTCCATGAGCGCGCGCCAGCCGTCGTCATCCCCTTCGTAAACCGCCCGCGCGGCGTCAGAAGGGCAGATCGTCGCGGTCGGCGCACGACGGTCCAGCAACTCCAGGATGGCCCACTCCAGGCGCTGGTCCGTCTGCCGTTCCCTGTGCGGCACTCAATCAGTGTCGCAAAGACGACGAGCGGTCGCTCCAGCGGCCGTCGCCCCGACGCGCATCGCCGACCGGATCCGCTCAGCTCTGCGGCTTCCTTGATCACGTCGGTGAACCTGGTCACCTGCCCGGACAGGTGGAGACGCAGGCTTACCTTGCCGGCGGCCCGCCGAAGGCGCGGATGTCCTCCGCCGCGCCGTCGCGGGCGGGAACGACCGGGCCGTCGGGGTGACGCCGTCCGGCGCCTTCTGCCACGCCACCGTCTCGCGCACCTCGAGCCAGCGCTGCAGGTGGTCCGGCGCGGGCCCGGCGGGGTCCACGCCGTCGTTCGGCCGCAGGGACAGCGCAATCCGTTCCGCGATGTCCTCGACGAGCACCATGTCAGGGCCGGTCCAGCTCTTGAACCGACCGCCGATGGCCTGGTCGACCAGCTCCTGCGCGGCATCGGTTGCGACTCCCCAGCGGCTGAGGAACCAGATGAGCACTTGCTCACAGTGCCCGTGCCAACCGCTGCCGCACCCGGTGCGGTCGGTCACCTGGAGGATCAGGTTGCGCGCGGCGCGCTCCCACAGGATCCGCTGGTCCTCGACGGCGGCCAGGTCCAACGGGTACGCCTCGAACCACCCGGCGAGGCTCTCCAGCCATCCGCGCCACTCGCACAGCGCCGCGACAACACGGGCGAGCGTCTCGTCCGGAGTGGTGATCGAGTGACGGGGGCAGCACCAGTTCCCGACCGGCCCGCCGTCGAAGTCGCCCTCGTCGTGCGCCCAGCGCCAGCCCACGGCCCAGCGGCCATAGCGCTCCACGAGGACATGCGACATGGCGTCGGCCCAGAGTTTGCCCTCGCCGCGGCTCCAGGCACTCACTGCCGGGTTGGCCGAAGCAACGTCAGGGCGGCGGGGCACACGCCCGGCCGGCCCGAGCGAAGGCACCACCTGCGCTGCCGACGCGCTGTCGAAGGGATGACGGGTGGGGTCCGCCTCGTCCCAGCTCAGAAAGCCAGGGGCCAGCACGGGAATCACCGCGCAAGCCTGCACGTCTACTGGCGCCCGTTCAAGGGGATTACCGCACGGCGCTGCCCATCGGCGCCCCTCTCCCCGACGCACTGGCTTGGCAGGGACGCAGATGCCCACCAGCCTGCCACTGCCGGCCTCCAGGAGGGGGAAGGCCGGATGAGCCGGGACGGCAGCCGGTACCCGGACGTTCAGGGCGGGCCGGACACCACGGAGCGGCGCGATCGGCGTCGGCAGACCCACTTCTCGGTGAATCCGCGCGGGCCCGCGGCCGGGGCGGTGAGATGAGACGCGGAGCGTCACACCCGGGTTCGGGTGACCTCGACCACGACGACCGTCGGCCGGTCGGGGATCACCGCACCCTCAGTCGGGTCGTGCGCGGTGTAGACGCCGTCCTGGGACTCGCCGTACTGCAGAACGTCGGTCTGCACATCGAGCACCGCGTTGTATCCCCACGGTCCGGTCAGCCGGACGACGGCACGGATCCTGGCCGGTGCGGAGCGTGTGTTGACAACCCTCACGCCGACCCGGAAGGCGTCGCCTGTCTCCTTCAGCACGGGCTCACGCACCATGACCCCGTCCTTGAAAGCGGCGGTCCCCGCGTCGCCTGTTCCGCCGCCCCGCGGCTCGGCTTCGGACCGCGACGGGCTCGGGTGAGCCGTCACCACGACGAGCGGGGCCGGTGACGTCGTGCGAGCCGCGGACGGCTTGCCCTCCGACGGGCCGCATCCGGCCGCGAGAGCGGTCGCGGCCACGACCGCCAGCGCCCGGCCGATGCAACGGCCGGCAGGGCGCAACACTGCAGCGTCGAAGTCCAATGTGGTCCCCTCGGTCACGGAAGCCGCCTTCGGCCTCTGGTCACCGGCCCGGTATGCGCGCTGAAGCCGCCCCAGCCGGGGCCATGACGGGGGTGTTGCCCTCAGGTGACGGGAGGCCTGCCCCCTTGATCATGCAGAAAGGAAGATTACGGGAACGCGCGTTCGCATCGGAAGGGTGTAACCGCATCCACCCGGGCATCGGCCGGTTCTCGCTGATCGGTGACCGAAAGGCGGCACACGTGCCTCCGTCACCTCAGCACCTGGCCGCACAGCCCACCGGGACGAAAACCCCCAGTGCGTGACTCGCCATGTTCACTCAACCCGCTGTCAGCCGACGCTCGCCATTGGGTGCGACATTGGCCCGTGTGACCGGCCCCGACCTGGCTACCCGCACCTGCCACGAGAGCCGGTACGATCGGGCACCGGCGAAACTCGGGGGAGGCCGCGTGTCGGGACAAGTCGCTGCACGCCGCAACACGTTGCTGGTGGCCGCCGCGACCGGTGTGGTCGCCGGACTGGGCCTCACCGGCGACATCATCTTCGACGTGTTCAAAGGCCATACCGCGTGGGCTGTCTGCGGCGGCGCGGCTGTGATCGCGGCCGGCCTGGGCGCGTACGGGACACTCAGAGCCCAGCATGCCGAGGAACCGGTGCCTGCCCCGGAGTCGGCGCCCCAGGCGCTGCCTCCCCGTGAACTTCCCACCCGGGAAACGCTGGCGGGCGACACCACTGCCCTGGACGGATTACTCGCCCACCTGCGAGACGTGCCCGCACCCGGCAACCGCACGCTCCCCTCAAGCGGCCTCCAGAGCCAGTCGAAGCTCATCGTCGTCCATGGTCAGCCCGGCGTGGGCAAGACGACCCTGGCGCTCAATGCCGCGCACGAGGTGAAGGACGCCTACCCGGACGGCCAGATCTACCTCGACCTCCACGGTGACAGGGCGACTCCGAGGAGCACCGCGGACGCCCTCGCCCACATGCTCCGCAGCCTGCACGTGGCGCGGGAGGACATGCCGGACTCCGCCGACGAGCGAGCGGCGATGTTCCGGACGCTCACCGCCGACCAGAGGCTGCTCGTCCTCCTGGACAACGCGCACGGTACGGATCAGATCGAGCCTCTGCTGCCCACGGGCGCCGGGTGCTCGGTCCTGATCACCTCCAGGCGGGTGCTCTCCCTCAACAGCACCACCCAGCGGGAGCCCGTCGCGGTGCATCTGCCGGACGACCAGAACGCACTTGCCGTGCTCTCCCACTACGCGGGGCAGGAACGCATCGCCGCCGAGCTGGCGGCGGCGATGGACATCGTCCGCTTCTGCGGCAACCTCCCTCTGGCCCTGCGGCTGGTCGGCTGCAAGCTGAAGCAGCGTTCCGGCTCCAGTCTCGCCCGCATGCGCATGCTCCTGGAGGACGAGAGGAGCCGCCTGGACCACCTGAAGTTCGAGAACCGCAGCCTGACCGCTTGCCTCATCTTCAGCTTCCAGGGCCTCACGCCGACCACTCGTGCCTCCTTCGCCATGCTCGCCTCCCTGCCTGCAGGTCGCTTGACGGACTGGCACTTCGCCCGGATCGAGGCGACCCGCGGGGCCGGCGTCACGGCGGGCGACGAACTGGTCGAGGTCGCGATGATGGAGACACGGGACGGGGAAGGCGGCGGCTCCGAAAGCAGCTACCGCATCCACGACCTGATCCGTGTCTTCGCTGCACGCCAGTACGAGGAACTGCCGCCGGAGGAACGGAACGCTTCGGAGGAACGCCTGGTCCGGGCCTACCGGGACGCCGTTGTCCACTGGGCGGCTCAGCGCGCCCCGGAATTGCGTTCCGAGATCGACCCCGATCGCGTGACGGACCTCCGTGACTCTCCGACGACGGCCGCCGAGTGGGTCGCCGGAGAGCAGGACCGTCTGTTCTGGGCGATCGAGCGTGCGCGGAACCTCGGGCTGAACACGGTGGCGGCGGAGATCGGGGAGGGGCTGTCCTACTTCCTCGACGACATCACTTTGGCCCCGAACTCCGCCGACTGGCTCTTCAATGCTCCTGGAGAAACCCGGTCGCGGGTGCTGGCCGGTCTCCGCAGGGCACGCGCCAGGGCCGCCCTGGCCGAGGGAAACCCGGACAGGGTGCTTTCGCTCCTGGGCCCGAACGGCGACGATGCAGCGGGGAGCTCAGCGGACGGGGTCTCAGAAGCGCGGGACGCGATGCTCGTTGCCCGGGCGCACTCCATGAAGGACGACTACCGCATCGCCCTCGACGGCATGACGATCGCGGTGGACCGGCTCCGCACGGCCGGCGACTCCTGGCACACCCTCGGTTCCCTCGAGTTGCTGGGCGAGCTCCAGCGCTGGCGTGGCAAACCGGAGCTGGCCGAGCAGAGCCAGCGGGAGGCTTTGCGCATCGCCGAAGAGGCGGGCGACCTAAGGGCTCAGGCACGTCTGCGGCGCACCTTGGCCGAGACACTGGGCTATCTGCGCCGCCCGGCGGAGGCCGCCCCGCTGCTCGATTCCGCCAGGGACGACTTCAGGCTCCTCGGTGACCGCCGCTGGGAGGGAGCCACCGAGTACGCCCTCGGCAAGATCTACCGGCTCCTCGGAGAGCGCCAGAAGGCGAGCGACTGCTACAGCAGGGCGGAGGGCATCTTCGGCCCGATGGGCGAGCGGCTGTGGGTGGGCCGGGTGAACAACGCCCGTATCCGCGTCCTCGCCGGCATGGGACAGCCCGATGAGGCCGCCGCCACCGCCCGCGAGGCGATCGCGTTGTTCGAGCAGCTCGGCAATGAGATGTGGGTGGCGCACACCCAGCGGGACGTCGGCTGGCTGCACCTGCGTGCCGGACGTCCCCAGGACGCCGAGGCGCCGCTCACTCACGCCGTGGACGCCTGCGCTGCAGCCGGCGATGCCTACGCGGGTGCCATGGCACGTCACTTACGGGGGGTGGCCTACCGTGAACTCGGCCGATACCCGGAAGCCCATGGCGACTTCGACGCCGCGCTGGAGGTCTACAGGTCCGGTTCGTACGAGTGGAACGAGGCCGCTGTCGCCCACGACGTGATCCGCACCCTTCGAGCCGAAGGCCGCACTCAGGAAGCCGACATGATGGAGCGGAACTCGTCAGCCGCCAACCCGGTCTTCGACCGGATGCACGGCCGGGACGGGGCGGTCGCGGTGCCGGACGAGGACTGAACCAGCCAGAGATGGACGTGCAGGGCACGCGACGCTCCGCTGCGCGTTAAGTATCAGCCGGCCTTGGGAGGTCGACGTCAGCGAGATCATCGTCCGGCCGACTGCCAGCGCTGCCTGAACAGCGCCGCTGGGCGGCCTGCCGCACAAGCAGTGGGTAGTTCGCTGGGCTCACGCCCCAGAGGTCGCGTGGTTCACATCCCGTCCCCGCTACCAACGTCCGTCCCCTGCCTGACTTCTTGTCGGGCAGGGGCCGGAGCAGTTTGTACGGCCCGCCGGCCCCTCGACCGGCCGGCGAACAACAGCAACGCGAGCGCCGTCCTGATCTCCACGGCGCTGCCTGACCGGCCGCATCTGCTGCTGCCGGCCCTCGCCTACGGCCTCTTGCAGAAGGCCGCCGCCAACCAGGTCATGCGCAAGGCCGGACAGCGGTAGAGGCCCTGGCCGTCGCTGAACGTGGTGGTCTTGACGGTGTTCTGCCTGCGTTTGCCGGAGACGGAGGCCCGGAGTCCATGACGGGCCTGCGGGCAGGTCACGGCCCGACCGGACGCTTGCGGCGCCAGCCACGGCCGTACGGCTACTCGGCCTGGATCGCGTCAGCGGGAACCTCGAAGACGAGCTCGCGCCCGTCGCGCTCGTTCCCCCGCTCGCCGACGCACGTGAAACCGAAGCCCGCGATGGTTGCCAGGGAGGCGTGGTTGTCGGATCTGACAGTGGCCCGCACGGTCCTGACACCGGGTTCGGCGGCGGCCCGGACGAGCAGCGCTGCCAGCATGGCGCGGGCATAGCCCTGGCGGCGGTACCCGGGCACGACGGTGTAGCCGACCTCGACCGTCCCGGCCTCGTCCGGCGGCCCGTGGAACCCGGCGTCGCCGACGACGGCCCCGTCCGGCTCGGACACCGCGGCCCGTACGATCCAGGGCGCGGCAGACGGGTCCGCGGCTAGCTGGCCGGCGCGATAGCCGAAGATCCCGCGGGCCCGGTCGGAGACGAAGTACTCGTCGAGGGCGACCCCGGCTTCGGCGCTGCCGCCTGCGAGGTCACCCTCGGACAGCGCCCGTAGCGCCTTTGCGCTGAGCTCGACGAAGCGGACGCGTTTGGGGGCGGAGTGAGGTTCACTGGTCATCGCGGAGATGCTCGCCCAGCGCCGTAAGGCTGTCCACCGCTTTACGGCTTCAGCAGTCACGTTGACCGTCCGCGACACCGCTCGACCGCGCACAAGCCGCCAGGCCGGCACACCCGAAGCCCCATTTCCCCCGCAGTCGTTGGGCCTGCCGCTCGTTCCCCAGGCTCTTGGGCTCACCTCGTTCGAGCCGCAGGGTCGGCTCACCGGGAGCAGGTGATCTCTAAGGCCGGCCTAAGGTTCCCTGAGAGTTTCCTTGAGTTCCTGATGGTCTTCTCGGCCGTGGGCGCCGGCAGCCGCCGGACCGCCCTGGGAGTTCGAAGGAGACCAGGTATGAGCAGTAGGGCGCGTTGGATCACCGTGGCGGGTGCGGCCGCCGCGGTGGCCTGCCTGACGGCGTCCGCGGTTGCGGCCCCGTCGCCCGGCCCGGCCAAGTCCGAGGCGGTCGTGGCCGCGACGGCGAAGGGCAAGCCGGACAAGGGCGGGAAGCCGGGGAAGCCGACGGAGGACCGGGCACGGACCGCGGAGGCCCTGGCGAAGGGCGTCGCCGCTCGGCTGGGGGTGAGCCTGGCGTCCGCGCAGGAGGCGGTCAAGGAACTGTTCGCGCTGTCCGACCGATCCGGCGGCGTCGACCCGGACGGCGCGCAGTTCGCGGCGATCGCGAAGAAGCTCGGGGTCAGTCCTGACCGCCTGGAGAGGGCCCTTGGTGAGACCAAGCGGGCCCTCGGCAAGCAGGTCGTGAACGACAAGCACGCGGGCAAAGGCAAGCCGGGCGACGGCAAGGTCGTCATCAAGCACCGGGGACCGGACGACGACGCCGATGTGAAGCTCTTCGCGAAGGGCGTCGCTGACCGGCTGGGGGTCGGCACCGTCGCGGCGGAGCGAGCGGTCGGGGAGCTGTTCGCGCTGGCCGACCGGCCGGGCGGCCTCGACCCGCACGGCCCGCAGTTCGCGGCGATCGCGAAGAAGCTCGGAGTCAGCGCCGACCGGTTCGAGGAGGCTCTGTCGGGCACCAAGCAGGACCTGGCGGCCGGTGAGCAGTCCAAGAAGGGCTGAGCGGGCTAGGACTTGTCCGGGCGATCATGTGCGGAGCCAGATGGCGAGTGCTGCTGCGGTGGCGGTGCCGAGGTAGACGTAGCCGCGCTTGTCGTATCTG